>CALXVR010000004.1 GCA_944392155.1 uncultured Alphaproteobacteria bacterium | reverse complement strand
CTTTTATCCTCCCTCACAACCTTAACAGGATGGAAACAAACCGTATAGTCTGGATGTTCATCTAAAAAATCTACTTGCTTTTGTAATTTATACTCATCGACCCAATAATCATCCCCATCACAAATTGCAACATATAATGTTTTAACCCTAGAATATAAATCAAAAGAATTGGCAGCCGCTCCGATATTTTTTTTTCTTAAAATTGGTTTTACAATACCAGGATACTTTTCTGCATATTGCCGAATAATATCTTGAGTTTTATCCGTAGAAGCATCATCTCCAACTAAAACCTCAAAAGAAAAATTTGTTTTTTGTTTAACAATACCATCCAAAGCTTGAGCTATATATTTTTCATGATTATATGTAACACAAACAACTGTTAACTTAACATTCATATTATATTTCCTATTTATAGGGCTTAGTTAGGAACAAACATAACGCAATAAAATTCACAAACTTCTGACGAAAATTCTTACGCTTTTTAATTTCAACATTATTAAACACAGAATCATACAGCCCTCTATATTTTTTCACAACATTTGCATAATAACTAAAATCACCAGAAGAAAGAGCATCATCCAAAAGAGAATTAAAAATATTTTTTACATAAATATCTGTTGCCTTCAGATATCGACCATCGTAATATTTTCTAATAGCCTTTATCATCTCCAACATATCAAAACCATATTTTTTATAAACATTTCCATAATTCTGAACTGTTATATACCATATACCATTTTTTTGCCGTCTATATGCTGAAGTAACTTCATCTAGTAGCCCAATCTTACCATCTCTAGCATGAATAAGATTCATACACAAATCCCCAGGTGTTAAATGCTCATTATACCATTCAGGAAGTCCATTTCTAAATTTCCAACGCCAAACAACAGAAACTGGCGTAATAAAATTATATCCCAATAAATCCACTGCGGTTAAATAATTCCTTCTTTGTGCTATATTTTCATCTGGAATAATCTCCTCTTGATCAGGATTATCCTCATAGAACATTCTTACTTTCGTAAAACATATGCTATAATCTTTATGTTTGTCTAAAAAATCTATTTGTTTTTGAAGCTTTTGATCATCAATCCAATAATCATCTCCGTCACAAATTGCGACATACTCTGTTCTAGCACAATTATATAAACCTATAGAATTATTAGCCGCACCAATATTTTTCTCATGAAAAATTGGTTTGACAATATCAGGATATTTTTCAGCATATTGCCTAACAATTTCCGTTGTACCATCAGTAGATGCATCATCACCAATAAGCAATTGAAACTTAAAATTAGTTTTTTGCAACAAGACACTCTCTATAGCTTGAGCAATATATTTTTCTTGATTATAGGTAACCATACAAACCGAAACTCGAAATTCATCAGTTTTATTCATTATTCTTCCCCTATGGCATAGCCAAATCCAGATTCTCCAAAACCATTACCATTATAAAACATAAAATACTTACCCATATACTTTAAAACATAAGGATATGTCATCATAATTGAATCCCATCCGGTATCAGAAGGCTGCAAGTTAAATTGCTCATCCATACGTTTAAAAACTTTTCCATCTGTTGATTCCGCATAACCGATACGATAACTATGAGCTTTATTTGTACGATAATCTGCAGCCCCACGATATGTATACCACATTCTATAAACGCCATTTTCCTTAATCACACTTGGACGAGCAATTCCTCCTTTTTGATTATCAATAAAATCAACAGAAATTATATCTGGACGATCCCAATCTATTCCATTTTTAGACTCTGCATAAGCTATGTTATATAAAGGCTCTGGATGCTTACTATATACACGCCACTCAACAAAATGAGTATACCACATACGCCATACACTGCCATCTTGCATAACATCAACAGCTCCATTACAATATGGATGTTTCCAATTTGGACTAAGTAACGGTCCTTCCGAAAATTTTTGAAATGTTTTCCCGCCATCTTTAGAAATTGCCAAACCAGTCGAGTTATGATAAGAGACCGTATTTCTTACCGTCCAACCTAAATAATACATCCAAACTTCATCTCCGACTTTTAATATCGTTGAAATAGTAATACCACTATCATCAAATGTACCAATTTTTCCTAGATCTAAAAGAGGTCTATCATGCACATATAAAATATTTTTAGGATTACCAGCTTCAACATCAATATATGTAGGACGACTATGATTATAATCATCTCGGCTATCAAAATAAATACGCCAAACTTTATCTGAAACAACTAAAACTGTTGGACCACAAGCATAAGTACGATTCCAATCGTGATCTCCTGCTGTATTATAAATAAAGCCTTTCTTTTCCCATTTCATATTTTTTCCTTTCTACCCTAATAAATCTTCCATTTCCCAACTTTTTAATGGCATAGGTTGGGGCTTTCTCATTCCTAAAACTGTCCCATTTTTAATTGATTTTGTAACAGTCACACCACTACCAACAATACAATATTCACCAATTTCTAAAGTATCAGCTACAGTTGCATTAGTTCCGAGAAAACAGTTACGACGAACTGTTACACAACCAGACAACTTCGGCGATGCCAAAAAACAATTATCTTCTATAACAACATGATGTCCTACCGCTGTAGTAGGCCACATAAAAACATTATTACCAATATGGACAAACGGACATATACTACAACTCCCTAAAATAAATACATTTTCTCCGATATCTGTCGTTTCACAAAAAGCATCTTTGCTAATATAACTCACACATTGATACCCTTTCGCTTTTGCCGCTAAATATTTTTGTTCTCGATATTTATTCAAATGCTTAAAACTGATAGGCAAAGCCATTTTATAGATTTTTGGTGAAAATTTCTTTTCAACATCTTCAAATGCCACCACCGGCTTTCCATGAAATGTATCTTCTTTAATATAATTTTTATCCATACAGTAAGCACAAATCTCAAAAGCATTATCTTTCTTTATATAATACTCAACGACCTGCGCCATCTGTCCCGTTCCAAATAAAATTATTTTTTCCATAGCTACACCAAATCATATTCTTCTAATAAAGGTTTTATTTCTTCTTTACTGTTAAACATCATAACATCAATGATTGACAAATTGGAAACAAACTCATTTTTAAACTGGGAATATGAATGTTGACGCATTTTAATAAAATTAAGAGCAATACCTTTTTTAGCAAAATCTTCTTTACTATACAAATCTTGTCCGCCGATAGCATTTATATACTGCTTGGCTCCTAAAATGCGACATATTTCTAAAACTTTATCTTGAGCACGTAGTTCATTATTTTTATCTATTTTTGATGAAATAATAATATTTGTTGTAATTCCCAAATAATTAAAAATCTTACGAAAATGATTTTCAAGATAAAGAGCCAAATTATTTTCAGAATAAGAAACAATCTCCTCGATTAACGGAAAAACATCTTTGAAATAAGGCGCTTTCAAATATGAATTTCTGATAAAACTCAAAACCTTATTTCTATTCTCAGCATCCTGCTTTATAAAAGTTTCATTGATTTTTTTAAACGGCGATGCCTTATCCAATGCCAACGTAAACAAATGAGCTTCGCCATTCGACAATAAATTATTTCTATTAATCCAACCGTTTTTTATGTAATTCACATCATCATAAATAACAAAATTGTTCGCTGCATTGACCATTTGCCAATACCCCAAGTATGGAAAAAAATACGGCTGCATTATAACTAATCTCATGATAAAGTCTCTCCTCCATCAACGGTAATACATTGACCTTGTATCCAATAAGATTCATCCGAAAGCAAATAACAAACAACATCAGCTATACGCTCAGGCATTCCATCTTCGTGAAAAACATTTTTTTCTCTGCATCTTTGCAAATAATCATAGGGAAGTTTTTCACTATAAGATTCCGCCATAGATGTCTTCGTTCCTCCTGGACAAACAGCATTAATACGCAATTGCCTTCCTCCAACTTCCTGAGCAACAGAAGATACCATATTATTTAAAGCTGCTTTTGACATTCCATATGCTATACTCCCGGGATTACCAATCTTTGAAGCAATTGACGATACACAAACAATATCCAATCTCTCTTGTCTATTTTTTTTGCGCACCAATTCTTTTATTACAAACAAAGACGATAATAAATTTACATTAAAATCGCGAATAATATCTTCATAAACTAAAACCTTCAACGGCTGAGGATTTAATACTCCAGCCGCATGAACATATCCTGAAAAACTTCCATATTTTTCAACCAAACCTTTAACCCATTCTGGCAACAGAAAAACGTCTTTTTCTAAATTTTTTTCTTCACAAAAAAACAAATCAGGAAATAGACTCTCCGCCTTAACTTGTTCTAGTTTCAATTTATTTCTTGCAACAGCAATAACCTTTACGCCTAATGCATTCAACTTAAGTGCTATTGCTTTACCAATACCAGAACTGGCCCCATCAACCAACACCAAAGCGCCATTATTCATATTTAGCGACACCTAAATCTAATAATTCCTTTACCGTTTGACATTTTTTTACCTCTTGAGCCCCGACATTTAAACCTAATTTCTGCTTAAATAAGGCCAACGTCGTAATCGATGCAAGAGAATCCCACTCTTCCAAATCATCTAAAACTGTATTTTCATTGATAACGTCTTCAATTTCCACCGTATCAATTATTTCCTGAAGAAATTCTGCTCTTTTCATTTTTTTACTCCTTATACGTATAAACAGCTGAACAATAAAGATTTGTTACACTTACAACACAACTCGCCCAGCACAATCCTATTCCAAAGCCACTAAATAATAATTTATGTACGCCTGTCGCTAAATTATTTTTTAAGCAATCGCATAATGTACAGGGTATTGATGCTGAACTTTGATTTCCATATTTTGATAAGGTCTGCATAGGAACTTTAGCTAAGTCCAAATCAGCCACCATAGCAATATTAGTTAAAATCATTTTATTTGCTTGATGCAATACAAACCAATCTATATCAGACTTATCTACTTTAGCATATTTTAGCACTTTTGTTACTGACGCAGGCACTTGATTCAGGGTAAACTCCATAACTCTCATACCATCCATTTGTGCCAAATATTCAAAAGTACCATTACTATAAAACATATCCTTTTGGGGAGGATTCCTAAAACCTCCATTCTGAGCAATTATTGCATCAAAATTACTTCCATCAGTTCCAATATCAAAATATATTGGCTCAGCACTTTCATCATATTCTAAAAGCGTTGCGCTTCCCGCATCTCCAAAAATTGGCGCTGCGCCATCTCTAAACATATCAGTATACTTACTCGGAGTATCTCCAATTAATAGTAAAACTTTCTTTTTTGTGCTGTTTAATAATGAACCGCCGACCCATAGCCCATAAACGAACCCCGCGCAACCTTGATTAATATCAAACGCCGCTACTGTATACGGTAATCCTAGTTTATATGCAATCAAACATGCCGTTGCTGGCATTGGATAATCCGGTGTCTGAGTAATAAAAACAACAGCAGAAATTTCTTCTTTATTAACATTGCATTCTAAAAACAATCTTTCCGCAGCTTGCTGACACAAATCAGATGTAGTAACTCCTTCCGCAACAATTCGCCTTTTATCAAAACCAGAAGATTTCATAACTCTCTTCAACTGCTTTTCATTTCCGCCATACAGAGTTTTATCATCTTCTAATTTAAGCTCGGTTTGAGGCACAACCGTTGCAACCGCCGCCAATCTAACATTATTAAGGCAAAACTCAGGCATTTTCTTCTCCATAAACGAAAGGTGGAAGAATCAAAGGATCTCTCATGTCGAGGAAGCATCCTCCCCAAGAATATCCTATACCAAAACCTTGCAAAACCAAAGAATAAGAAAATTTTTCTTTCATCATTCCTTGCGCACAGATTGTTCCCGGGATAGACGCCGAACTTTGATTTCCATATTCAGGAAAAAAACATGGAACTTTATCAAAAGGAATTTTCATAGATTTTGCTAACGTTTCAACTATATATTTATTACCTTGATGAAATATAAAATAGTCCACATCCACAGCCTCTTTACCACTTCTTGTCAACAGTTCTTGCAACATCATCGGCTGTTCAGTCAACGTAAAATTAAATACCTCTAAACCATTCATAAAAAAGTTTTCTGCGGATCTAATATTTCCATCCCTATCCATGTATTCAATTTTTGTATTTTCATCAGATGGACATCTATAAGCACTGGCAGGTTGAAACATCTTCGTCACACCTTTACCATCTGACTTTAATAAAAAAAATGATTCTGTTTTCTGAATAGTTCTCTCTACAATACAAGCGCTCCCAGAATCTGTAAATAAAGGGGCCTCTGAACGATCTTTTCTGTTAATAACTTTACTTAAAGTATCACCTGCTACAACTAAAACACGGTTCATTCCTGCCGAAATCATTAAATAGGATAAAAAAAGTGCATAAACAAACCCTGAACAACCTAATTCAACATCTAAAGCCAAACAATTCTTAGAAAGATTTAAGCGCTCATGTAATACATGTGCATTTCCTGGCATATAATAATCTGGCGTTTGTGTCACAGAAATAATTGCATCTATTTCATTAACGTCCAATCTCATACTTTTTATGAGTTTTAAAGCTGCCTCTGCACATAAATCTGCTGTTGTTGTTTTTTCTGCTGCCTCATATCTTTTACCAAATCCAATCGTTTTTTTTAATCTACGACACAGTAACTCATTATTGTTATAATATTCAGGCTGTTCATCAAACAAGCATACATTTTCACCCAGACAAACACTAATTCCTGCTACTTTTGCATTTTCAAATTCAAAAAAAGACATCAAATCACCGTTTCTTTTTAAACCTATCACCATATAAATTTTCTGTCGTCAACTTAAACCTTACGGGTATTTTATAACCTTCGAGTTTATCTTTGCAATAAGCTCTTACCTTTTTTATAAAATCCCTATTATCATTTTCCTCAGATACTTTTATTTCCGCAGCAACAACCTTTCCCATAAGGGGATGATCTTCTCCATAAACTCGAACATCAAGAACACCTGCACACTCAAGAAGACAACTTTCAACTTCTACTGGATAAACCTTTTCTCCGCCTACATTAATCAAGTCTGTAGTTCTTCCTAAAATCTTAATATAATCTCCCTTAACCTCAACTTTATCTTTTGTATTAAACCAACCATCAGCATCAAAGGGGGATGGCGCATTCAAATATCCCAACATCGCAGACTTTGCTCTTACATATAAGATACCATCAATTATTTTTGTTTCAAAACCATCACCACCTAATTTCATCCACAAAGATGTATTTTCCTCTGATTTAGTAGGCATAATACCAATCTCAGATAAACCATAGGTCTGCTTTAATTTAACATTAGGCAATATTTTATTTATTGCTTTTAATGTCGCTTCAGGCATAGGCTCTGTACCATATGTCATCATTTTCAAACACGATAGATCATACTTTTCATACATTTTATTAAGCAAAATCAAGTTAATAAATGTTGGAGACGTTGGTAAAAGTTCTATTTTATATTTTTCTATTAAAGAGCACACTTCATCAGGAGAACGAGTTTTTAACGTGATAATTGTTCCTCCATTTGCTATTGTATGCATCATGGTATTAAATCCACCAATATGATCAAACAATAAAAAAGTAACTGTAGTCAGCGTCTTCCCTGGTCTTTTAAATTTCTCTAACAAAAGAGATAAATCATGCACCGCCGCCTTAGGCTCTCCTGTTGTTCCAGAAGAAAACAAAATCAAACCAGGAACTTTCTCCACCCTTAATTTAGACAACATTGGATGCTTAACAACATTACCCGTAGCCTTAACAATTGTTTCGCTTCCACTAATATCAAAAAAATATTCACTTTCAGAAATCTCTATATAACGCCCAGGCTCTTTAATTGTCGGAGATATTGGAACAATAATTGCATCTCTTTCAATCAATGCCAACAAAAGAGCTATTGATTGAGTTTTAAAATCAGCCCTTAAAGACACAACACTTCCCGCAGGAATATTCAACTGCTCTAAAAATTCAACGGATTTTTCATATTTTTTATAGATTTCAGTAAAAGTATATTTTTCACCATCTGAAATAACAGCTATGACATCTTTATTTTTCAGCATACTCTGCTTAAAAAAATCTATATTCATTTACTTACTCCGCCTAGATAAATAACCTGTCCCGTAATAAAATCACTTTCTGGCAATAAATAAAAATTAATAACATTATAGACATCTTCAAAATTTCCAAATCTCTTAATTGCCTGTCTATCTAAAAGCGCCTGAATTTTATCCGCTGGAACTTTTGCTGTTAAATCCGTTTTAATTGGAGTTGGAGCAACAGCATTAACTGTTATCTTAAAACCAGCCAACTCCTTCGCCAGAATTTTCGTTAATTCCTCGACAGCCGCCTTAGATGAAACATACGCCAATTCACCATCTAAATTAAACGGAACAGCAACCGTCGAAAAATTAACAATTCGTGGATGTTCTGATTTTTTTAATAACGAAATAAAAGCTCTAATTGCAGAAAATGGACCAAAAAAATTTACATCCATCAATCGTTTTGCCGTAGCTAAAGGCGTCAACATAAAATGATTCATTGATGCAACCCCAGCATTATTAATTAATGCATCTATATAACCAAATTGCTTGCGAACATCATTGGCAAAAGCTAGGATAGCTTTTTCATCTGACATATCAACAATAAAATGCTTATAATTTTTATGTTTTAAATCACACTCCGAACGACTACACCCAATTACTGTATAACCTTTACACAAATAATATTCGGCTAGCCCACGCCCGATACCACGGCTCGTTCCGGTAATAACAATAACCATCAGTCTTTCTCATTCAATAAGGTTTCAATATAATTTGCTAATGTTTCAATTGAATAAAATGGACTATGCTTCTGAGAAAATGCTTTTTCATTAACCAGTTGAATATTTTTACCCATCTTATCTGCAATTAATTCTTCAATAATGGAAATAAATGTTACAAATCCCATTGAATCAATACAAGCGTGAGAACCTATAAAACGAGTATCTTCACCAAACACTACCTTCTCATTATCATCTAACTGTTCGTTTAATTCATCAATTGCTTCTTTTAAAATTTCTCTAATTAATTCTTTCATAAAATATCCTTTTCAACTAATTTGTTCCCATCTGAGCTTTCTTAATAATCTGACAAATTTTAACAATACATTCCTTTTCTAAATCAGGATACAACGGTAAGCAAGCCACACGAGAAGAAATATCCTCAGAAATCGGACAAGGCATATATTTCTTAAGATATGAAAGCTTATTAAGTGATGGATAAAAATATCTTCTTGGAAAAATATTTTCCGCATTCAACGCCTCAAACACGTTCAACAACTCTTGCTCATTTTTAAATAGAACAGGATAATATGCATAGTTATAATCTAAACTTTCTTGCTCTTTAGGCCTTTCCACACACCCATTCAATAATTTATCATATAATTCACTAATATTCCTACGTTTTTGTAATATCTCATCTAAATGTACAAGATTAGCTAATCCCATTGCCGCGTGAAATTCAGATTGTTTAGCGTTAATCCCTATTCTAAAATATTCATCACAATCATGCCCAAAACACTTAGCAAAACCTAGTTTTTTATCAACTTCTTTATCTTTTACAATACAAGCACCACCTTCAACTGTATGAAAAAGTTTCGTAGCATGAAAAGAACACGTCGAAATATCTCCATAATCCAATAAAGATCGTCCCTTATACTTTGCCGCAAAAGCGTGTGCACCATCATAAATGACTTTTAGACCATACTTATCTGCAATTTTCTGTATTCCATCAACATCACACGCATAACCAAAAACATGGACTGGTAAAATGGCTTTAGTCTTTGAAGTAACAGCCTCTTCAATTTTATTAACATCGATCGTAAAATTATTTGGTTCTATATCAACAAAGACCGGAGTACATCTTTCCCACAAAATACTCGAAGTTGTTGCAACATAAGAAAACGGAGTCGTTATTATCTCGCCATCTTTTATATCTAAAGCATCTAAAGCCAACTGCAATGCTACTGTACCATTGGTAACATATTGAAAGTGATCAACATTTAAAAATGAAGACATACTCCTTTCAAATTTTTGTAAAAGCATTCCTTGATTTGTCAAATGATGACTATCAAAAATCTGCCTAACATAAAACTCATACTCCTCTACGGGGGGAAGAAAAGACTTTGTTACATAAACTTTTTCCATGTTACTCACCATTTAACAAAAGCCGTTATGCACACCGACAATCAACCATAAATTGATGTCAAAAAAAGTTACACTAAAGTTACTATAATAAATATTAAATGCAACAAAATTCTTTTAAAATAAACAACCGTCTACAAATATTTTATAATGATAAAATTTTCTCAACAATTTACTCTATAAAAAATACTACATAAATTATGTATAAACAGAAAACCGCTCATCTAAGAGCGGCTTTTGGTGCGAGTTGGGATGGCTAAGCAAAAACAACCGTTGCTCCGGTTGTTTTTGTCTGCAACATCTTGGAAAACTTGGTTGCGCCGAGCTATTGTAAGATAGCCTTCGGCGAAACTTAGGTTTCAAAGCGGGGCCCGTCCCCAAGAGGGCAAGTCTGCGCCGCCCGATTGGTCCGAGCAACCATAAAAAAAACCGCTCATCTAAGAGCGGCTTTTTTTAATGGTGCTCGGGGACGGGATCGAACCGCCGACACGAGGATTTTCAGTCCTCTGCTCTACCAACTGAGCTACCCGAGCATCAATCAACGAGAAGGTTTATAATTCATATTTTTGAGCTTGTCCAGCAGAAATTTTACTTTTTTATATTTTTTTTATTATTTATTATAAAAACGTTGCTGTTTTAAAGCCTGCATCAGCAATTGCTGCCGAGACATATGTGTTTTTCTGAACGCTCTATACTTTTTATAAACAGGCTCTTCATCTTGCCGAGCCAAGATAACTTTATCTTTTAGAGCTTTAACTTCTTCATAGTGCTGTTGCGACATATGAATAACTTCCACATCATCAAACAAACCACGATCAAATACTCCGTCATTTAAAATTTGATTATGCGTTTTAACAACTCTATCAGAATGACGCTTTACCAAACCTTTAATATACTGCTGCTCTTCTTTCGACATTGATTTATAATTCTCAACACCAGAAACCACAGTTTGTAAAGCATCTGGTTCTTCCTCTACATCATCATAAAGAGGAATAACTTGAGCCAACACAACTCCATGATTTATGTCATAAGCCCAGTTTTCAACCTTTTCATCGGTAAAAGATGAAAATATCTCTTTTCCCCAGCGCAATTCATCAAGCAACGTCTTATATTCATCCTGATGATAAATGGTAAAATCATCCACAGCAAAATCTTCTTCTTGTTTTTTACTTTCAAGAGCCGCTTTCTCCATTACAGACAAACCTTGATGATATAATTTTAGAATATTTCTCTTTTCAAGACTCTGCGGCAAGGACAATACTTCATCAACAGATTCGATTCTGGGCTCCTGCGACAATAAAAGTTTATCCTGATTTTTTGTTAAATTTACATCTAGCGCATTAAATAGCATATTTAATGAATTAAAAGTAAAATCATCCCAATAGTCTTCTGCCTTAAACTGCCGAACAACTTTTCTATCGATTGGAGTATCATTAAGCTCAATATTATAATAATTTTTTATAACGGCGGATAAATCTAAGGCATTTTTTGCAACAGACAGAATATCATTTTTGACCTCAAAGTTATCCTCGCTCAAATTGCCACCTGAATTTGGGATTTGAGCATCTTCATCTTCCTCATCATACTCATCGGAAACACTTTCCAAATATCTCAAATTATCAACGGCATAGGCCAAAGAATCATCAAAATTTCGAACCAATTGTGAAATAAATCTTTCCACATCTGTTTTTAATTCGCCGTCAACATTTTCCGCATCTTCATAATTTTCCCAAAAAGCATCTTCAGAACCAGGTTTAAACGGCGGAACCTCTGCCTCCAACTTTTCTAAATCGCAATCTTCATTATCCCGATTCGAAAACGCAACATTACTATTTTCGGAAGACAAATTTTCCTTGTTTCTTTTTTGTCTCTGAAGTTGAAGATAAGTATCCTCCCCCATCACATTATAAAAATCATCTCGAATCTGTACTGCCGCATCATGATTATTATGATAATAAAAGAACTTCTCTCTGTTTTCAGATACAATTTGAGTAAACGGCTCTACAAAGGTCTCCACAACATCTACAACCGCATTATTTTTACTATCCCAATTGCAATCTTCATGAAATCTTTGTAATAATTCGTTTCTGACCTTCTTTTCACTTACAAAACCGGACATTAACGAAAGCTTTTCAGCCGTTCCGCCCAAAACATTACGGATATCCTCAACTTCCGTATTAAAAATTCCCCCCATCATCATAACCGCAACATTTATTTTCTCTGCCAAACGTTTTTCCAAAAGAGAATTAAGCATATTTGAATACACTTCATCGTTCATCTCTTTAGTAAAAGCAGAAGCCAAAACCATATTTTTATTTAACCAGAAACGGTCAAATTCATCCCCTTCCTCAAAGCACCATTTTGCTAAATTTTCAGCCTTATTTACAAACTTCTTACCATTAGGATTAAGCAAAACTTTCGCCTGAGCATAATACTCATTTCTTTCCGCTTGTTCCGATATATCCGAATAGAGGCCATAAAAATCCTCGGCCTTTTCAAAATAACCTTGCCCCTCATCTTGGGGAATACGGATATTGAATCCCCAATCTTCATTAAGTTCCTCAGCCATCAACTGCAGTGTAGGATAAAGTTCTGCCAAATCTTTAGCTATGCGCCAATAACGCACATCCCGAGCTTCTTCAATATCCAAATTTTCCATAACAACTTTGGAGGTATTGACAAAAGTCTTAATAAAACTAAGTCTGATAAAACGCTTATCCATAAGAAAACACCCTTCTGCAATATTATTGTCAAAATATAAACAAAAGGGTGTTTTTTGTCAAATATTATTAATTATGATTTTAAATTTACAACCGTCTGCGTCATTTCGTTCGCTGTTGTAAAAGCTGTACCATTCAAATTATACGCACGCTGCACTACAATCAAATTCGAAAATTCTTTTGAGGGATCAACGTTAGAATTTTCCAAAGATTCCGATCTAAACGCCGTATTATCGTTTGATGTTGAATCTATTACAAAATAACTTTCGCCGGCATCATTAGAAGCCTCAAAAAGAGTTCCGCTTATCGGAATAAGATTCTCCGGAGAAGAAAAACCAACCAAAGCCAATTTTCCGCTGGCAATAGTCTCCCCGTTTGTATACTTAGATTGTATCACGCCACCGCTATCAATATATGTGTATTGATAATCTCCTCCTATACGACCGTCTTGAGATACATTAACAATCTCAGAACTTCCCGCATATTGAGTCATGGGAGAAATATCCATAGCCACACTACTGCTGCTTCCGTCCGGCCAAGTAACATTAACATTAAATGTCTTGGGAGAAAGTAAACCGCCCTTTTCATCAAACACAACTTCCAAAGGCTCTGTTGGAGTAACTGTCCCCCCCTCCATATTGAAGGTAACATTCCAAACATTGTTCTGTCCCTCTACCTTTTGGAAAAGCATATTAACGGTTTTTTCCTGATTATTCGGACCATAAAAAGTTAAACCGTAACTGCTGTTATCAACATCCGCCGGCACATTGGCAGAAATTTCCATCTGAGTTGTTTCCACCGCCGGAATACTATCGGGATATTTAATAGTTAAATCGGAAAGAGAAGAACTAAACGTTCCGTCTTCATTTGCCTCAAACCCTTGAACATAATATCCGCTGGAGTTAACCAAATAAATAGTTCCGTTCTCGCTTCGGGTAGAAAAATCTCCGGCTCGAGAATAATAGGTCTGGTTCAAAGAATTCCTAACGGCAAAAAATGCATTATTACCGGCCTCAATCGCCACATCAAACGGTTTTCCCGTGGACGAGATGGTTCCTCCGACCGTAATACTTGTACGATCATAATAACCGACACCGTTCACATCGACACGTGAAGAAGATAAACCGCTTGCATTTTCTCGTACCAGAGGCTGATTCCCAAGCATTGTATAAAACAACGTCTCTGCCGACTTGTAACCTGTCGTTGAAACGTTAGCTAAGTTCATACTCACTGTTTCCAAAGCATGCGATTGAGCATAAAGCCCGGAAACCGAAGGAGAAAAAATACTCAAAGCCATTTTATTTACCTCAAAATTTACCTTACACAATCACATGCAATTTTTATGCCATTTTAGCCAAGAGCAACCATGATTATTCCGACAGTAATTAAACCAATACCTGAAGCCGACAATAAAGAAACACTTTCTCCCAAAAAAAGAACGGCAACCACAGTCGCAATAACAACGCTAAGCTTATCCACGGGAGCAACCTGAGAAACCTTACCGTATTTTAAAGCCACGAAGTAAAACAACCAAGATAACGCTCCGGCCACACCGCTTAATATAATAAAAGTAATAGCCTTACGATTAGACAAGATTTCTGCAACATGGCTGAAATTTCTTTGTACAACCATAACGGCCACCAAAAACAAAGCCATAATCACAGCTCTGATAACCGTCGCCGTATTAGCATCCAATCCTTGCAATCCGATTTTTCCGAAAATACTGACAAATGCCGCCATAACTGCCGACAGCACAGCATAAACCAACCATAAATATTCCGTCATTTTTCCTCCTAATATATTTCAACCCCCAAGGTAATGCAAAAACCATACCAACATTAAAAATAACTTTTAATTGATAAATAAAAGAATAACAACTCGCTTATACTGAGACAAACAAAAATTCAAAAAAAAGCTCAAAAATTACGAATTTTGTGCAAAAATATTCATTTTTGGACACAAAATTGAATATTTTTGTTGTTTTTATCAAAAATCGGGGGTATGAGTTAGGAGTATTTTTTGAATTTAACAAACAAGTGAGAAAACAAATTATGTCAAATCCGTTGGATACAAAAGTAATCAGCAAACTGGCTGAAATTTTAGATAAAAGCAACCTGACCGAACTTGAATATGAAGATGAAGGTTGCCGCATCTGCCTAACCAGAGATTTCTCCGGTCGCATTGCCGCACCGGTTGTTCCGCCGATGCCCGCACCGATGGCGCCCGTTGCTCCCGCTCCCGCAGCAGCTCCCGCTATTGCCGCTCCTGCAGCTCCGGCAGCATCTTCGGATGAAGATTATGCCAAACTCCCCGGTTGCGTAAAATCTCCGATGGTTGGCGTTGTTTATCTTTCAGCTGATCCTAATTCGCCTGACTATGTTAAAGTCGGTTCTTCCGTAACCGAAGGCGACACGGTTTGCTTGATTGAAGCCATGAAAACCTTTAATCCGGTTAAGGCTCACAAGAGCGGTAAGGTTACCAAGATTTTGGTTGCCGGCGGTGATCCTGTTGAATATGGCGAACCGTTAATCATCATTGAATAACAACATTAGGATTCTCGTATGTTTGAAAAAGTATTGATAGCCAACCGCGGCGAAGTTGCTCTTCGCATTCATCGTGCCTGCCGCGAAATGGGCATCAGAACCGTAGCCGTGCATTCGGAAGCCGATGCCGATGCAATGCACGTCCGTTTGGCAGATGAAGCCGTTTGTATTGGTCCTGCCCGCTCTAGCGATTCTTATTTAAATAAGCCGGCAATTATTTCCGCCGCGCTGATTACAGGTGCCGATGCCATCCACCCCGGATTCGGTTTTCTTTCTGAAAACGCTGATTTTGCAGAGATGGTTGAACGCCATGGCATAACCTTTATTGGTCCTACCGCCGAACAAATGCGCTTGATGGGCGACAAAATTACTGCGCGTAAAGTTGCACAGGAAGCAGGCATTCCGGTAACCCCCGGTTCTCCGGCCTTGGAAAGCGTTGACATGGCTATTGAGTGGGCACACAAAATCGGCTATCCGGTTATTGTAAAAGCCACAGCCGGCGGTGGCGGTAAAGGTATGAAAATTGCCTTTAACGATGAAGAAATGAAAGAAGCCTACACAATGGCTCGCGCCGAAGCTAAAGCGGCCTTCACCAGCGATGTGGTATATATGGAAAAATACCTCCAAAAACCACGTCATATTGAAATGCAGATTCTGGCTGACAAATATGGTCACGTTGTTCATTTGGGTGAGCGCGATTGTTCTATCCAACGCAACAACCAAAAGGTCATTGAAGAAAGCCCCTCTCCGGCATTAAATGAACAACAAAGAAAAGAAATTGGCGAGATTGTTCGCAAAGCTATTGAGAAAATCGGCTACACCAATGCAGGAACCTTAGAATTTTTGTATGAAGATGGTCGTTTTTACTTTATGGAAATGAACACTCGTCTGCAAGTAGAACATCCGGTAACCGAAGCTGTTACGGGAATAGACATTGTTCGCGAGCAGATTCGCATTGCCAGCGGCGCCGCCTTGGGTTATACGCAGGACGACATTTCCTTTGCCGGTCACGCCATTGAGTGTCGTATCAATGCCGAAGATCCGGAAACCTTTGTTCCCTGCCCTGGCAAAATCACCGAATGGCACGCTCCGGGAGGTTTAGGAATTCGTGTAGATTCAGAAATTTATTCCGGCTATACCATTCCACCGTTTTACGACAGTATGATTGCCAAACTCATTGTTCACGGCAAAACACGCAATGCTGCTTTGATGCGTTTGCGTCGCGCTTTGGAAGAGTTTGTCATCGAAGGCGTAAAAACAACCATTCCGCTCCACCAGGAAATTATTTCTCAAGCAGAATATATTGATGGACAATATAACATTCACTGGCTGGAACAGTTTATGGAAAAGCTAAAACAAAATAAAAAATAAACAACTATCAACAGCCCTGTGAACTCAGGGCTGTTTTTTTTATTATTTTCTCGTTATGATAAAGTATAATTGATTGGAGGGAAAAATGGACATCAAACTATCCATACGAAATATTTTATGGGACAGCTGCCTTTTTTTGCGCCAAAACTACATTCTTTCGCTAAGCTTTTTTCTATTAGCTTACGCTGCTGTTTACTATGCTCAGGCGCTTAATATTTCAACCAACCTCCCTATTGTTTTCGCCTATTTGGTTTATACCTACTTTTTCTATTACTTTTTCATTTGTTTTTATTTTAAGCAAAAAATTTTGTTAAACAAACGCCGCTTCGCCAACGCCTTGATTAGAATGGTTGCTATTTTTCTATTGGCTTTTGCCGCGCTCGCAATCCTAAAAATTTGTTTCAAGATTCTGTTTTTTCTGGCCGGCACATTAAAAGCATTTCCGGAAACCTATGAACAACTGCGCGACATATACATCAATATTCTTGTTTCCCCATACTTCACATGGTTTTTATCCGCCTTTGTATTTGTGATTCTGAGTTTCACATTTTTCATTCCTGCCTTTGCTTGGATATCCGCCATCATCGGACGCGATTCTTCCATTACCAGAAGCTTTGCCCGCACCAAAGGCAACTACCTCCGTCTAATATTTATGTTTTTGCTCATTTATGGCATTTTGCCACTGACAATACTTTTATTCAGGGGATATTCAGCCGGAGTTGTTGCTGCAGTTTCCGCCACTATGAGCCTAATTCAAATTATCATTTATCTAAAGATTTACGAAAAGTTTTATTCTCAAAACTAACCACAAAAAAAACTCCGCAAATTCTGCGGAGTTTTTCTTGAACCTAATAAGAGCTATGCTGCTTTAGAGTTTTTTTTAGCGGCAAAAGCATTCATTGTCTCAATAACATAATCTTGAGATTCCTTATCCAAATACGGATGCATCGGGATACTCAAAACAGTCTTAGCCAACTTTTCGCAAACCGGCAATGAACGAGTATTCCACTTAGCATAAGCTGTCTGTGTATTAACCGGACGCGGATAATAAGCTCCGCAAGGAATACCATTTTCCTTCAAATAAGCCATCAACTCATCGCGATCTTCGCAGGTAATGGTATAAAGAGCATAAGCTGATTTGCAGTTATCCAAAATCTTCTGTTTACCAAAATAAGCGTCCAAACCGTCATCATAGCGCTTTGCAATTGTATAGCGGTCTTTAAGCTCTTGCTCAAATACTTTCAATTTTTGCAAAATAACGGCTGCTTGGAAAGAGTTCATACGGCCTGTCATACCCAAGCGAACATTATCATAGTGGTCTTCAGGGCTCATACCGTGAACACGGCAAGACTTAACCAAATCATTTTCAGCAACATTATTCGTAAATACGGCACCACCATCACCATATCCGGCCAACGGTTTTGTCGGATAGAAGCTTGTAGCTGTCATATCAGCAATGTTACCTGCACGTTTGCCATGATATTCAGAACCATAACTTTGAGCAGCGTCTGACAAAACTTTCATACCGTTAGAGTGAGCAATTTTCATAATCTCATCATAATTGCAGGGGTTACCGAAGATATCTACGGCAATAACGGCCTTAAGGTTAAGCTTGCCTTCTTTCTTAACATTGGCAATAGCCTTCTCCAAGTCTTTCGGATCCATAGTATAGGTATTAGGATCAGAATCAACAAATATCGGGGTAGCACCAACGATAGCAACACATTCAGCAGAAGCAACGAATGTGAAAGAAGAAACGAATACGGCATCACCCGGCTTAACATCCCAAGCCATCAAAGCAAGGGTCAAAGCATCCGTACCGGAACCGCAAGTAGAGCAATATTGTGTGCCGGAATAAGCGGCCAATTTTTCATCCAGCTCGCGGCACTCAGGACCCTGAGCATAACCACCGTGGTTCAAAATTGTTTCAAAAGCTTTCAAGAAGTTTTCCTGACCGATTACTTTCTGCGAAGCTTGAACATCGAACAAATTAATCGGTTTAGAAGGTTTATTAGTCATCATAAAATTCCTTTTCGTTGTAAGTTTTAACTGAAAGTGATACTAGGGCAAAAAAAAACCGAATGCAAAACACAAAAAATTTCCGCTTTGTAACAAAAGAAACATTCCCATTCATCCCAAAATAAACAAATCTATTGATTTACTTAAATTTACTGCTATATTTAGAATAATTTTTGCAAAAACCCAGAATAAGGAATTACCCCGTGCGTGGAATATATAGTATTTTTGCAGCTTGTTCTCTCATTGCACTGACAACCGCGTCCTGCGCCAACCCGAATGACAGAACTTCATCTATGCCCGCGGACGAACATCCGACACTTGAAGCATACAATCGTAAAATGTTTGAGTTCAACTATCAGGTTGACAAATATATCTTAAAACCGACAGCCAAAGGTTACAGAGCCATCACAACGCCATACATTCGTGAACGCGTAAACAACGCTCTTGCCAACATCAAAGAACCAATCTCTGCCTTCAACCACTTGCTGCAAGGCGAGATTAAAGAAAGTGGCATCAATTTATCTCGTTTAGTGATTAACTCCACCTTAGGCTTGGCTGGCATGTATGATGTCGCAGGAGGCTGGGGCTTAAAACCATCCAAAGCAGGCTTTGACGAAACATTGGCAAAATGGTGCATAAAAGATGGACCATTCATTGTTTTACCGTTGTTAGGTCCAGCAACACCTCGTTCGACGGTAGGTCTGGCAGTCGACAGTCTGACCAATCCGGTTTATCTGGCAACATTAAACGCCCCGGCAGACGTCAAAGACAAGATTTACTACGGATATTCAGCTGTTTCGGTTATTGCGCTTCGTGAATCCGCACTTGATTTGCTGGATGATCTGGAAAGAAATTCAGTTGATTATTATACCACGATGCGTTCTGCATTCTTACAAAATCGTCAAAATCAAAACTGCATAAACGGCGATGAAAACATCTCTTATGACTTTGACTTTGGCTTTGAAGAAGAAGATCAGATTTTTGATGAAATGAACAACTAACGAACTGGAGAACACAAAAATATGAAAAAGAACTTATTTGCTGCAATCTTTGCCTCAATCTTTATGTTTTCAGCTACGGCAAATGCGGCTGTTGATGCTGCAAAAGCTGAAGAATTCGTACAAAAGGTAACCAAAGAAGGCATCGAAGAAATTATCAACGCCAATGTATCACAAAGCGTTAAAGATGAGCGCTTTGAAAAGCTTTTCAACAATGCCTTGGATTTGAACTTCATTGGTCAGTTTGTTTTGGGACGTTATTGGAGAACAGCCACTGCTGAACAGAAAAAAGAATTTATCAGCGCCTATCGTGAGCTCAACATCAAAACATGGTCTCAACGTTTTGATGAATTCAAAGGCAAAAACTTCATTTTCAAAGGCACAACCCCATCTAACTCTGCCAATCAGGTTTTTGTAAATTCTGTTGTACCGATGGATCAAGGGGAACCTGCAAAAGTTGTCTGGCGTGTTAAGCAAACCGGAGACAACTTCAAAATTGTTGACATCATCATCGAGAACGTCAGCTTAGCCATCACCGCTCGCAACGAATATACGGCTTATATAAAGACAGCCCCCGGCGGCATTGATGACTTGATTAAGGATTTGCAAAACAAAACCAAGAAAGCATAAAAAATAAAAAGCCCCGCAAATGCGGGGTTTTTTATTACTGTTGTTGTCCCATCGTTGTTTCCTGAACTTCAACTACACCGACAACTTCGGGAGCATTCTCTTCGGCATTCCAAGCTTCATAAGCCGTAAAACCAACCCAACTGACAACAACCAATAAAGCAATATAAAAAATATATTTTAAAACCATTCCCATTTCAGTCTCCTAACAAAAAAGATTCTTACGCCGATACACATAATCACCTTTTAACAGCTTTCAAGTCTGAACACAAAAAAAAGCCTCTTGGCTAAAAAGCTAAGAGACTTTTGTACGGTTTGTTTGGAACTAACTAGCAAAGCCACCACTGACTCGGTCTATTACTCCAAGTGAAACCAAAATAAAATCCGGCCGCGATTAAGCTAATGCCGAATAAATACCACTTTTCTGGAACTTCAGTAACCGTAACAGCAACTAAAATTCCGAAAAAAACACAATAAAGAGCAGCAATCAAACTGCCAAAAAATTTTAACTTTTTCATACGAAACATTTTTAGTTAAACATAAAAATTAACATATATCTAATCACTTAAAACAGAACATAGCACAATCAGGCTAACCCGTCAATGCATTTTGTCAAATTTACGTCAAGAAAAAAGGCTCTGTTTTCACAGAGCCTTTTTAATTTCGATTATCCGATAAGCTATTCGCCCTCACCTTCTGCAGGAGCCGCATCACCCGCCGGTGCGCTTCCCGGAACATTCAATGTACCGATAGCCTTTTTGCGCTTAAGCTTATTCACAAACTTAATGGAGCGCTGTGCATCCCATTTTTTCTTACCTTCCTCACGCTGAAAAATCTGCTTATAAACCTCAATCGCTTGGTCAAACTCTGACAACTTGGTCAAGCAACTTGCCAAACCGTCATATAATTTATGATGATAACGATTATTAATCATCATCTGCGCTTTTTTATAGCACTTCAACGCATCATTAAACTTAAGCATTTTTTGATAAACAAAACCGATACTGATCCATGCCTGAATTTCATGGCTGTCAATATTCAAAATCTTGGTAAAACATTTCAAAGCGGAGTTATTGTCGCCCATCAACTGATAGGTAACACCGACACCGTTCCAAGCCTTAATATTGGTTTTGTCGTTAGATAAAACTTTTTTGAAGAAAGAAATAGCACGTTCGTACTGTTTCAGTTTTTGTAACGTAACGGCAATGCTCAACAAGGTCTGAGTATGCTTGTTGTCAATTTTCATTGCCTGCTCCAAAACATCCAGAGCTTCTTTGTAAGAGAACATATGTTGAAGCGCAATGGCTTTGCCGTTCAGCGCCTCCAATGAGGTCTGATCAATAGCCACAGCTTCATCAAAGCATGCAATCGCGTCTTTATACAAGCCGCGCATACTTAATGTAACGCCCTTATTATTCAGCACCTCGACCGATTGCGGATTAATCTGCAATGCCTTATCAAAACACTCCACGGCATCAGTATACCGACTCATTTTCTGATAAGCGAAGCCTTTGCTGTTAAGCGCCTTCCACGATTTAGGTTGTTCGTTGATTGCGATATCAAACTGCTCAATCGCTTCTTTATACAACCCTTGGTCAAGCAATTCTTGCCCTCTTTTATATGCACTATTTTCGTTTGATTTAACCATATTTTTTCTCTTTTCAAATTATAGTTACAAAATAATTTAGCTTAAGACATATCACTTTTGCCCCAAACTGTCAAGATTCCCCGCTCAAAAAAGCCTCTAGCGGTGCATTAAAATTTTATAAAAAGGTCCTTCATCTGTACGTACCGGAATATACCGGCAAGCAAACTTGCGGCAAAAATCGCGCAAAGCTTGGCGTTTGGCGGCAAAATACGCGTGATACGTATTGCGAAAACCCTTAGACTTTGTTTCAAAAACCACGCGTTCCTTGCCTTCCGCCGCCATATATTCCCCGGCTTTGGGCGCATTATCTTCCAACACGTCATAAACATTCACACAATAAACTTGAGCTTTTTTGCTCAAGGTTGCCAAGGCTTTTTTATCTGCCTCGTCAAAGCCGTAAAAATCGCTGATGACAAAGACCGCCGCCCGACTCTTAAGTCCGGCTTGCAAAACCTGCAAAGGCTTAGCCAATCGTCCCTCGTTGCTTTGTTTTAGAACCAAAGCACTAACCTCTGAGATTTTTTTCAATACCGCCATCATTCCGGCTCGACTGTTTTGGGGCTTAAAGACATAAGTTTCCTTGCCGTCATAAATCAAACAACCGAATCTGTCCTTGTTTTCCAAGCTCAACCAACCGAACAACGCTGCAATTTTTGCCGCCGCTACTGATTTTAGCTCAACTTTGGTACCAAAGACCATAGAGGCGGATAAATCCAACAAAACATAAATCTCGCGGTCTTTTTCTTCGGCAAAAAGCTTGGTATAAGGCTTTTGCTTGCGTGCCGTAACCCGCCAGTCAATATCGCGGACATCATCACCGAAAGCATAGCTCCGAATCTCCTCAAACTCCATTCCCCGTCCCTTAAATGCCGATTTCACATCTCCGGCTCGGGCCGATACCACATTGCTGAATTGATAGTTTTTTAGATAAGGCACAAAGCGGCGTTGCTCCATCAACTCTTCCAAAGAAGCATACAAGCCGTTGCCCAAAGGCTTAACATCTTTCGGCTTAAAAAGTTTTTCGGTTAATTTCTTGAGCTTTCCCATACGGACTCGCTTTCTTAAAATTTTCTAACCTTAAGGCAGCGGAACAGTCCGAAGCAAAGTTGCAATGATATCATCGGTCGTAACCCCTTCAGCCTGAGCCTCAAAGGTCAGGATGATACGGTGCCGCAACACGTCATAAACCACGGCATGAATATCTTCCGGCGTAACAAAATCCCGATTATTCAACCATGCATTTATTTTCGCACATTTATCCAAGGCGATTGTTGCACGCGGACTGGCACCGAACTGAACAAGACCGGCCAGCTTGGCATCATATTTATCCGGCTGTCTGGTTGCCATAATCAGCTGCACCAAATATTCCTCAATAGCCTCACTCATATGCACTTGCAAAACCTCTTTCCGTGCAGCCAAAATATCAGCCACTTCCAAAGCGGCAAAAGTTTTTGCCTGCTCAGCCCCGTCATTGGCGCAACCGTCTTCGCCACGCACCAAACGCAGAATTTTTTTCTCGGCAGCTGCATCCGGCTGATTTATTTTAACATACATCAAAAAGCGGTCCAACTGCGCTTCCGGCAAGTTATACGTTCCTTCATGCTCAATCGGGTTCTGCGTTGCCATAACCATAAATAGCTCCGGAAGAGCATAGCGTTTGCCGCCCATACTGACTTGCCGCTCGGCCATCGCCTCCAACAAAGCGGACTGTACCTTTGCCGGCGCACGGTTAATTTCATCTGCCAAGACCAAGTTTGCAAAAATCGGACCTTTACGAAATTCAAAATTTCCGGTTGCCGCCACATATATTTCACTTCCCGTAATATCAGACGGCAACAAATCCGGCGTAAACTGAATACGATTATATTGCGCCTTCACGCAGCTAGCCAAAGTCTTAATAGCTTTTGTTTTGGCTAACCCCGGAGCACCTTCCACCAAAGCATGCCCGTCAGCCAAGAGCGTAATCAGAAGTTTCTTAACCAAATCTTCTTGGCCGATAATTTTTGTTTCCATAAAATTCTTAAGCGAAATCAGCTTTTCTCTGAGTTCAGACATTTACTTTCATCCCTTCCGTTAATTAGCCATAATCCGATTCAAAAAATTATAATACTCGTCCAAAACCGCTTTTTTCATATCTTCGTTGCCCAAGAAGTCAAACAACTCAATAGAGCGTTTATAATGGGCGCGTGCACGGTCAAAGTCGCCTTGTTCACGATCATAAGCCTCAACCCTTGCCAAATAAAGCAACGATTCCGCCTCGGCAAAATGGTGCGAAACTTTGCCATACAGATAAACGGATTTCATCAACGCCTTACGCGCATTGGCAATATCTCTGATAATATAACGCAAGCAACCGATTGCCGACAATGCGCTTGCTTCACCGAGCAAGTCGCCGTTTTCGCGATAAAGATTGCGACATTTTTCCAACAAATCATGCGCCACGTCATAGTTCTTATTTTTCATTTCGATTCTTGCAATCGCACGCAAAGTTGAAGCTTCTTTGAGCGAGTTGCGATCTTGCTCAAACAAATCAGCTGCTTTTCTATAAGCTTGCAAAGCATCATTTTCGCGGTTAAGCATAAGATAAATATAAGCTTCATGATCATAAGCATCACCGAGCAAATCACGGTTATCAATCGCGCTCAAAACTTCCTCGGCCCGACGAATAATAGCTATAGCGTCTGATGTATTCCCCTCTGCCAGATGCACTTTAGAAAGCTTGATAAGCGCATCACCATAAGTATTCTGACCATCTATAAAATTTTTGACCAACTCTATGGAAGCATTTAATGCTTTGGCCGAAGCTTCATAATTTTCAAGACTGAGCTCCAATTCGCCGAGTCTGGACAAAGCAAAAGCCTCGCCCTCCACATCGTTTTTTTCATCATAAAGACCGGCAGATTTTTCATAACAGGAGCGTGCTTCATCATATTTGCCGGCATGCCAGAAATTATCCCCTTCCTGAAAAACTTGAGACGCTTGAGTAACATATTTTCCCTGACTTGTTCTCGGCATAATAAAAACTCCTTTTAATTCGTTTAATATTATTATATATATTTCGTAACAAGCAAAAAAACAAGAAGTAATAAAAATGGATAATATATTTGACCTAGACGAAACTGCGGCTTCGAACGCCTCTCAAGCTCCCATATATAACAACACTCAAGCCTTAATGCCTGGCTACGCGTGGCTTGAGCAGCTGAACCCCGAACAAAAACAAGCCGTAACCACAACGGAAGGTCCTCTTCTGGTCTTATCCGGTGCCGGCACGGGAAAAACAAAAGTTTTAACCACGCGTCTGGCCTACATTTTAGCAATGGGCAAAGCCCAACCGTGGAACTGTCTGGTCGTAACCTTCACCAACCGCGCTGCCCGCGAGATGAAAGAGCGTGTTGAAAAGATGATTGGTGATGTGGCTAGCTCTGTCTGGCTCGGCACATTTCACAGCATCTGCGTCAAAATCTTACGCAACCATGCGGAGCTTGTCGGCTTGCACTCAAATTTCACGATTCTCTCGGAAGATGACCAAAAACGCGTCATCAAACAAATCTTGGAAGCCGAAGGCATTGATGAAAAAAAATATCCGCCGCAATCTGTACTGGATAAAATCAGCCGTTGGAAAGATAAAGGCTTAACCATTGATAAAATCCAAAACGAGTTTAAAGAAACCATCGTAACACATTTATATAAAAAATATCAGGAACGCCTGCTTGAGCTAAACTGTGTAGACTTTGGCGATATATTGCTTTATGCCCTGAATATTTTGCTCTCCAACCAAGATGTTTTGGAAAAATATCAAGCCAAGTTCAAATATATTATGGTTGATGAGTATCAAGACACCAACGTCACCCAATATCTTTTGCTGCGCCTTCTCAGTCAAAAAAGCCGCAACTTGTGTTGTGTCGGCGATGATGACCAATCCATTTATTCATGGCGCGGCGCCGAGATTGAAAATATTTTAAGATTCGAAAAAGACTTTACGGACGCCAAAACGATTCGTCTGGAGCGCAATTATCGTTCAACCGCCAATATTTTGGCGGCAGCATCTTGCCTCATCAGCCACAACGACGGCAGATTGGGCAAAACCTTAAAAGTTGCAGAAAATTCTCCGGCCAAATATTGCGACAACACCAAAATAAAAGTCGTCAGCAATTACAACGGCGAAGATGAAGCCCGCTACGTCATTGACCAAATAGATTATCACTTGCGCCAAGGAGCACAATATTCGGATATGGCTGTTTTGGTTCGTACCGCCTTTCAAACCCGCGAGTTTGAAGAAAAGTTTATTGCCGAAGCAATTCCTTACCAAGTCATCGGCGGTCCGAAGTTCTATGAACGAGCCGAGATTCGCGACGCTTTAGCTTATTTCAGAGTCATTTTGCAACCACATGATGATTTGGCCTTTGAACGCATCATCAATAAGCCAGCCCGAGGTATTGGAGCCAAGAGTATTGAAAAAATCCAGCAGGAAGCCCGCTTCAACCAAATATCCATGTATATGGCTGTTGAAAAAATGCTTGCTGAGAATCAGTTCAGCGGCAAAGCAAAAACCGCGCTTGCTGATCTGATTGCTAACTTTGAACAATGGCGCAAAACAATGAACGCCGTCACACCCGATGAATTAGCTTCTCAGGTTTTGGAAGATTCAGGCTATTTTGAAATGCTGAAAAACGACAAATCAGCCGAAGCCCCCGGACGCATAGAAAACTTAAAAGAATTAATTTCGGTTATGTCTGACACGGAAAAATACCCAAATTTATCAGAATTTTTGGAACACGTCAGCTTGGTAATGGATAATGATGATGCCTTAGACACCAACAAAGTTATGCTCATCACCTTACACTCAGCCAAAGGTCTGGAGTTCGACATTGTTTTCCTCCCCGGCTGGGAAGAAGGTCTGTTTCCGCACCAAAGAGCTTTGGACGAAGGCGGTTCGGAAGCCCTGGAGGAAGAGCGCCGTTTGGCTTATGTTGCCATCACCCGCGCCCGCAAACAATTATATATCATGACGGCACTCAACCGCCGTGTATATGGACAATGGCAAAACAATATTCCCTCTCGCTTTATCAATGAACTTCCACCCGAGAATATTGAAATTTGCAACAACGCCGCTAAATTTTACGGTGGCGGTTATAATGACTATGGAGCAACACGTCAACAAAACGACAATGGCAACTATCGGTCATATAACAACAATTATTATAAAAAGAACACTTATAACTCATGGAACACAAACAAAACAAAGAAAGGAAACGACTATGGCTTTTCTGATTATAGCAGTACCGGCAGCGATTCTTATGGTATATATGATGACCGGCGGTTAATCGGCACAAAAGTATATCACCAAACTTTCGGCTATGGCAAAATCATCGCCGCCGAAGAAAACTGTATGGAAGTAAACTTTGACAAACACGGCCGCAAAAAGATTATGAGTTCTTACCTTGAAAAGGTGGATTAATCGGTCTCAAGCGGCCATACTTCAATACCTGACAAAGGATTATAAATACACCACTTTTCAAAATCCGCATAATTGTGGATATGATGTTTTATTACTGCCTTATAATATTGGATACCGGGAATTTTAATTTCATCGGGCGTTTCATATTTTAAGCGTAGAATTATTTTCTTCTGTTCTTCCGTCATCATATTTTTAATACATTCCGCCACTTTCTCAAAATACCCGTCATATTTTGAAGCTTTGCGAATATGAATCATATCAATCTGCCACACATCTTTAGCTGAATACTCATACCACGCATGCCATTCCAAACAAGCATCTTCCGTATCCAGCAAATTTGCAAATTCAATTTTTTTAACTTTTGGAGATTGGGCAAACTCTGCAACCGCGGAAAAACTCTTAGCCACATCCATATCATCAGTATAAATATGAAAATCAATATCTTTATGCTTCATCAAAAGTCCCATAGCCAAAGAACCGACCAGATTAACTTTTGCCCCATATTTTTGCCAAATCTCTTCCACCCCGGATTCGGCAACAATCTTTTTTGCTTTTTGTTGGTTTTCTTTGGCAATTTTAAGATAATCCATCTTTCCACAACTCCCAATTTGTCTTGACACAAACACAATCTTCATTCAACCTAACTAAAAAAATTTCTTAAACAAGGAAAAAAAATGAAAAAACTACCGATTTTTTTAGCTTTTGCCGCATTTTTTATAACTTCAGGCTGCGATAACACCCCTAAAGAACTAACCGAAATTGTTCCCGATAAGGCTTACATGTTTTACTCAAATGGTTGTCCGCATTGCCACGACGCACAGACATTTTTAAACAAAAAATACCCAGACTTAAATATCATAAAGCTCAATGTCGCCACACCTCAAGGACAACAGCTACTCAGACAATGCGCCAAAAAATTTAAAATTAAGCAAGGTCTGGGCGTTCCGCTATTTTGCATAGGTGACAACTATATTATGGGCTGGAGCCCCAGATATGAACAAAAGTTCCAAAATTACATCAAACCGTTTTTAAAATAATTTAAGCCTCTTCGGAGGCTTTTTTTTTCAAAGTTGGTTACAAAAAAAACCACTCTTTTGAGTGGTTTTTTTATTGGTAGCGAGGGGCGGATTCCCCGAGTTTGCTTTGTAACATTTGCTTCGTTGCGCTGCCGCTTCTCGCAAATCAACAAAGCTGCACCGTTCGCAACGAAAAGCTCCACCGGAGCTTTTCTATCGGCTCACGCCGTCTCCGGTTCGAATCCCTGTCTTTATTACCAATAAAAAAAACCACTCTTTTGAGTGGTTTTTTTTATTGGTAGCGAGGGGCGGATTCGAACCGTCGACACGCGGATTATGATTCCGCTGCTCTAACCAACTGAGCTACCCCGCCATTGGAAAGTCGTGTATTTAATAAACTTTCTACCGCCTCTTGTCAACAATTATTTTATAACTTTTCCTCATAAAAGAAATATTATTATTTTTTCAATCCATTAGCATCAACAATTTCAAATTCTGCATCAATAATTTTAGAAGCTCTTCCCTCTTCCATTGTTGAATCTTCCGCATTTTCAACAAAGCTGCGAAGATTCTCAAACTGCTTTCTGATTTTATATTGCCGATACCATCCTATAGCAAACAAGACCGCAAACATTAACAAAACAAACGGCAACAAAAGAGCCGCCGTATAAAACAACAACAGCACAGCCCCCAAACCAAAAGCCATAGTACCGATTCTCATCAAAAGAGCCATAAGTCCGTTCATTATTTCTTTTCCTTCTTAATTTTTTCAGCAGCAATTAACGCAGCCCCAATCATAGCGGCATTATTTTCAAAAGTAGCTCGTCTGAGCTTAATCGGTCTGGCTAAAATATCCTTATTAACCATCTTCTCCAATTTGTCATAATTCATGAATTCCGTTAAAGAACCAAATAACAAAACAATTTCCGGATCAAAGATATTAACTAACCCGATAATTCCGTTAACCACATCTTGCTCCCATTCATTAAAAACTTTTATGGCTAACGGATTATTTTCTTTCATCCCTCTGATAACATCATGGCTCGTAACGGTGTCATCTTTATAAGCCTCTTTCGCATCGATTCCTAAAGCCGTGCCGGAAGCATAAATCTCATAACAGTCATATGCACCACAACCACACCGACGCTTATTTCCTCTGGCCACCTTAAAATGCGCCTCGCCCGCAGCACCGGACTTTCCCTTAAGCAGCTGCCCGTTCACAATAAAACTGATACCGACACCGGTACCGATTGCAACCAACATTGCATCATGCATACCTTTAGCCGCACCGAGTTTATATTCAGCCCACATAGCCGCATTAGCATCATTTTCAACCACCACAGGCTTGGAAGAAAGTTCTGCAAAAGGCGTATTCATATAATTTTTAGGCATATTTCCGACTGATGCAATAATCCTGTCATTATCTTTGCTGACTTCACCGGCAGTGGCCACAGCTACAGCCTCAATCTGGTCTTCAAAACCAGAGACAACTCTTTTTAATGTTGCCAAAATTTCAGCACTATCGCGAGGCGTACTGATTTTTGTCACCTCACTGCAAAGACAACCCTTTTCATCAATTAATGAATAAGCAATTTTCGTTCCGCCGATATCAAATGCCAAAATCTTTTTACTGTCAGTCATCTACATGTCCTTTAATTACTACTCTTCGTTCTACATCAATATATAGTTTATATTCTACAAAAGCAAATAACAAAACAGATTTTTTTACATTTCCAAAAACCCACTTGCCAAATAAACATTTTTCTTCTAGCCTCAAAACAACAACATCAGCAAAGGAGAAAATCATGAATAAAAAACTGCTTAGCTTATCAATTTTAACATCAGCTTTAATTTTCAGCACACACACTTTTGCTAAACCGCAAAGCGGAGGTTTTTATGGTCCTACGGCGCCATCTGCATCCGTAACCGTTGCCGAAGCACAAAATTTAAAAGATGAAAGTTTTGTTGTCTTGAAAGGCAGCATTAAACAAATGGTCGGTAAAGAAAAATATTTGTTTGAAGACAAAACCGGCAGCATCGTTGTTGAAATTGACGACGATGATTGGAACGGACTAAGCGTCAGCCCTGAAGATATTGTAGAAATCCGCGGTAAAGTAGATAAACATTGGCGCAAACCAACAGACATTGAAGTCGAAAGCATCACCTACATCACCACAAAATAACCGACAAAAACCGCCGCATCGGCGGTTTTTTATATGCATCAACGTCTTATCATTAACCCTAAATTAAATGATTTTGTTTATAAAAATAAAAAAATAATTCACTTTAAGGAAAGAATTTCAATGGAAAAAAGTACCACTTACGGAATGTTGTTGGGTTTATTTGCTGTTGGCTACGGCATGTACCTAAAAGGCGCAGACCCGCACGCCTTAATCAATCCTGCAGCATTCTTGATTATTTTTGCCGGAACATTTGCTGCCTTGTTAAATGCGTTTCCGATGAAAGATATTAAACGCTTCGGAAAGCTTTTAAAAATTATTTTTAAAGGCAACAAAACCACCTCAAAACAAGAAATCTTAGAACTGTTTGTCAACCTTGCCAAAGCAGCTAAGAACGAAGGTGTTATGGCCATTGAAAAGAAAGCCAATGAACAAGAAGATCCCTTTCTCAAATCTACTTTGATTTTGGTTGCTGACGGTTTTCCGGCAGACTTTATTGCCGAAACGGTAGAAGGTGAAATTAAACAAATGGAAGAACGTCACCGGTCCGGTGCCGCCATTTTTGCTCAAGGCGGCATGTACGCACCAACTCTTGGTGTGTTAGGTGCCGTTATCGGTCTTATTGCGGCATTGGGAAACTTATCCGACATCGAAATGCTTGGTCACTCCATCGCCGCGGCCTTTGTCGCCACCCTGCTCGGTATTTTTACCGGATATGTTATGTGGCACCCCTTTGCCAACAAGCTCAAACGCATCTCTGCCGAAGAAGTAGAAGTCAAGAAAATGATTCTTGAAGGTGCTTTGGCTCTTCAAAGCGGCGCTTCTTCCATCGCAATGGAAGCAAAGTTGCAATCCTTCATTCCGCTGAGCGAACGCAAATCATTAAGAGGCGGGGAATAATATGTCCAGAAAAAAACAACATTCCGAACCACATGAAGAACATGCCGACGAAACATGGTTAATCCCCTACTCGGATTTGTTAACCTTGCTCTTGGCCCTGTTTATCGTGCTCTTTGCATCATCAAGCTTAGACAAAGAGAAAGCGGCTCAAATGGAATATGCCATGGCTGCTGCATTTAACAGCATTCCGACCGAACAATTAAACGGCACGATTTTAAGTTTTATGGATGACGCCAAAGAGATGGATTTGGGTGAAGGTGTCGGTTTAGGCTCCGATTCTAAAGGTGCTGTATTAGATATTGCAGACATAAACCTCTTTGAACAAGGTGAGGCAAACATCACCCCTGAAGGCGTAAAAACCATTAAAAGAATTGCACCTCTTTTGAGCAACAATCGCTACAAACGCTTCCGTGTCATCGTTGAAGGACACACCGACGATATGCCTATCGTCAGCAACACCTTTGCCTCAAGCTGGGAACTTTCGGCAGCTAGAGCCGCCGCGGTTGTTCGAGAATTCATCAAAGCCGGTCTAAATCCCGACCGTTTCCAAGCTGTCGGTATGGCAGATATAGCCCCAAAATATCCCAACAGAGATTTAAATGGTACGCCGATTCCTGAAAATAGAATAAAGAACCGGCGCATCTCCGTTCATGTTGAGATATAATTATTCCAGAGGTTTATCCTTAAGACCGATTCTTCCGATTAACGGAAGCTTCAACGCGGGGCGGTAAAAATCCGCCCCAAAGTTTAATCCCAACAAATTAAATTCCAAACCTTCCGCAACGCCGACAGAAATCCCCAACAAACCATATAAAGACAACAAATACCCCCTACCGCTTTCCGCTTTCTCAATCAAATTAGGCGTCCAATCTTTTCCGATGGCATGTGGCGGAAGCTCAACCGTCAGCTCCGGCACATTACGAATAATATAAGAAATAAAGGTATTGCTGTTTGGCCCCGGCCAAGCCCGATAAGTTTTGCCATAAGGATAATTCTGAGCGAGTTTTTTTATTTGAGGAATAGCTTTTTCGGCTTTTTCACCACGCAATTCCTGAACAAGCTCAGGCATTGCACCATACCATTTTCGGTCAGGAACATCCTGTTTAATGTCAACCGCAGTTCCCCGATAACGCAACTGCCATCCCATAACCTGATAAGTTATATAAAAAGGCGCATTTTTTTCTTTGGTCGCAATCCAAGTATGTACGGCAAAATACCCGCGCCAACTAAAAGTTCTGGCGGCATAGACTTGAACAACTGCTTCAGAAACTTCTTTCGGTAACGGAGCCAAACCGGCACTTTCACGGCTGGCTGTGCGCCAATCTCCACCGCTAAATGCCATAAATAAGATAAGGCTTGCTCCGCCCAACAAAAAAGCTGCTTTTTTTACACGCAAAGTCATAAATGAAAATAAATGTGCTTTCATTTTTTCAATCCGTCTTTTTCAAACCGTATATTAAAGAATACCAGAAAAATAAGTTCAAGAAAACCTAAAATTTATCATTGACGTAAGCCGTCACATAACATACCCTCACTTCTGAACGAAACTAATTTTATAAAACGAGGAATTATATTCTGCTATGGAAAAATTACATGAAATTTTTACCAACCACTTTATTATGCCGACCTATATGATGTGGATTATCTTCGGCGTAATAGTTTGCGTACTTTTGTTTTTGGACTTATGCGTTTTTCATAAAAAAGACGAAGAACCCACGATTGCAGAAACATTCAAACTCAGCGCCTTTTATATCATCATTGCGCTTATCTTCGGTGTGTTTATTATCTATGAGCACGGCACACAAGACGGTATGTTATATTACACCGGCTATCTGGTAGAAAAAAGCCTTTCCATGGATAACATTTTTGTTATCTCGCTGATTTTCTCAAGCCTAAACATTCCGACAAAATACCAACACCGTGTTTTGTTCTGGGGTATTTTAGGCGCTATTGTCATGCGTGCATTAATGATTGGTATCGGCGCGCAGCTGGTTAGCCGTTTCCATTGGATACTGTACATTTTCTCTCTTTTCTTACTTTATACAGGTATCAAAATGGTTCTTCAGAAAGAGGACGACACACCCTTAACCGAGACAAAACTTTACCAATTCATTCGTCGCAAATTCAATGTAACCAAGCGCATTCATAATGAACACTTTTTCATCCATCGCCGCGGCATATATTTCATCACCCCATTGTTCTTTGCCTTGTTGGTCATTGAAACAATGGATGTTATTTTTGCGGTAGACAGTATTCCGGCCATCTTCTTGATTACTCAAGATGTCTTTATTGTTTATACAAGTAACATTTTTGCCATTTTGGGCTTAAGGTCTTTGTACTTTTTGCTGGCTGCCGCGGTCAACCGCTTTGTTTACTTAAAACCGGCCTTAGCTGTTATTCTGATATTCATCGGCACCAAAATCTTCCTGCCGCATATCGGTATAAATATTGAGGCGGTTCATTCCTTGAGTATTACCTTTGGTATTTTGTTTATAGGTATTTTTGCCTCACTGATAAAAACCAAACAACCTCAGGTAAAATAAATTAAAGCTCCCGCAAGGGAGCTTTTTTTTGCTATAAAGATTTTTATAATCCAAAAATAAATTTAATATTGTATGGCAAGAACAATCTTATTAATTCCGGAAGAAGACTGACGACTAACGCTACCAGAATTAAAACTATAAATATAATAAGCAGCATATTCCTCATCATTAGATTGTCTATGATAAACATTAGACGAGAAAACCGGAAACCAATCATAATAATTAGAATACTCCCAACAAGTGGTACAAGTTGTATTTAACAATCCGACAATACCATTGAGAGCTAAAGCCGCATTAATATTGCGCAAATTTTTATAAATTTGTTTGAGTTCGGCAATACTCGGTATGTACCATTGCCCAGCTCCACACCAAGCCGCAGAACATCCATCGGGGACATAAGTTTTTAATACTCCATCATCCGTCATATTTATAAAACTACTACTTGACCAACAAAGTTGTTTAATTTTTTGCGTATTTATCTTTCCGTCTGTAGCACAAGTTTCCAGCTCTTCTTCTTCACAGGATGTTATATCTGAAACCTCATAATAAGTACTATCTCCCATACAAGAAGGTTGATTCATAAAATACTCAAGACCGATAGCTTTACGTTTTTTTTCATCAAAAACAATTCCTATCGCTTTTTTATTGGGATAGTAGGTAGAGCTTACCGTATGGTCTGCATAAAGAATTTTTGCCGGAGACGGTTGTGTGCCATCATTTGCGTTTCCGCAAAACAAAGCTGAATTATCCATCGGACATCTAATTGCATTCTTTCCTTCACAATCAGCAGCTGTTTGCGTATATCCGAGAGAAGAACAAGACGGAGGCGTTGTACAAGTTGCTGCATTTGCCGAATAACTTATACAAGATAAAACACAGATAGAAGCAATTTCTTTTTTCATAATTATTCTCCTAAAATTAGTCGCTGAGACAAAACACCTGATTGCAATTAAATGGACAAACAAGATACTTTTTTCCACTACAATCGCTAACAGTTTGAGAAAAACCTAAAGACGAACAATCAGGAATTTTTACGCAACCATAACCGTTAATTATGTTACCGCTAAGCCAACATCCAAGCAAACCATCGCTCCAATATGTATTCAAGTCACCATAACCACTTTTACAGCCGATTATACAATATTTGTTAGAGCAGGTTTCTTTTTCGCAAATATATCCATCAGGGCAGGTTATTTCTGAGCATTTATATTCGCAACAAGTTTTGCAGGTTTGATATTTAGTAACCGTACCGCTTTTGCAAGTCGGAGTACCAATTTCGCCGCCGCATTCACAAGTCAGATATCCGGTACAAGGATTATTTTTGCGTTTATACTTTGTTGTACCGCAGCTGTTGCAACTTCCATCTGTAACATAACCTTGAGCCGTGGCTTCGCTTAATGTATAAGAATATCCGTCACAGGGATTGCATTTGCATTTATAATATGAATCGCTATATGGGCAGACTTGAGTTTCATCTTTTATATATCCATCAGCGCAAGAAGAGACATATCCGGCATCTTTACAGGCTTTGTCGGTATCTTCTTTGCATGATTTATAATACTTAGGGTCATACGGGCATTGATTATAAAGATAAGAAGGTACGGTACAAGCTGTCACGTTATAACCTTCTGCCTGACACATCACATCTCCATCAAGATCGTAGTTATCATCGCCTTTTCCGAAGGAAACATCTCCGCATTCGCCGAAGCCCAAAAAGCAAACGGCAGCTGTTTTAAAAGATTTATCTAATTGAGCAAAAGAGGTCGCAGGCTCAATCTTGGGTGTGGATATATGTGTGTATGTGTGTAAAATAAACTTATTTGAAGAGGCAATATTAGGTAGCTTAATCGCCTCAGCCTTGGACGGGTAATAACAACAACCGACGACAGCAAGAGAAAGAAGCAGACAAGAACGAAACATGGCACACCTCAAAAAGTTAATTAAGACAGAGCCTGCGACAGGCACGGGTGTGCGCAAAAACAAACGAGAAAACAGTAAAAACTGTTCACAATCGTTAAATACATCACACCTATCAGATATTAGAATAAACTAATTTTGTGAATTAGTCAACTATTAATGAGACTACATTTATTTTTGTCTACCATTAATGAAGGTACATATTTTTTTGGATATTTTACGGTTCAACAAAGGTAGCCAGCTTGTGGCAACAGTTTGTTGTACAGATTAAAAACTTTGGCTGATGGAATTTATAGAGTAATTTCTAGAGATGATAAAAATTTTAGCGTAGATTGAACTAAGTGAATTTTTATCAATCTCGTAAAATTGCTCTAGAAAACCTCCAAACAAGATTTTTGAAAAGCTCGGAGAGTGAGGCATATAATAAGAAATAAAGGCGAAAGTCCCGCAGCATACAAAGAAGTACGCGAGGAAACTTTCGCCCTGCAATTTCTGTATTAGATGCTCTCTATGCGAGCTTTTTCAGGTACCAGTCTACAGTCTTAACAATACCCGTATCAAAGTTCTCGTCAGCTTTCCAACCAAGTTGTGTCGTGAGCTTGGTTGCATCAATGGCATAACGACGATCATGTCCCGGACGATCCGTAACAAAGACAATCAAATCTTTGTAAGAACCACCGTCTTTCTTCGGACATCTCTTATCCAAGATAGAGCAAATTGCATCAACAATCTGCAGATTGTTGCGCTCATTATGCCCGCCGATATTATAAGTCTCACCGGACTTACCATTATGGAAAATCAGGTCAATAGCTTTGCAGTGATCCAAGACATAGAGCCAATCACGAACATTTTTACCATCACCGTAAATCGGAATATTTTTGCCGCTCAAAGCATTGGAAATGATTTTGGGAATAAGCTTTTCGGGGTGCTGTTTCGGACCATAGTTATTAGAACAGTTGGAAACAGTAACATTCATACCATAAGTACGATGATATGCACGCACTAACATATCCGAACTAGCTTTAGAAGCGGAATAAGGAGAGCTCGGATCATACGGCGTCGTTTCTTTAAAGAAACCTGTTTCACCCAATGCGCCATAAACCTCATCTGTAGAGATATGGTGGAAGCGGCAATCTTCATAACCGGCTTTAACCTTATGAGGAGCTTCCATCCAAGCATTTCGAGCAACATCAAGCAACGTAAAGGTACCGACAATATTTGTTTCAATAAACGCCTTCGGACCAGTAATAGAATTATCCACATGGCTTTCCGCGGCAAAGTGAATAACACCTCTGATATCATTTTCGGCAAAGAGTTTTTCAATCAAGGCTCTGTCACAAATATCACCTTGCACAAACTGATAATTTGCACAGTCTGCACAATCGGACAGATTATCCGGATTTCCGGCATAAGTCAGTTTATCCAAATTAATAACCTTATATTCCGGATATTTCTTGGCAAAATAAGGTACGAAATTCGCACCGATAAAACCGGCACCGCCGGTAACTAAGATAGACTTCATATTATTCTCCATAAAGTTCATTATACTTCAACAAGCGGTCAAAATATCTTTCCACCACCTCATCCACCATAATATCCGGCTTATATTCGGCAACCAGCCGGTCAAGTTCTTGCCTTTTATTATATTTATTATGAGCAAATATATTTTTGGCAAAAGTCTTATCAAAATAAGGGATTAAAGCCAACCCGAATGAATCTCTGATCATAAACACAGTCTTTTTAACCGGGGCTTTAGAATTTTCATAGACCGCAAAATATCCATTATCTTCTTGCAAAGAAAGTTTTCCCTCTTTCCCCGACAAATAATCGACTTTATAACGAACATCCATATTTTGATCCAGCTTATTCAAATCTGTAACATAATATCCGTCCTCGCTTATCATATTTTTGCGTAACCCCTTCACAGGGACATTACGAATACCTTGTTTACGCATCAATGACGCCAGATCAGTAAATGCTAAATAAGCGCCGACTTCATTCCAATGAGAGTCTTTAGGATAATACAAATTAATGCCATACTTGTTTTTAGCATCATCTAAAACGTCTCTGAAATTAATAATATTAACATCCGTATGCTTTTGCAAATATTCAATCGCCACATCGGTTCTTGATTTTTCAGAAACTCTTTCTGCTTGCAATCTGTCCGGCATATATTCGGAATACATACCTTCTTTGTTTGGCGCAACAACCAAATAATATTCAATTCCTCTTTTCTTATAATACGCCTTGGCCTTTTGCAAACCTTCAGCCATCTGCTTCAACTCCGCATCCGAAAACTGAATTTTTCCAAAATAATCAATCAACGTATAACCATCAGGAAGCTTTCCGGAATCATAAAAGAGCCATCCATCCTTACCGTTAATTGTTGCACCACTGTCCAATCCCCACTTAATCCTTAGCTTTGTAAGCTTTTTAATCATCTTTTTACGATCAGCAAAAGTATCATTGTAATAAGCCTCAAACTCCTTTGCAAAATTTCTGGTCAATTTTTCCGGCTTTTCATTAAGCGGACGATTATCCAAAAGCTCTGTATTGCTCACAAACAGATTTCTCACAAACGGAACAAAAACCCAGAACAAAACAACCGCCGTCGGAAGCAAAAGATACAAAGAAAACAGCTTATTAAAAAACTTAGTCATACTCTCCTCCGAAAATTCTCGGATAATTTGCAAAACGTTGAAAATATCTTTCAACTAACTCATCAACCACAATATTTGGTTTAGTTTCATCAACAATAGCCTCAATTTCAGAAAGTTTCTTCAAACCTGCAACCGAGTAAAAGACTGTTTTGTAAGAACGATTAAAATATGGCTTCAACGCAGATGCAAAAGAATCTGTCCAGACTAAAAGTTTTTGAGAATTTCCCGTGCCGGAAGTCTTACAAACACTAACCCGCTCATTTTGCTCAAATTGAACACAAACACTATTCAAATTCGGACGATATGCCACCTCATAAGTCCACTCTTTAGCTCCGGCTTCCATATCCATATCGCGAAGTTCGCCCGAAGTAATATCCAAAGCAGCCAAAGACGGTAGCTTTATACCGGCACCCCACTGATTCAATACCTGAGCCAAAGAGGAAAATCCGACATAAGCTCCAATATTATTCCAATGAGTATCCTTTTTAAAATACAAATCCTGAGCAACCTTATCTTTAGCGGACAACATGGCAGGCTTTGCATTAACAATTTCGGCTTTAACATGCTTTTTCAAATATTCAACAGCCTTGTCCATACGCGAAATATTAGATTTTCTGATTTTCTGCATTCTTTCAGGCATAAATTCGGAATAAACATTTTCTTTGTTGGGAGCAACAAAAATAACATATTTAATTCCTCTTTGGGCATAAAAATCATATGCCATATTAATACCCTTCACCATTTTTGCCAAATCTTCATCATCAAAATAAACTTCGGCATAATAGTCAACCAAGGTATTACCGTTGTTTGCTTTAATGGAATCATAAAACATCCAACCGTTCTGACCATAAAAATATTGTCCGGTATCTATATTTAATTTTCCCTGCAATTTCACATATTTAGAAATCAATTTCTTTCGACCGGCAAAGCTGTCGTTATAATAATCTTCAAATTCCTTCGCATAAGTTCTGGAAAACTCTGTCGGCTTTTCATGCAACGGACGATTATCCATAATTTCTGTATTTGTATAAAACAAATTTGCAGCAAACGGATAAAAAACCATAAATAAAATTAATATGGTCGGCAACAAAAAATATATACGCAATATTTTTGCCATTATCAGAACCTGAAATAAATAAACGGATTATATGTATTGCTGGCCAACAACAAAACACTGAAATATGCAATTACCGCACAAAAAGCAGGATTAACGACCTTGAGCAGCATGGCGCCCCAATTTTCTCGTCTCAAAGCGGCAAAAACCTTCTGATAAAACATTGTACCGAAGCCACAAGACACGAAGGCCAAAACAGCCACATAGACAAACTCGTTCGAGAGATATTTGCTATAAGAAGCCATATCATAAGGAACAAACATTCTGCTCAAATAATCACATGCGCTTCCAATATTTTCTGCGCGGAAGAAGACCCAAGCCACAATAACAATCAGTAGCGTATAAACACTTTGCAACAAGCGGAATCTCAAAAATTTTTCAATCGGAAAGATTCGTTCCAAAACCAAAAACGTTCCGTGAAACAGACCCCAGACGACAAAATTCCAACTGGCACCGTGCCACAAACCGGTCAGGAAAAACACAATCATCAAATTCCGATAAGTCTTCAGCGTCCCTTCTCTGTTACCACCCAACGGAATATACAAATATTCCTTAAACCAGGTAGAAAGAGAAATATGCCACCGCCGCCAAAAGTCTTTAATAGACGTGGCCGTATAAGGATAATTAAAGTTCTCATGAATATGGAACCCAAACATCTTACCCAAACCGATAGCCATATCCGAATATCCGGAGAAATCAAAATAAATTTGGAATGTATAAGCAATAATCCCAATCCATGCAGCCGGAGTGCTCAAATCATTAAGACCCAAAGCAAAAATCTCATCGGCAGTTTTGGCCATAATATTAGCAATAATAACCTTTTTAGCCAAACCTTGTAAAAACCGAACAGCACCTTCGTTAAACAATGGCAAAGTAACCTGACGCTTATCAATCTGACTGGCGATATCATAATATTTCAAAATCGGACCGGCAATCAACTGCGGGAAGAAAGAGATAAACAAGCCCATTTTGATAATATTTCTCTGTGGCTCGCAAACTCTACGATAAATATCCACCAAATAAGAAATAGACTGAAAAGTATAAAAGGAAATACCAATCGGCAAAGGCAAATGCTTAACCTCAACCTGCAACCCGAAAATTGCATTCACATTTTCCGTAAAGAAACCGGTATATTTGAAAACACCTAACAATGCCAAGTTTACAAACACACCCCAAAACAAAGCTCTTTTGCGTTTGTGCTCTTCCGCCGCGCCTATTTTTAAACCGCAAAAACAGTTTACGATAATTGATAAAATCATCACCAAGACATAAACCGGCTCGCCCCATGCATAAAAGAACAAGCTGGCTATCAATAATATAACATTACGATATTGCTCCTTTGCGGTAAAATACAAAGCAAAAACGACTGGCAGAAAAAGCCACAAAAACACCAAAGAACTAAAGACCATTATTCAACTTCTCCACACAATCTCGTACACTCTCGGACCAATGTCTGATTTCCAAACCAAAATCAGCCTTAATCTTTCCTTTATTCAGAACCGAATAAAAAGGTCTCTTCGCCGGTGTCGGATAATCTTTGCTTTCAATAGGCTTAACCTTACACTTCAAGCCTGATAATTTCATAATTTCGACAGCAAAATCGTACCACGAACAAACGCCCTCGTTTGAGAAATGATAAACTTCTTTCACGCCTGTTTTAAGTTTGGGCAACATAGCCACAATAGCTTCCGCTAAATCTCGTGCATAAGTCGGCGTTCCAATCTGATCAAAAACCACGGTCAGATTTTCACGTTCAGCCCCCAAACGACGCATCGTTTTAACAAAATTATTGCCGAAAGTTGAATATAACCACGCCGTACGAATAACAAAACATCCGCTTGCTTTCTCCAAAACAGCCTTTTCGCCGGCCAACTTCGTAACACCATAAACAGATTGCGGATGAGTTTCATCATCTTCTTTATATGGTCTGTGTCCCAAACCGTCAAAGACATAATCCGTTGAAACTTGTACCAAAGGCACACCTGTTTCTGCTAAATTCTTCGGACCATCCACATTAATTTTTTCTGCCAGCTGAGCATCAGCTTCTGCTTTATCAACCGCGGTATAAGCCGCACAGTTAATAATTGCGGCATATTTTTCTGGCTTAACAAAAGCTTTTACGGCTTTTTCATCCGTAATATCCAACTGCTCACGATCCACATACTCGGCAGCATCACCCAAAATAAGGCGCAACTCGTTTCCGAGTTGCCCGTTTGCTCCAACGACTAAAAACATGTAACATCCTTCAAAAATGGCGCATTTTTATCTTTTTCTGACAAAATGGCTTCTTCGGGCTTAATCTTCCAATCCACATGAATATCCGGATCATCAAAGCGAATACCGCCCTCAGATTCTTTGTTATATACATTATCACATTTATAAGTGAACACGGCTGTTTCCGACAACACGGAAAAACCATGTCCGAAACCTCTCGGAATCATAAGCTGGCGCTTATTTTCTGCTGAAAGTTCAACCGCCACATATTTTCCGAAAGTCTTAGAGCCTTTGCGCAAATCAACAGCAACATCCAGCACTGTTCCTTCCAATACGCGAACCAATTTTGCTTGAGCAAACTCACCTTTCTGGAAATGGATACCGCGAATTGTGCCATATTTGGACATAGACTGGTTATCTTGAATAAAATTATACGTCAAACCGGCTTCATCCATTTTTTGCTTATTATAGCTTTCAAAAAAATAACCGCGGTTATCCTCAAAAACCTGAGGTTCAATAACATAAACCCCTTCAATTGCCGTATTAATAATCTTCATGGCTATCCTCATACACGCGTTTCAAATAACTCTTATAATCAACACCGTCTTTTAAGATATCAATAAGCTTAAGCATTTGGGCATCATCAATAAAACCGCGCTTATATGCAATTTCTTCAATACAAGCAATTTTCAAATCCTGACGTTTTTCAATAATGCCGATAAAGTTAGAAGCGTCCAACAAAGATTGCGGCGTACCGGCATCAAGCCAAGCATTACCGCGCTTCATTGTAACCACATTTAAGCGTCCTTCTTCCAAATACTCACGGTTCAAATCCGTAATTTCAAGCTCGCCTCTGGCAGAAGGCTTTAATTTACGGGCTTTTTCAACCACGTCAGACTTGTAAAAATACAAACCGACAACAGCATAATTAGACTTAGGTTGTTTGGGTTTTTCTTCAATGGAAATAGCTTTGTGGTTTTTATCAAACTCAACCACTCCGAAACGTTCCGGATCCGAAACATGATATCCGAAAACAGTTCCGCCGACATTCTTGGCAATCTCTTCACGAAAGAGCTTCAATTGCTCGCCCATATAGAAAATATTATCACCCAGAATCAAGCAAACATCATCATTTCCGATAAAATCGGCACCGATGGTAAAAGCTTGCGCAATACCTTTCGGCTCATCTTGAATTTTATAACAAATATCCAAGCCAAGTTGCTTACCGTCACCGAAAAGCTTTTCAATATTCGGAGTATCTTGCGGTGTGGAAATAATCAAAATCTCTCTGATACCAAACAACATCAAAGTTGACAAAGGATAATAAATCATCGGCTTATCATAAACCGGCAAAAGTTGTTTACTGGTTGTTTTGGTCAGCGGATAAAGTCTGGAACCACTTCCTCCAGCTAAAATGATACCTTTCATAACAAAATCCTCTCTAGTTACACAAACAGAATGGGCATATTCTATACCAGCTTTTCGGCAAAGCAATCTTTTTCCCCATCATATTCACAAAAAACCCCGCCAAACAGCGGGGTTTTAGTGCTTTAAAGAACTAATTATATTCTAAAAACAAGAAGATATTAGCAATAGCCACACTCAAAAGCATAACGGGAATTGACCAAATCAAAAATCCCAAAAACTTGATTGGGTGGCCTTCACGCATAGCCATTCCGGCAACGACCACATTGGCTGAAGCGCCGATAAGTGTTCCGTTTCCGCCAAAACATGCGCCTAAAGACAATGCCCACCAAACAGGCATCATTACTTCACGCCCACCGACAGAGGCTTCCATAGACTTAATCATCGGAATCATTGTTGCCACAAAAGGAATATTGTCAATCGCACTGGAAAGTATTGCCGAACTCCACAAAACCAAATAAGTCATGGCCGTCAGGCTGCCGCCGGTCAACTCCAGAAACCAGCTTCCCAATGCGCGGAGTACACCGGTTTCTTCCAGACCGTAAACAATCACGAACAATCCCGTAAAGAAGAATATCGTCGTCCAGTCAACCAGACCGAAAACTTCCTGAACCTTGGCGTCTCTTTCTTCTCCTTTGAACTTCCAGCTGTAAAGCAGCAACAAAACCGCCGCACCAACCAGAGCAATCGTACCGTTATCGAGGTTAATCTGCCTTGCAGAAATAAACGCGGCTATAACACAGGCAAGAACAAACAGCGACTTATAAAGAAGCCCTTTGTCAACAATGCAGTCTGCCGCCTTCATCTCCATAACCGCCGCCCGGTACTCGTCGTGGGTTGTCAGCCGGCGTCCCCAGACCAAATCAGCCAAAATAAGCAACACAATCATCGTCGCAACGACAACCGGCGTCAAATGATAAACAAAATCCATAAAAGATAAACCGACGGACGAGCCGATAAGAATATTCGGCGGATCACCGATAAGCGTTGCCGTACCGCCGATGTTTGAAGCAAAAATCTCCAAAATCAGATACGGATACGGATTTATTTTCAGCGTCCGGGTAATCTGAAACGTCACGGGAGCAATCAACAGCACCGTCGTTACATTGTCAAGAAAAGCCGAAAAAACAGCCGTTACCAAAGGCAACACAACAAGCAGGCCGCGCGGCGAAGCTTTTACCTTCTTAGCGCCCCAGACCGCAACAAACTGAAACATACCGGATTTTTCGGCAATCCCGACAATAATCATCATTCCCGTCAGCAAAGCCAGCGTGTTGAAGTCGATTCCTTCCAGTGCCGTCGACTGTGTCAAAATTCCGGAAACAATCATTACACCGGCACCCAGCAAAGCAATAATCGCGCGGTTAATTTTTTCGCTGAAAATAATCAGATAACAAACAGACATAATCACGATTGCCAACATTTGCGGATTCATTCCCCAAATTAAAGACACATCATTCAAATTATCCATACTAATCCTCCGAACAAAATTCATTACTCCTCATAAAAGACAGCAAAATCTACGGGATAAAAAGCATTTTTTCTAAGTTATGCGCCGATTTTTTTATGTAGTAACTTCCCAGCTCTTGGAAAATTCCTCATCTTTAAACAAATTAGCTAATCCCGTAATTTGTTTTAAGCGCAATAACTCATCTGCCGACATTCCAATGTTACGACAAATCCATGCATCACTTTTTCCCATCTCCAAAAGTTCAGCCACAATATTACTCATCAAATCCACGCTATGGCTGCCGCGCGCACGGTTATGACGAATAGTTGACGCCATACGTTCGCCAAGTTCTTTATCAATAACCACCACCGGCATTTTGCCTTTTTCGCGATTTCTGATTCTTTCACTCGTCAGCATCGTTGTAAAACGGTGAAACCCGTCCACAACGATATACTCGTCATTAGCCTTGTCATAATAACAGACTATCGGTTGGGTAAAACCATCTTCCCAAATAGATATTTCCAAAAGCTTCATCTCCGGCGGAGCAACCTTATTGGGGTTGTAGTTATTCGCCTTGATTTTCTCAAGCGGAATAGCTCTGACATTATAAACAGGACTTACAAATTCGTTCATTTACCACACCTCATAAATTTCTATATTTTTCGATTAATTCCTTTTGTCTTAAGTTTTGTTTCTGTGTCTGTGAAAAACCCATATATTTGCACAAATGATCATTTTTCAAAATACAAACAGCCATTCTTTTCCATGACGGAATATCAATGGTAGATTTAATATCATCCGTATGATCCGGCGTTCCCAAAAACACAATTTTTTCTTTACTGCTTTTGTAGTTGCTCTTGCCATTGTGTCGAATAGGATAATTACAAGCCTCCAATTCTTTAATAGCTTCTTCATCAACCACGCCGCCTTTTTTCCACCAAAACCGAATGGAGGTTTTAAACTTCTCAATATAATTTCGCCGCATGGCATCAGGCAATGTCGCCAACAAAAACTTAACATAACTGCGCCACGTATGCCCCGGAGGCAATTCAATCTTGCGCGACCCCAGCGCTCTGGACCCGCCGTAAATTGCACCAAAATTTGCTCCTTGCACGCGAGAAACGATGCGTACCCAAGTAGACGGCTCCAAAACCCTATACAAATTAAGGCTTTCTTTAGCACTTTCGTGATACGGACTGGCCACCCTCATCTGATGAATAGAAAGTCCGGCTTTCCAAAATAAATCATAAATCCGATTATAATCATAATCAAACTTACCGTTCGCAATCCATACATCTTTAGTGGTCCAATCATAAATCGGATATGCATTCCACCAGTTTTCACCCATTTTGGTCGTCCACTGATTTCCTTTCATAATGGTTTTACGATCATTTGCATATGCCCGATATCGATTAAGAGATTCATCAGCCCGAATACCTAACAGACAAATTGTCTTGCCTTTTTTCTGTCTGGAGTACCAATCACCAAATTCCGCATATAAATCTTCCTGAACCATTTTGTAACGATAAAAATCAAACGGATTATTATCCATATTAATAATATAAGGCATTTGGGGCATCGGACGCACCCACAAATCTTTTTGGTCCGGATCCCACGGATACCAATACATCTGATAATTACTAACCGCGCAACGAGATCCCATAGGCAAACAAACCCAATAAGGCTCAATATCGCGCATATTATTTTCAAACATTCTGGTAACAAAATCCGTAGTTGTCTGATATTGTGCCTCAAAATCCTGATGAAAAACGCCTATTTTTTTAGTAATTTTGTTTCTTCTCTTATAACTCAAAACCATATTCAGCAACAAACCACTATCTTTGCCGCCGGAAAAAGAAACATAAATATTATCAAAATTATCAAAAATAAACTTCAGCCTTTCCTGTAAAGCCTCATATACGTTTTTATCCAAATATTTCTTCATAGTGCCAAAGCCTCCTCCTTTGAAATCATTCGGCAAACATTGGAAAGGACATTTTTCTTACGATGCAAATTCTGCCTGATAAGCTTATCTAATCCCGTATTTATCCAAAGATTATAAACATTAATACATTTTCCCGTATAAGACTGATAAACATTATACAAGCATTGCACCTTACATTTATAATCAAAAGTCTGCGAAAAATAAATAATATTATTGCATGTGCATAAATCTAAACCGCGAGAATCAACCCCATAGGTAGAAAACATAATATTAATTCTCTGCCCGAATAACTTAACTGCTTTTTTCTTGTTGCACCTACCGGAAAGAACAACATATTTTCCCCGTTGCAAAAAACCGCATTCCTTAAAAAAATGAATTTCATCAAGATACTTAAGATATATGATGACCTTTTCACCTCTTGCCAAAATCTCATCCACTAGCTTAAACAAACCCTCAACTTTGTTTTTTGCAATCGTATAAATATGTTGAAATCGTTGTACTACCTCCATAAATACGACCTGCTCCTTATCCTTCAAAAAAGCATTTTTTTCTTCTTCATAACTTTCGGCTTCTCTTGGGGTCAAATCAAAACAAAGATCAACATAATTAATTTTTTGAGTACTGTCCAAATCACACTCAAAAATAAACGGACGCATCTGCTCAATCAAAATTTTTTCATTTTCGGGTTTAGACCATTTTCGAGTTGTCCCGTCATCATAAGGAGATAAATATGTATTCAAAAATTGTGTCTCTGACATATTAAGGACAGACGGATGCATAAATTCAATCTGTGAATACAAATCGACCAAACCTTGCGTCAACGGCAACCCACATAATATCAGACGATAATCAAACAAATTTCGCATCATCAGCAAACGTTTTGTCCGCCCGGCCTCACTATTTTTGATTGATATGCTTTCATCCACGACACAAAAAACTTTATACCTTTCCGCCAAAGAATAAAGTTGTAAATAATGCACATCAGAACAAGAAATATTTTCAACAGAAAAGAAACAGATTTGCTTACGCAAGCCGACCAAACTATCGTCTATTGCTTTTGTATACCCCTCCCACCCCAAAAAAGAAGAAGGAGCAATCCACACCACAACATCTATCTCATCTTGTTTATCTTTAACCAAATCCAAAGCCATTTTTATCTTTTTGGCACCCATCTTCATAAACAAGGCGCCTGCTTTCAGTTTTGATAACTTGGCTTTGGAGGCTTCAAAACCGTAATCTTCGTCCATTCTCTTTACTGACTTGTATATAAAGTATTAATTATATTTAATATATAATGAACTTTTTATAATTTCTACCAGTAGTTTATATTTGTTAACAACTTACGCATTTTTGACGCATATATTTTAGCCATTTTCAAAAAAAACTGGATTTTTATAATAAAATCAATTATATATAGTAATATCATATCGGCAAGAGCCAAAAATTTCATCAGGAGGAATGAACCGAATGACTGATAATACAATTACTTGCACGGATTTTTATTCTCTGGAAGAAAATATCATCCACAATTTTACAACCAACAAAAAGCCCGAAATTTTAGCACATACTCTAAAAGTAAAAGACAATGCCCTAGCTTTGGCTAAAAGATTTGTTATAGATTATGAACAAGCCAAAACAGCCGCTCTTTTACATGACATAAGCACGCTTATTCCCGTTGAGCATTACATTCCGATGGCTGAGGCTCTTGATTTAGAAATTTTTGCCGTAGAACGCGAAAATCCATATCTTCTTCATCAAAGAATATCACGTATTGTTGCGGTTGAAACATTTAATATTGTAGATAAAGAAGTTCTTAATGCCATCAACTGCCACACAACTCTACGCAAAAGCGCCTCAAACTTGGATAAACTTCTCTTTTTAGCAGATAAATTAAGTTGGGATAGCAAAGATACTCCGGCTTATATGCCGTTAGTAAAAAAAGCTGCAGAGGTCTCCCTAGACAATGCTATCAAATGTTATTTTGAAAACCTGATGCTTGATAAAGACAAGATTAAAACACCTCACCCTTGGCTTTTGGAAGCTTGGGAAGAAATTCATAATGCATAATCTCTTTCAAAATTCCGACAGCGACACCCAAGTTTCCCATCTCCCTCTTTTGAAAATCACGATTAATGAGGAAAGTTGTAGAAGCTTAGGATTTTGAAAATTTTAGCGTAGTATGACCTACGTGAATTTTCAAAATTCCGACAGCGACACCCAAATTTCCCATTAAGCGTGATTTTCCTAGAAACGGAAATAAATAAACGGATTATACGTTGACGATGCAAGAGATATGGTAGACCAATAAAAGAGGATAAATATCCAGATATTAATGATGCTACGCAAAACTTTACGTTCGTACTTTACATAAAGCATATTCTTAAATATCGGTGCAGAACAAATAATTCCTAAAATCAACATTAAAATAAATTTATTGTTGATACCAAAATCAACTTCCGTCACAACCTCGGGCTGATTCAGCATAAACATCTGATGCAAATAATCCCAAGCATAATCCATATTAACGGAGCGGAAAAAAACCAATCCCAAAACAAAGACAAGCATCGCATAGATATGTCTTAATGCTGAAATATACCGGCTCTCATCTTTAGGTTTATGCCAACCGACAAACTTTTCAAAACAAATAAAGATGGCGTTCCAAACACCCCACAGAACAAAAGTCCAACTAGCTCCGTGCCAAACACCGGTAACTAAAAAGACCACAAACAAATTTATATAAGTACGCACCGGCGAAACCCGATTTCCACCAAGCGGAATATATAAATATTGTTTAAACCACGTTGCCAAAGAAATATGCCATCTTTGCCAAAACTCAGAAATTGATTTGGAAATATAGGGATAATTAAAGTTTTCCAAGAATCTGAAACCAAACATCCGCCCCAAACCGATAGCCATATCCGAATATCCTGAAAAATCAAAATACAGCTGTATCATATAGGCTATAATGCCGAGCCAAGCATATCCAAAGCCAAGAGTTTCCGGCTGTTGCATAAAGATTCTATCAACGACAACAGCTAAGGTATTAGCTATCAAAACCTTTTTAGCCAAACCAATAATGAAGCGTTTTAAGCCAAAAGAAACATCGGCAAAAGTAACCTTTCTGTCATCAATCTGCTCACAAACATCGTGATATTTAACAATCGGTCCTGCCACTAACTGCGGAAACAACACAATATAAAGAGCCAATTTGTTAATATCTTCCTGTGCTTCAACTTCCCGACGATAAACATCTATCAAATAAGATATGGCCTGAAAAGTATAAAAAGAAATACCGATCGGCATAACCACATCAATAAAGTCAAGATTAAGTTGCAAAGCCGCGTTAACATTATCAACAATAAAATTAAAATACTTAAAATAAATAAGGAACCCTAAATCTACCAAAATCGTAGCAGTCATCGCCCATTTGCGTTTTTTATCATCCAAACATCTGTCTACGATTCTGGCTCCGGCGTAAGTAACGACGATAGTCATAATCATAATCGCCAAATATCTGGGCTCACCCCAAGCATAAAAGATAATACTTGCCGCTAACAAAACATAATTTCTGATATCTTTTTTAGAGAGCAAATAAATGCTCATTACCACCGGCATAAACACAAACAAAAATGTCATAGAACTAAACAGCATCAATCTTATCCTTATTCTTCTCCGGGAGTTTCAATCTTCATCAAGCGGTTAAGAAAACGCTCGCCTGTAGCTATCACAAATATATCGGGTGCAAAATTTTCAATATCTTCAGCCATATACGGAATATCAAAATCACGTCCGTAACCGACATAGATATGCTGCATCTCCTTGAAGCTCTCCGCCACATACCAATTCATTCGCAAAAACTGACTATCCGCATAAAAAATGGCTTTAAGCTTATTAGCTTGATTATTACTTACAAAATCAAAGGTCTCAATTCGTAATTCTTTGTTTACAAACTCATGTTCAACCGTCGTTGTTTCTTTTTTAAGCTTAAACACATCATAAGTCATATCTTCCTTCGGAAAGGTTGATTTTGCATCAATTCCCAAAGCATTTGCGATATCCTCATCGGCGCTAAACTGGGGCTCAATATTAAAATCAGCTTCTTTCAAAATTCTAAGCGACGGAAAATCTTTTTTAAGCATTTTCATCATCTCAAGATAAGCCACATAAGCCCCGCGATGATTCCAATGCGTTCCTGTTTTATAATAAACCAAATGCTTTTGCTTAGCTTTTTCCAAGGCCTTAATCGGATAAACAACCGGAATATGAGTATTTTCCTTCAAAAATTCATAAGCTTGTTCAATTTTTGCTTGCTTATTAATTTTAGTATATCCATCCGGATAAAACTCCCCATAAACACGCTCTTTATCAGGCACCAACATCAAATAGAGCTTAATGTTCCGTTTATCCAACCAAATCTGCAAACTTTCCAAACGATGCTTAATTTTCGAAAGTTCCTCATCATCAAACAAATATTTGTTGCGGAACATATCCTCGGAATTCCATCTTTTAGTAAACAACCAATTTTCTTTGCCGGCCATGGCATCAAAGTTTTTCATCTCATTATTAATCAGCATATCAATAACTTTGCTGTTTTTAATAAATTGCCGCCGTCCAAAGAAACGATCATTAAACCAGTTTTCAAAATCCTTACCGAAATTATAATTAATCAACCCCGTCTCATCATCAATAAGCGGTACATATTTAGCCAAAGACCTGTTTTCTTGCACCGAAATTTCATCACGATTAATATGCATAATCGGCACAAACATAAAAGCCACGACGCAAACCACAAAAACAATATCTATGCGCGAATTATTTTCAACAATCTTAAAACGCGCCAAATACTGCACCAACTTATAACAAATCATATAAGAGAGCGTAATGATAATGATAAAAAGTTTATAGTCAAAACCGACATCTGTCAGATAAAGCCTATGCCCCCACAGCGTAAGCAACAGGGTCAGGATAATACTTATAATTAAACGTCGCATTCAAAAATTCCACAAGTTAACTTTGTTTTTGAAGTTAGATATAAAAACTTTGCTTGTCAACCACACAATTGCCTTGTGTGAACAAGACAAACTTTTTAATCCTTCAAATAAGCCTTTATTTCTTGGTAGATAACCTCATTAAGCCTCGGTCCGAAATGTCCTCGTCCCGGCACAATTACAAATTTTGATTTTGGAAGTTTCTTGTGCAGATTATAAGCAGAGAGTATCGGACAAACCATATCCAAACGATTATGAATCATCAGCATCGGAATATGTGCAATTTTTTGAACATTTTTTGCAATCTGGTTTTCAGCCAAGAAATAGCGTTTACTCAAATAAGTCAAAGAGATTCTGATTTCCGCCAAATCTTCCGGAGACAGTTCTTTGTACCCAAGTTTAGGATTAACCGCGCCCAAACAACGCTCATAACTTCCGGCCAAATTTGCGGCTTTAACCTGCTTCATGACATCATCCGAATTGATTAAATCAGCATAATATTCCAACACCGGCTCACCGTTTTTAACTTCTTTTTCTATTTTTTCCCAAATATCCGGATAAAATAAGCGACTGGTCTCCACATTCCATTTTTGCCCGATTTCGTCAGCCAAATAGATTTGGGAGACCAAAATTTTCTCCACTCTTTCAGGATATTTTTCAGCAAAAAGCAAAGCCAACGTAGATCCCCAAGAAGCACCGCGGAGAATAATTTTACCATCAATATTCAAATAATCCAAAAGCCTTACGGCATCATCAATCAAGGCTTCGGTATTATTATTTTTCATCTCGCCTAAGGGAAGAGATTTTCCGCAACCTCTTTGGTCAAACAAAATCACTCTGTGTTTTTTGCGGTCAAACGGAAGAGCATAGCGCAAGTTCATACCACCGCCGGGTCCCCCGTGAAAAACCAATACGGGCACCCCATTCGGATTACCCATCTCCACAAAATATATCTGATGCCCGTCAAACTCAGGTAAATATCCCTGATTAAAAATTTTCGGTGCCCAAATCTTACGCCATATGTTTTTTAATTTCATATTGATATTTTCCCTAATTTTTCAAAACACAAAAAGCATAAAATCTATTTTTTAGAAAGTCCAGATTTTGTTTGCTGAATTTTTACCTTTAGGGCATAATATGACCATAATTAATTAACAACTTTTTGAGAGATTCATGAATTCCGAAATTTGCTTGCATAACGCCACAGTCCTAACCGGATATTCGGTAATGAAAAACTGTGCGATTTTAATCAAAAGCTACAAAATCATAGATGTTTTTAACGAAACCAGATTCGCTACCAAACAATTTAAAGATGATGTAAAATTTATAGACCTAAAAGGCGCCTATATAGCCCCGGGTTATATAGATACACATATTCACGGCATTGAAGGACACGGCACGGATGACCAATCTACCGATTCTATTTTGAAGATGTCGGAATCTTTGACCAAATATGGCGTAACCTCCTTCATCCCAACCTTGTATTCTTCTCCCAAAGAAAAGATGCTAAAAGATATTAAGGCCATTACGGCTGCCATGGGTAAAGAAAAAGGCGCGAAGATTCTCGGTCTTCATCTGGAGGGACCATTCATCTCGCCGGAACGTTTAGGCGTCCAAACACCGGATTCTCTTAGCCCCGTAGATTTAAACCTAATGGAAGAATTATGGAATGCATCTGAGGGTAAAATTATTAATATGACGGTTGCTCCCGAACTTAAAGGCATGAGAGAACTTTCGCTATATTGTATCGGTAAAGGCATAGTTCTGCAAGCCGGACATACCAACGCAAACTATAACCAAATGGTTGAAGGTATGCAGGTACGTATTTTACATGTAACCCACTTGTTTAATGCCATGAGCCGCATGCACCACCGCGACCCGAACGCAGTTGGCGCGGTCTTTATACACCCGGAAATCTCTTGTGAAATTATTGCCGACGGCATCCACATCAACCCGAACCTGATTAAATTTTTGCTCCGCTGCAAACCAATAGATAAGCTTGTCCTTGTAACGGATTCGCTCAAACCGACCAAACAAAAAGAATTACCCCTAATGGCAAACGGAGAAGAAGTATATTTAGACGGCTGTTTTTATCGCAAATCAGACAATGTCATTGCCGGATCTGCGTTGACCATGAGCGACGGCGTCAAAAACCTGGTTTCTTTTGGCATTAGCTTAGACCAAGCCATCCAAATGGCCTCCACCAACCCTGCCAATATTATGAGACAAGAACATTTAGGGCTTATCGCCCCCGGCTATGATGCAGATTTGGTTGTTTTAGACCAAGACCTCAACCCGCAATACACCATCGTCAAAGGCGAATTTTTCAAAGAAGGAGAAAAACTATGCGCGTTATAATCAGACCTGACTACGACAAATGCTCCGTATGGGCTGCCAATTATATTGCCTACAAAATAAACGGTTTTCGCCCAACTGCCGACAAACCTTTTGTTCTGGGCTTACCAACGGGTTCAACCCCTCTCGGAACTTATAAGGAACTGATAAAACTAAATAAAGCAGGCAAACTCTCCTTTGAAAATGTTATTACTTTTAATATGGATGAATACATCGGCTTAGATGAAAACCATCCGCAAAGTTATCACTATTTCATGTGGGAAAACTTTTTCAAACACATCAATATCAAAAAAGAAAATATTCATATTCTTAACGGCATGACTAAAGATTATGCCAAAGAATGTCGCGAATATGAAGAAAAAATCAAAGCTTGTGGCGGCATTAAGTTGTTTTTAGGCGGCGTAGGATCTGACGGGCATATTGCGTTCAACGAGCCCGGCTCATCCTTAACTTCACGTACAAGAGTTAAAACCTTGACCACCGAAACAATCCAAGCAAATTCTCGTTTCTTTGACAACGATATCAATCAAGTTCCGAGAACAGCCTTAACCGTCGGCGTCGGAACAATTTGTGATGCCGAAGAAGTTATGATTCTGGCAACGGGCACCAACAAAGCAAGAGCCTTGCACCACGCCATTGAGGGCAGTATTAATCATATGTGGACCATCAGCATTTTGCAAATGCATCGACATGCCATCATTGTTTGCGATGATGATGCCACTAAAGAACTCAAAGCTGATACGGTAAAATACTTCAAAGACATTGAACAAAGCAACTTCGTCAATGTAAAATAACAACCAAAAAAGCCTCCATAATATGGAGGCTTTTTTTAATACTATATTAGTTACCCACTATATGGACTTTTTACAAAAGCTTGGAGAATGAGGTAAATAATAAGAAACAAGGGGAAAATTTTTTGAGTGTACAAAATAGTACACGACTAAAAATTTTATTGCGCAGTTTCTGTATTAGTTACCCATTATACAAGCTTTTTCTAGTTGAGCCAAAATTCTATCGTAGACACCACCCTCACCCTTTTGTTGATTTGTGAGCTTTCAGACTCTCCGGCAACGGCTAAAAGTGGCTGAATAGAGAATACGCCTTGAGAAGCGCGACGGATTTTACCAACCTCACTACCGGAGCTTTTTGCAAATTCAAGAGCTGCCTGACGTGCATTTCTCGTTGCTTCTTCAAGCATTTGCGGCTTGACATCATTAAGTTTTGTAAAAATATAAGATACGGGAGAACCATAAGTCTGACTGTCAAAGACCACTCCTTTTGCAACAAGCTCACCGCTTGAACGAAGTGTCTGCTCAATCAAATCAACCTTCTCGCTACGCAACGTAACCGTTTGATTTAAGATATAGCGCGCGGCAAAATCTTTATCCCGATAAGGATTTGTCATCAAATCGTTTGTTTCAATCCGTCCTTCAGAAATTTCTGCTTCTTCAAAACCTTTTTCTATCAAATAATTTTTAATAAGAGAAAGATTTGTCGCCATATTTTTTTGCACTGTCAACAAATCATTACTCGTTGCAACAAATTTGATATTCCAGATTCCCAAATCCGCCTTAACATCCATTTCTGCCAAGCCCTTAACAGTTACAAAATTATCTTTAAGCTTGGCCTGATAGTAATAATACCCGGGAAAAAAACCACCCAAAGCAATACCAAAAGCCAGAATAACAAAAGCCCAAAGTTTTTTGCAGCCAAACCTTGATGCTTCACAAACATTTTCAGACATCATACCCTCCTCAAAAATTATTTAGAAAAGCATCGTAACACATAGCCCAGTCAAGTCAACAATAAGAGGAGAGATATAAATAGGAATAAATTCCTTGACAAGGAAATTTTTTTATGCTAAAAACAAAACATCACTTGCTATAAGTGTATCTGCCAAACAGCTTTGTAAAAACAAAGCTGTTTTTTTTATTTTAAACTACATCATGGAGAAAAAAATGTCTGAAACCTTAGAAATAGGCAGTATCAAACCACGAATTCGTTATGAAGGAGATGGTTCAACTACGGAATTTAATTTCACCTTCACAATTTTTGATGAAACCGATGTTGATATATACGCCGAAGATACTTTATTAACAGAGGGATACACCATCCAAAAAGAAGAACAAGGAGGAAAAGTAATCTTTGATACAGCTCCGACAAGTGGAACAATAATAACCATTTATCGCAACTTAGAACTCAAACGCACAACAAATTTTCAGGAGGTCGGACCTTTTCGCACCTCAAAAGTAAATCTTGAGTTTGATTATCAATTAGCCTGTATGGAACAATTGCAAGATTTAATCAGTCGCACCGTAACTTTTCCGCCTTATGCCCCGACCCAATTGAATGTAGCGTTACCAATGCCTGAAGCAGGCAAAGCTATCATCTGGAATGCCAATGAAAACAGCCTGCAAAATTCAACCATAGAAATAGAAAAATTAACGAACTGCTACAGCGATGTAATGCAAAAAGCTACGGAAGTACAAAATAATACAAAAAAAACTGAAACAGCTTGTGCTCAAACACTTATTGCGGCAAATCAAGCTGCAGAAAACGCCCAATATGTACAAAATCGCCCGGAAACAATTTACACCTCTCAAAAAGACTTAGGAACAACCGAGGGCGATTTTACCGTAACAATTGAACCGGGGATTTTTGAGTATATCGTAACACCCACCGGCAATACGGATTTTAATTTTGATTTCAGCAAATGCAATACAGACATGATAATCAGCTTTTCATTATTACTAAATCAAAATGCCGGAGATTACACCTACTCATACACTTTCCCTGAGACAGAAACTTTTCAATGGCTTGATGGTTTATCGGCCACACCATCCGGCAGTTATTTAATGACCTTCCGCCGCTATCCCGACGGAAGAATTTTAGGTGTTGCAAACGGAGTAATAGCATCATGACAATAATGGGAAAATCAAATTCATTAGGAGGAAGCATCTGCGCATACACTCCCAATACTATACTTTTTGATGGAAAAAATGGGGATACAAAAGAAGTAAATTTAAAAAAAGGATATTATTATATCAGAGCTCAAGGAGCCGGCGGCGGTGGCGGAAATTGCGGTGTTTATGGTGTTGGCGGCGGCGGTGGCTCCGGAGCCGGATTTGAAGGTATTATAAAAATTTCAGACAACCTAAACAATATAAACTGTTATGCAGGAATTGCGCCACAATCTAACAGAAAAAGCGGAGAAGCCAGCTACATAGGCGATATCATAAAATTAGGAGGAGGTATTGTTGGCTATACCGATAATGGCGGTGCCGGAGCCGGAGGCTCATTAACAATTTCAGAACAACTTCAGATTACTTCATGCCAAATAAAATCAAATGGCTATTCCGGAAACAGTGTTGTAAATGGCACAACATTACGATCCGGAGCAAATTCTGTCCTAACTAATAATGGCGGAGGAATAGCCAAAGGAACTTTCGAAGAACGCTGCGCTACTGCTCCGGGAGCAGGAGGTGCCGGCGGAAAGCAATGGGATTTGGATGGTGGCTACGGCATGTACGGTGAAGTCAAAATTCAATATCTTAAACCCAAACCATAAATAAGGAGAAAAAAATGTATGCAAAATTAATTAACGGAAAACTCGTTCCGGCACCCAACAACATAAACAAAGGCAAAACCTTCTACCAAAACTACAACCTTAGCTCAAATGCCGAAATGCTGTTGGCTGACGGCTATAAACCGGTAGAAGAAAACCAACCTTCACCCGATCTAAAAATACCGCAAAAATACTATGTTGAAAATGAGAATAAAATAATCTCCGTCTATACAGACGCTTATGTCGAGCCGGATTATCGAGAAAAACGCGCTTCCGAATATCCTGATTTCAGAGAATATTTAGATGCTACGGTAAAAATAAATTCAGGCGATGAAAGTCTGATTAATGAAGGCAAACAACAAATACAAAAATACTATGATGCCTGCCTCAAAGTAAAAGAAAAATATCCCAAGGGATAACAAAACGGCCGGAGCAAAACTCCGGCCTAATTTTTATTGTTCAAGCGCCCAAACGGTGCGAATAATCTCTTCAATATCCGTATATTGCGGAACCCATCCAAGCATCTCCTTAGCCTTCTCGGAGGATGCCGTCAGCACGGCCGGATCTCCGGCGCGTCGTCCGACATATTCGACCCTAAGCTTTTTACCAATAACTTTTTCGGTAGCTGCGATAATCTCTTTAACGGTCGTACCTTGCCCTGTTCCCAAATTCAAACTGGCAGAAACACCTCCTTTAAGCAGATGTTCAATCGCCAAAACATGAGCTTTGGCCAAATCCGTAACATGGATATAATCTCGGACACAAGTTCCGTCACGTGTATCATAATCCGTTCCGAAGACACAAAGCTTTTCTCTGCGTCCCGTTGCCGCATCCATAATAATCGGCAACAAATTTTGCGAACCGATTTCACGCCCTTTAATACTTCCTTCGGCATCATAACCGACAGCATTAAAATAGCGTAATGCCATATAATGAAAATCCTTAAGCTTGCCATACCATTCCATATATCTTTCAATGTCAAGTTTTGTATAGCCGTAAAAATTAATCGGCTTCAAAGGATGTTTTTCATCAATCGGCAAATACTCGGGCATTCCGTAAACCGCCGCAGAAGACGAAAAAACAATATGTTTTACCCCATTCTTGAGCATTGCATTCAAGATATTTAACGAGCCAATCATATTGTTTTGCGCATAAAGCGCCGGATTTTCCATAGACTCACCGACTGCTTTTTTAGCCGCCAAATGTACCACGGCATCTTGCTCTTGCATCGCTTCCGAGAGCTTTTCAAAATCCAAAATATCGCCTTTGATGAATTTGGCTTCTGAAAATAAGTTTATCTCTCTGCCTGTTGAAAGGTTATCATATACACTAACCTCATAACCTTTTTGCAAAAGAGCCTTGACCACATGGCTTCCGATATAACCGGCACCGCCGACAACCAAAACCCTGACCATTTTTCCTCCTATTTCATACCGATACAGGCATAATCAAAACCGGCAGCTCTAACTTCGGTTGCATTGAGCATATTACGCAAATCCAAAATCTTATGCGTTTTCATCTGTCCCCGAATTTTATTCAAATCTGCGGTTCTGAACTCTTCCCATTCGGTTAATATGACCAAGATATCCGCATCTTTGCAAGCATCATAAGCATCTTGCGCATACTTAACCTTATCTCCGATAATTTTTTTGGCATTATCCATTGCTTTTGGGTCATAAACCGTAACATTGGAAGAATGTTTAATTATTTCTGAAACAATATCCATCGCCGGAGATTCACGGCAATCATCGGTTCCGCCCTTAAAAGCCAAACCCCAAACAGCAATTTTTCCGTTTGTGCTTTTATCCAAAGAATCAATAACCCTCTTAGCCATATTAACTTTACGCTCATCATTTTTGGCAATGGTCGTTTCAATCAGATTCAAATGCGCACCGAACTTGCGTCCCATTTGGGCCATAGCGTTGGTATCTTTTGGGAAACAAGAGCCACCATATCCCGGTCCAGGATTCAAAAACTTTTTACCGATACGAGAATCAAGTCCCATACCTTTAGCAACTTCCCTAATATCCGCACCGGCTTTTTCGCAAAAATCAGCCATTTCGTTAATATAATGAATCTTCATTGCCAAGAAAGCATTAGAGGCATATTTAATTGTCTCGGAAGACTTACGGTTAACCAACAAAAACTCGGTTTTTCCTTCAAAAGGTGCATAAAGCTTGAGCAAAACATTACGAGCTTTTTCATTGTTTGCTCCGATAACAATGCGGTCAGGATGGAAGAAGTCATGCACGGCAAAACCTTCGCGTAAAAATTCCGGCAAAGAAACAACATCATAGTCCGCTGTCGGATTAACTTTTTTGATAATAGCTTCCACCTCATCGCCTGTTCCGACCGGAACCGTAGACTTGGTTGCCACAACCGTATATCCGTTCAAATATTGAGCCAACTCTTCAGCCGCGGCATAAATATACTTAAGGTCTGCTTCTTTGGTAATCGGATGCGGCGGCGTACCCACAGCCAACATGACCACATCGGCTCCGTTCACTGCTTTTTCCATATCGGTGGTAAAAGACAGAGCACCGCTTTTGCGATGTTTTTGGAACAACTCCTCCATACCGTCTTCATAGATAGTTGCTCTACCGGCAGACAAAGAAGCAATCTTTTCCTCAATCTTGTCCACACAAACAACCTCATTACCAAGCTCAGCCAAACCGATACCCGTCGGCAAACCGACATACCCCGTTCCGATAATCGCAATTTTCATATCAAGTCCTTATTCATAAGTCTAAAAGATAACCGCATTGTAACAGTCGGCCTTAGAAAATCAACGGAAATATACCGCCTTTCCACCACTAAAAAAATTCACATAAGAGCCTTACAGATTTTGAGACCGTCCACGGCAGAGGAAACTATTCCGCCGGCATATCCGGCACCTTCACCACAAGGATAAAGCCCTTTGATATTTGCTTCAAAATTTTCATCGCGCAAAATACGGATAGGAGATGAACTTCTGGTTTCCACACCGGTTAAGACCGCATCATGAGATGCAAAACCATGGAGTTTTTTATCCATTTCCGATAATGCCATCCGCATTGTTTCAAAGACATAAGGCGGCAAAATATCGGCAAGATTACAAAAACGCACCCCCGGCGTATAAGAAGGCGTAACCTCGCCTTGCCCTGAAGAAGGCTGATTTTTTAAGAAATCGCCGACCAACTGTGCCGGAGCTTTGTAATCCTCTCCGCCGAGCCGAAAAGCCGCCTCTTCCAACTTGCGCTGAAAATACATTCCTTGCAACGGATGCTCGCCGCCGAAATCTTTAGGCTCAACCCCGACCAACAAAGCCGCATTGGCATTTTCTTTGTTGCGGGCGAATTCACTCATTCCGTTGGTAACCACACGACCTTCCTCGGAAGCGGCCGCCACCACTTCGCCTCCCGGACACATACAAAATGTATAAGCCGAGCGCTTATTGGCAAAATGCGCCGCCAATTTATAGTCTGCAGCCCCCAAAGCTTTGTGATTGGCAAAACGTCCATATTGTGCCTGATTAATCATCTGTTGCTTATGTTCTATTCTGGCACCGACGGAAAATGGCTTTTGCTCTATTTTTACACCATTGCGGTATAACATCTCAAAAGTATCCCGAGCGCTGTGCCCCACCGCCAAAATCACCTTATCCGCTGCCAAATCATAAACTTCGCCGTTTGCTTGACGAACTTTTATACCAACCAAGACATCGTCTTTAACAATCAAATCTTCCAATCTGTTTTCAAAACGATATTCTCCACCGAGCTCCACGATTTTTTTGCGAACATTCTGCACCACGATTGCCAAATTATCCGTACCGATATGCGGCTTTGCCAAATATAATATCTCCTCCGGCGCTCCGGCCAAAACCAACTCATGCAAAACTTTAGCGGTAAACTCATCTTTCTTAATTCCCGTCATCAATTTGCCGTCTGAAAAAGTCCCCGCACCGCCTTCGCCGAACTGCACATTAGATTCGGTTTTGAGTTGTCCGCATTTCCAGAAAAAATCAACATCCTTTTGGCGTTCGGAAAGTTTTTTGCCGCGCTCCAACAAAATCGGCTTCAATCCGGCTTCCGCCAGAGCCAAACCCGCAAACATTCCGGCCGGACCGGTCCCGACCACCACGGGGCGTAAGGCAGAGATTTTACGAGAAGGTGTAAAGGAAACAATTTTTTCTTGTTTGATTTGCAAAACATCTTTCCATGCCAAAATGGTAGATATATAGTCTTCGTCGCCAAAAACCTCCATATCCAAGGCATAAACAAACTGCACATTACTTTTGTTGCGCGCATCCACCGATTTTTTGGCAATCTTCAGGCTCTTAATCCGCTCCGGCTCAAGCCCCGTCTTCATGGAAACGATTTCCTTCAAACCCTCCATATCAACGTCTAAATCTGCTTTAATGTTATTTATTCTAATCATTTGCGCGCCTTTTGTATCAAATAAAACCTAATTTACTTGCCAATATACACAAATTGCGCTAAAAGTTAAGTTCAAAAATAACTATTGCGGAAGACAATATGACCACGGACTTAGAGTTGTTTATGCTCTGGAACAACGGCCGAAAGCTTGAAGAGCAAATTATTGAAGATATTCAAAAGCAATATGAAATTATCAGCCTCTCAGAAGTAAACTGGAGCAAAGAGCATTTTGCCGCCAATCTGGCTCGGTTTTACGGCAAAAACTTGCGCAAAGGACGCAAAAAAATCAAAGAAAGCGGCACGGGACCTTTCCTGCTGATTGTGGTCGCCGACCATTCTCCGCAATATTACAATGGCAAAAACATCAAGCTCACCAACAGCAAATCTAAATATCGCAAGCTTTTCGGCGGTGGCTATATGGTTCACGCCAGCGATTGTGCTAAAGAAGCTTTTGAAAACTTTTTGTTCCTTACCGGAGAAAATCTGGCAGACTTTGCCCAAAACCAAAAAGGAAGCCAAATCTCATTCGCGGACCCTGTCGGGGTTAAGCCCTGGCAAGATGAAAATGAAATCAGCCAAATTTTGAACAAAATTCCCGATTGCCAGGCGGACTTTGAACAAACCCCAATCTGCATAAAAACCTCCGACCCAAATTTTGCGGCACGCTTACTTAATGCCAAGAAATGCTGGTTTGGCAAAAATCTATATAAAGTCAGCCTAAACAGGCAAAAACGCAAGATTAAAATTATGCCTCTTTCTTAGACGAATCATCATCGTCGTCATCATCTGCGGAAGAAAAGAAAACCCGAAACACCGCCTTGCGATACATCCACAAATTAATCAAGCCCAAAACCACGGATAAAGAGCCGAACAAATAGAGCATATAATACCAGTTCAGCTCATTGGCGCTCATCATCACATCTTGCCCCGAAACCCGAATAAAACCGATAGCCACCGCCGTAATGGCAAAACAAAGCATAAAAGCCAAAGACCAAATGCGGTTTAAGACCCGTTTTTGAACCATAAACGCCGTCAGAACATACATCAAAAACATTGCCAAAAACAAATATAATTCCATAACTTTTTCCTTTATAAAAATGTACCTGACTTATAAATAATCCATACAAAGGCTTTTTCAATTTCCGGCAACAAAAAAGGACTTTGACATAAATGTCAAAATCCTTTTTCGTTATTTTTGTGCCGACTTTTAGATTACTTTACAAACCAAAATAATCACACCGACAATAAAGCCAACACCAAATCCCAATACACCTGCGGAAAAAACCACGGAGGCAATTAACCAACCGATAGCTCCACAGAAAAGACCAGCGCAAACTCCCATAAAGAGTGAGCCTATGATCTTACAAATAAAATCTACTATATAACCACCAAAGCAGTACATTAGTACTACTACAGAGATGATTGCAATGATTGTTTCCATAAATATATTTTTTTTATTATTATTTTTTTATTTCTCTCTCAACCGCACAATTATCAACACAATTTATATTTTTGTACTTTAGATTATATCACAAAAAACCCCCTTTGACAACAATAGTTGAAAGCCGGAATTTTTAAACTTTTATGACAAAAACGTGAGCATTTTTTCAGCTTGCAAAATCTGTATTAGCTGTCCATTATACAAACTTTTATATTACAGCCTGGGCCACTCCCCATGCACCAACTCTTCCAAACTTTCGCTCGGCTGCCCGAAACGCGCGTTATACATCCAAAAGTTTGCCAAGACACGCTCAATATAAATACGCGTCTGCCGCGAGGGGATAGCTTCAATAAACATCAGCGGATCATTGCCGTATTTCACCCTTTTCTGCCATTTATACAAATTCCCCGGTCCCGCATTATATGCCGTGGTCAGAAAGAACAAATTATTGCCTATAAAATCCTTTTCCATCAGATAGCTTACATACCGCTGTCCAGTTTCCAGATTATATTCTGTTTCAAATAAAGGCGTGGAATCTCTGCGCAAACGCTTGTCTTTGGTAACATAAGCCGCAGTGCTTGACAAAAGCTGCATTAAACCTTTGGCCCCAGCCCCGCTCTGTGCCTTTGCATTAAAACCGGATTCTTGTCGCACCAAAGCCCAAACCAAAGCTCTATCAACTTGCCAGCCGCTTTTCGGCTCCCAATCCGGATCCGGATAAGCAATCCCGTCATAATAAATTTCTCTATCATTATCCTTAATCAAATTAGATATACTAATCGCCAATGAATGCATGCCATATTGCTTTGCAATAAACAAAGCCGCTTCTCGCTGTTTTTCATTCATAGCATCCAAATCACCACGCAATTCTTGAGCCGCCAAATCAGACTGTTTGGCATGAATTAATATCAAAGCACGACGGATAGACGGAGACGCCACCAGCTCGCTTACGACACTACAATTGCTGAAATCATTTAAGTAAGGCACACTGTCCCAATTATATTTAAGAGGGTTACCTAAAGCATAATTTGCCAACAAACCATAAAACGTCCGCCGATATTTTGAAGCCATTGTCAAATATTTCTTTGCCTTTTTAGCATCTCCTATTTTATCATAAGCCCGATAAGCCCAATAAGCACCTGCGGAAATCAACCATTCATCATTATCATTTTTTGACCCAAGCTTACCAAAGTTAATAGCAGCTTCTTTAAACTTCCCTTGCCGCCAAAAAGCCAAACCTCTAAACCAAAGTCCGGTTGCGTCTTGGCTGCGTCTGGCTGGTTTTGTAGACCATTCCAAAGCGAGTTTATCCTGCCCATCCAAAAAATAAACCGTCGTCAGGGTTGCAGCCATCGCGTCCCATTCTCTATCAGGGACCGCCATCCGAAAAGCCTTATTTTGCAAAATCCTTTTAGCTCTAAGTGTCTTACCTTGGTTAATATTACGCAAAAAATTATTTACATTTTTGCGGACAAGCTGACGTTTTGCCAAAGATAAGTTTTCATAATCGTTATTATACCAACTATAAGGAGTTCGATTAATTTTAGACAAGCTATCCGGCTTCGTAAGACAATCTTTATCACCTTTTCTTGTCGCCAATCTATAAATCCGTTCTGCTTGCGGATGGTCGCTATATAATTCCAACCATTCTTTAAGTTCGTCATAACTTGATTTATATGTTTTAGATAAATATTTTTGTGCCAAAACATGACCCATCAAAATCTGATTTTCAACATCATCAGATAAATCATCGGCTTCTTCTATATCTTCTTTCTCAATAGCTCTGAAAATTTTTTTATAAAGAGTAACATCTTCTTTATCTATGGTCAGTTCATCCAAAAGCTGATTATAGCATGTACGGTCAATAACAGGCAACGGCGCTGCAAATACCTCGGCCCCCCAAAGTACTCCCAAAACCACGGCTAAATTTGCCGATATAATCCTATAAGACACGCCCAGCCCCCAAATTGCAAAAAAATTACCCTCGACAAAATATCAAACAAAATTCAAATTTTATTGCTTTTTCAGCCACCGAATTTTATTTGCGCAAGCGCTCTGTGACAAGCCTTTAACCCGACACCGATTAACAATTACATTAGGAATCTTATCCATAGAATAACAGCCATCGCCTACCAAAGTATAATCAAAATACGTCTCAGTATTAGGCTCAACATCATTATAACTTAATGTTGTCTCCATTCTGGGCCATTTCAAACGAAAACTTAAATTATTAATCTTATTTTCCAATGTGTGCATAACAATAAAACGAACATCACACATAACCAAACCACCCATCGTCTGGCTGATTTTAAAATCTTGATAAAATAAGAAAATTAAGCTTTCATCTTCTGTCTGTTTTTCTCCGGGACGAACCACACGACGAATGGGAGCGCTTGTACCACGCTTTCCGGCCAATGATTTACTTAATGCTTCTGCGGCATTTTTTCTGGCTTGCTGAGCCGCCTGTGCAGCATTTTCTTTCGCTTGTCCGGACATTTTGTTTTCATCGGCACTCTCATTTGCTTCTTCCGCATTTTTTAAAGCATTTTGCTTCTGAGTTGCGGGAAGCCGACGCGGATTAGCCCAGCTATTATTAAACTTGAACTGAGAAGCTTGTCCTGAATTTTCACTTTGAGCCGGAGCACTATCCGCAAAAATCTGAGCCGATGCCGAATTTAACTGCCCGCACATCAACAATGCCGACAGAAAACAAACATTAAGCCACAGACCTTTTGCCATATATTTTACTCCCGTAAAAAGCTATTTTATTTCTGCTAACGCCTGAGATAACAAATCCATATTTTTTACGGCTTGCTGATACTGATCTTCCATTTCTTTTTCTTGATTTGCACGTTTTTTGACATCAGCTTCTTTTTGCGTAGCATAAGAAATCTTCTGAAAATCAGTATAATATTCCGGATTTTCTTGAGAAATAAAACGGAACATACCATTACAATTTTCATTAGACGGAATTGCCGCATCGCCTTTTTGTTTTACGGAACAAGACTTAACATCAATTGTCAGATTATTTAACAAAACATAACAACGATCCGTCTTCATCGATTGCTTAAGCGTAATCTGCTTATACGGTTTAATAGCGGGCATATTTATAGGAGCATATAACTCCAAGGGATTTCCGTTTTGGGTAAAGGAGAAATCGGCGTCAATATCATCACCTTTGGCATGCCGTTCGGCACTTTCCGCTTTTTCCGCATTAACGACCGGAATTAAAGAATTATCAACCCACTTCAACTCTAACTGAGCACCATTAATCTCTTTTTGGGAACGGTTATAAAACGTAACAAAAAACTCGCAAGCCACAATATCACTATCATTCGGAGTTTTAACCGATGTAATGTCATGCACCTTAAACAAAATAGCTTCATCACGCTCTCCGCTATCTGAAACAATTTTTGCATCAAGTGCTTGAGCGGAAGCAATGCTTGCTGACAACATTAAACTGGCGATTCCAAAACAAAAACCATTTTGTATTTTCATAGTTATTTCCTTACATGTTACGCATATAACCCGTATATCGTCAAAATAATAATCTATTTATTTTAATTTACCAACAATTTATGAATAAAAGGATAACATCATTGCATAAGTTTTTGTTTCATACGCAACAAATCCCCCCAAGCCTTAGCTTTCTGAGCCGTATTTCTGAGCAAATATGCCGGATGGAAACTGGCCAAAACAGGGATAACCTTGCCTTTTAGAGTTTTGTACTCCAACCACTTTCCGCGCAACCGAGAAATCGGCTCTTCATTATCAAGAAGCGCATTGGCAGCACTTCCACCCAGAACAATAATAACATCAGGCTCAATCAGCTCAATTTGTCTTTTCAAAAACGGTAAACAAACCGCAATTTCACCATCTGTCGGTGTTCGGTTCCCCGGCGGCCGCCATGGCAAAACATTTGTAATATAGCAAGAATTTCTATCCATTCCGACTGCTTGCAACATCTTATCCAAGAGATGCCCGCTCCGTCCGACAAAAGGCAAACCGATTCTATCCTCATCTGCGCCGGGAGCTTCACCGATAAGCATGACTTTTGAATCTGGGTTTCCACCGCCAAACACAGTTTTATTGGCGGTCAACTTCAATGCACAGCCGTCAAAATTCTCGACCAAATTTCTAAGCTCATCCAAATTCTTAGCATCAGAACAAATATCTCTGGCGCTTTTACAGGCCGAAATGGTTGCCTGAGCCAAATCCGTCGTCGCCGCTCTGGGTCTGGCACTATCTTCGGCTCTTGTTGTTAATACGGGTTTGGGCGCCTCAACAACCTTCGGCTTAGGCGTATCCAAACCAAACGGAACTTCCCCGAAAGTCTCATCGACCCCGGCAACAACATACCATTCCAAAATCTCTCTTATATTCAAATCATCTTCCATAACTTCACAAATTAAAACAATTCAAAATATTTTCAAGAACAATCCTTGTGTTATATATAAATTATTTATTTACATACTATATGTATAATGTTGAAATTGTTATTGTATGATTTTAAAACTCATCATAGAATAACCAAAGGTTTTAAGCAGATTCCTAAAGTAAACGGGAAATAATTGATCATGGCAAAATTCGGCTACATATTCGCTTTCATTTTGGGCATAGTTTTGTTCAACTCCTGCACCCAACAGGCAGAACTCACAGCTTCTCACCAAAAAGAAAACTTTATCATACAAAACCCCGAGCTCAAAAAATCCTACGGAGCTTACCTTGCCGGTCGTGTCGCACACTTGCGCAAAAACTTCAATGTTGCAGCAGACTACTACATGGAAGCTCTAAGCGAAGATCCCGAAAACAAAGAACTTTTAGGTCGGGTTTATGTCATTTTAGCCTCAAAAGGTCGCATTTCCGAAGCTGCCAAATATGCCAAAATCTCTTTAAAAAAAGGCGACAAAAACAATTTTACCTACATCATCATGGCAGTTGATGAAATGAAAAAAGGCCAGTTCGAAGAGGTAAATGATACCATTCGTCAATTAGATGGTCCTGTTTACAAAGAATTCATCATTCCCCTGATGTCAGCTTGGGCTTATGCCGGTCTTAATCAGCCGGACAAAGCGCTTAAAACTTTGTCGGTCTTAAACAAAGAACCAAGCTTCAGAGCTTTATATCACTTTCATGCAGGCATGATTAACGATTATTTTGACCGCACCGACGAAGCTCGCCGCAATTATGAAATCATTGTCAACGATGAAAGCATGGAAATGTCTTTCCGTGCCCTGCAAGTCATAACAAACTTCTATATTCGCAACGGCGAAAAAGATAAAGCCATCAAACTAACGGCACATTATACGGATGAAAAACTTTTGGCTGATATGCTCAACAAGCTGGCTAAAAACGTACGCAAAGCTAAGCCTGAAAAAACCGCAAAGATCATCAATGATCCCAATATCGGTATGTCAGAAGCCCTATTCAGCATTGCCGCGACTCTTAGACAGGGCAGTTCCGGCATTGACTTAGCACACATTTTCATAAGCCTCTCTATTTACGCAAACCCCAAATATGACCTAGCCAAACTCTTGTTGGCTGACATTTTGGAAAGCCGTGAAATGTATGCCGAAGCCAACAGCATATATGACGAGATTGAAGAGGAATCTGAAGCATATTATTCTGCACAAGTAAAAAAAGCAGGAAATCTGGTCATATTACAAGATTACGCCTCTGCAGAACTTTTGCTTAAATCTCTGGCTTTGGAAACCGCCAACAACTATCAATTATTGTTGGATTTAGGCGACGTTTTGCGTATCAGAAACAAACACGATGAAGCCCTGACCTACTACCAAGAAGCGTTAAAGGACCTTCCCGAGATTGAAAATCAACATTGGGTTTTATTCTATGCCATGGCAATTTCTTATGATAGTTTAGATAATTGGGAAGAAGCCGAAAAGAACTTCCGCAAAGCACTAGACCTAAGCCAAAACCACTATCTTGTCTTAAACTTTTTAGGTTATAGCCTGCTCAAACACGGCAAAAACACGGATGAAGCCTTCGGCATGATTGTAGATGCTTACAACCAACTTCCCAATGACGGACATATAACTGACAGTTTGGGTTGGGCATTCTACCGTCTGGGCAAATATGACCAAGCTATCGAATACTTAGAAAAAGCAGCAGAATTAGAACCGGCCAATGCTCTTATCTGCGATCACTTAGGCGACGCTTATTGGTTTGGAGGACGCAAGAATGAAGCAGTCTTCCAGTGGAATCATGCTCTTATTTTAGAAGATGATACCAATGAACTAAACAAAGAAAGTGTCCGCAAAAAATTAAGTTCCGAAAAAGTAGAAAACAAAGTTTTGCCATACACAAAAGAAGTTATTGAGAAAAAAATTAGCGAAATTACCAACGAGTAAAAACTCATTGATGATACCTAAATAAAAATAAAGCCCTCTTCGAAAGAGGGCTTTAACTTATTCAGAAAAACTTATTGCCTGAGTTCGGCATTGCATTTCTTCTTCATTTCCTGAATAACCTTATTCATTAGGTTTTCAATATCCTGATCCGTAAAGGTCTTCTCCTTCGGCTGGAAAGTCAACGCCAAAGCAATAGACTTCTTTCCTTCCGGCAGATTTTCACCTTCATAAACGTCAAAGACGCGAACATCGGCAATAAATTCTCTGTCTGCGGTCTTAGCTGCCGTCATCAGATTAATGGCGGGAACGCTCTTATCAACCACAAAAGCCAAATCTTTATCTACGGGCTGGAACAAAGACAATTCCAGTTTTTTCTTAGCTTTGTCATTGCTTATTCTCGGCAACGGAATATTGCTCAAAACAACTTCAAAAGCCATAACCCGCTGTTTGATACCAAACTTCTTCAATACGGCCGGATGAAGTTCTCCGAAATAAGCCAATACATTCTTACCCAAACGCAAAGCCCCCGAACGTCCCGGATGATAATAAGCCGGCGCATCTAAGGTTATCTGCGCATTTTCAAACGGACCATTCGCAGCCGCGATTGCAGCCAAAGCATCAGCCTTAACATCAAACACATCATAAGCCCGAGCAGAACCGTTCCAATCTTTCTTAGAGGTCATACCGCAACGAACACCTGCGGCAACCTGATTTTGCTCGCCCGGCTTGCGACCAAAGAACTCCGGTCCAACCTCGAACAAAGCCACATTACCATATCCTCTGGCAACATTGTTCTTTACGGCTAACAACAAATTCGGCAAAACCGACGGACGCATCTCATCCAAATCAGCCGCAATCGGGTTAAATAGTAAAACAGGCTCTTTACCTTTACGGAAATCTTTTGCCAGATTTGAATCCGTAAAGCTCCAGGTAACCGTTTCATACATTCCGCGAGAAGCCAACTCATGCTTCAACGTAACGGCACGACGCTGTGCTGGAGACAATACCTGCTTGGGGAATTTTCCATGAGGCAAAGATTCAGGTTCAATTGCATCCAAACCAATCATCCGCACAACTTCTTCAACCAAGTCATGCTCACCTTCAATATCCCCGCGCCATGTCGGAGAGATTGCCTTAATTTTGCCGTTTTCTTCGCTGGTTACAAAGCCCAAATGATTCAAAATCTCAACAATTTTTTCTTTACTTACTTCCATTCCGATTAAGTCTTTAATCCGGCTCGGACGAATATAAGCAACTCTTTGTTCATCGGGCTCGCTTCCGGCGACAACCACTTCTGAAGCCTCACCGCCGCAAATTTCCAAAATCATCTGCGTTGCATAATCAGAACCTAAAATATTAGATTTTGGGTCAACCCAACGCTCATAACGATATCTGGAATCAGAATCAATGGCAAACTTGCGTCCCGTGCGGGCAATACATTCCGGCGTGAACAAAGCGCACTCCAAAAAGACATTGGTCGTATCATCACTACAACCTTTTTCGGCACCGCCCATAATACCGCCCAAGCATTGTACGCCTTCATCATCACAGATTCCGAGAGATTTGTTATCCAAGGCGTATTCTTTCTCTTCCAAGGACACAAATTTTTCACCCTCTTTAGCCATTCTGACCACGATATCACCTTTGAGTTTATCGGCATCAAAAACATGCAACGGACGTGCCATATCATAATTGATATAGTTGGTAATATCTACCAATGGCGAAATCGAACGCAAGCCGATAGCTGTTAAGCGGTCTTTCATCCACTTCGGAGTTTCGGCTTTATTATTAACATTTTTAATATATCTGCCGACATAAACCGGACATGCGTCAAAATCTTTAATCTTTACATTAACTGGGCTCTTGAACTTGCCGTCAGTCTTAGAAATTTTTAAAGGTTTAAGTGTTCCGAGACCGGCTGCCGCCAAGTCGCGAGCCACACCGCGCACGCCCAAACATTCCGCACGGTTCGGCGTAATATTAATCTCAATCACAGGATCAATATTCAAAACCTCAGCCGCCGGAAGACCAATCTTTGTATCAGCCGGCAATTCAATAATCCCGCTATGATCTTCACCTACGCCGAGCTCTTTTTCGGAGCACATCATACCAAAGCTCTCTACGCCGCGGATTTTACCAACCTTCAACTCTTCACCATAGCAAGGAATAACCACGCCCACAGGTGCAAAAATACCTTTCAAACCCTGCTTGCAGTTCGGAGCACCGCAAACAACCTGTAGCTTCTCCTTACCGGTATTAACCGTCAACAAACCCAAGTGGTCTGAATCCGGGTGCCTTTCATAAGTTTCAACTTCTGCTGTAACAAAACCGTCTAACTTACTGGCAGGATTGAATATTTCCTCGACTTCCAAACCGATTTTTGTCAGCGTCTCGGCAATCTCGTCAACCGAGGCTGTTGTATCCAAATGTTCTTTCAACCACGAAATAGAAAATTTCATCGAGCCAATCCTCCGTTATTACTCAAACCGCCGGTCATTGAAGACTCATCCAACGGCAAAAATCCATAATGCTTCAACCAACGTACATCCGATTCAAAAAACGTGCGCAAATCCGGAATACCATATTTCAGCATAGCCAATCTGTCTAAGCCCATACCAAACGCAAATCCCTGATACTCATCGGGGTCAATACCTCCGGCACGCAAAACATTCGGATGCACCATACCGCAGCCCAAAATCTCCAACCAATCTGTTCCGGCACCGATTTTGAGCTCATTTTTGGTCTTCAAACATCCAATATCCATTTCAGCTGAAGGCTCTGTAAACGGAAAATATGACGGACGATACCGAACCGGAATTTCATCCAACTCAAAAAAGGCCTTCACAAAATCATACAAACAACCTTTCAGATGTGCCATTGTCGTAGTCTTATCAATAACCAAACCCTCAACTTGGTGGAACATTGGGGTATGGGTTGCATCATAATCTGAACGATATGTGCGTCCCGGCGCAATAATGCGTATCGGCAAAGGATGATTTTCCATCGTTCTGATTTGCACCGGCGAAGTATGTGTTCTGACCACAAAACTGTCATCTTTATCATCGCTGTCAGGATTCGGAATATAGAAAGTATCCTGCATTTGGCGTGCCGGATGGTTGGCCGGCATATTCAAAGCATTAAAGTTATGGAACTGATCCTCAATATCCGGACCCTCGGCAACTTCAAAACCCATCTCGCCAAAGATAGCCACAACTTCTTCATAAATCTTACTAACCGGATGAATGCGCCCCTGCTGCTCTGGTCTAATCGGCAAAGTAACATCAATTCTTTCCGCGGCCAACTTAGCTTCCAACTCTTTGGCTGCAAATTCATCTTTTTTGGCATCCAAAGCTTTTTCCACTTCAGACTTCAAGATATTAAGGCTTTTGCCCATTTCCTTTTTTTCTTCAACGGAAAGTCCGCTCAAGTTTTTCATCAACTCGGTAATTTTGCCTTTTTTACCCAAAACGGCAACACGCACCTCTTCCAAAGACTTCATATCCGAGGCTTTTTCCACCTCAGCCAGAAGCTCTTTTTTCAAATCATCCATATTTTCCATATTTCCACCTAAATATTAAACTCTAACTTTAACTTTTTAAAATTTCTGTCTGAATTTAAAATAATAAAGAGTTAACCCGAAAAACGAGGTCAACTCTTTATATAAAATGCTTTTACAAAGTAGATTACTTGCTCAAAGCGCTTTTTGCTTGTTCAACCAATTTGGCGAAGTTTGCAGGCTCTTTCAAAGCAATATCAGCAAGGACTTTTCGGTCGAGTTCAATGCCGGCTTTGTTAAGCCCGCTGATAAATCGAGAATAAGTCATATCATGCAAACGAGTAGCAGCATTGATGCGCTGAATCCACAAAGAACGGAAATTTCTCTTCTTTGCTCTTCTGTCGCGATAAGCATATTGCAATGCTTTTTCAACTTTTTCAACTGCAACTCTGAAAACGTTTTTGTTACGACCTCTGTAACCTTTGGCCATATCCAGAATTTTCTTGTGGCGTGCGTGAGCAACTACGCCTCTTTTAACGCGAGACATCTAAATTTCCTCCTACAAATAAGGTAAAAACTGTTTAACAATCTTGGTATCAGACTCAGACAACAGAGTAGTACCGCGAGCTTGTCTTTTCATTTTTTGTGTTTTGCAGAAGAGGCAGTGTCTCTTTTTTGCAAAGTTTCTTTTCAATTTGCCGGTTCCGGTAACACCGAAGCGTTTTTTTACGGAACTCTTAGTTTTCAACTTAGGCATTTTGCTTCCTTTCAATAAAGTTATTATTTGGATGCTTTACGAGCATTCAGGCATGCCATACCAGCTCTGTAATGCTCAAAACAAGAGCGTTATACACTCAAGATTCCTATTTTGCAAGCACTTTTTTTAGCTTTTTACCGCTTTCTAATAATAAATTCCTTGATTATTATCTCTCTGTGCACGAATAAATTCAGCCAATTCGGCATCTGAAAGAAAACCATCTTCGTCAGCATCTGCAGCTTTAAACTGCTGTTCCGGAGACATATAAAAGCCTTCTTTTTTAGCACGACGCACGTTTCTTCTTTCATCGCGCCCATAATTATCTACTTTGCGCTTAAACTCATCTAAAGAAAGCTTTCCGTCTTTATCACTGTCCAACTCCCCCATCTGCCAATTAGCTATTTTATCCGACCGTGACACAATTCCTGCCGGTGCATTATATTTTGCTTCCGCCTCACAAACACAAGCCATCACAAACAACAAAGCCAATATTTTTTTCATTTCCACGCCTCCTTGTTTCTCAATAAAAATTTTCTCCGGGAGCAAAGACCTGCGCACGCAAATCTATCAGTTTTCCGTCTTGGAGCTTAACCTTGCGGTCCATCTTGTCTGCCAACTCAAAGTTATGCGTGGCAATCAATGCGGACAAACCTGTTTCTTTAACGATAGAGAGCAATTCTAAGAAAACGCTTTCAGATGTTTTAGGGTCAAGATTTCCGGTCGGTTCATCTGCCAACAACAGCTTTGGCGAGTTTGCCAAGGCTCTGGCAATAGCCACACGCTGCTGCTCGCCGCCCGAAAGCTCCGCCGGACGATGTTTAAGCCTTTTGCTCAACCCCAAACGTTCCAAAAGCCAACGAGACTTTTCCCGAGCCGTCTTAGTATCCACACCGGCAATCAATTGCGGCAACATCACATTTTCGGTTGCGTCAAAATCCGCTAACAAATTATGATACTGATAAACAAAGCCCAAATAATCGCGCCGCAAAGCCGTCCGCATACCATCACCCAGCTTGCTGCATTTCATGTCATCAAGCAAGATTTCTCCCTTGCTCGGTCTATCCAATAAACCGGCAATCTGCAGCATTGTAGACTTTCCCGAGCCGGAAGGTCCGATAAGGGCGACAATCTCCCCCGGCATAATATCCAGATTAATCTCTTTCAACACTTCCAGTGTTTGACTGCCCTGCTTAAAGCTTTTGCTTATTTTTTTCAGACTCAAAGTCGGTTTAACATTATTCATAGCGCAAAGCCTCCACCGGATCAAATTTTGCGGCCCGATAAGCCGGATAAATCGTTGCCATAAACGAGAGCAACAAAGAGATAATTACCACAACGGAAACTTCCGTATAATCAATCTCGGCCGGCAGCTGCGACAAGAAATAAATCTCCGCCGAGAACAAATCCCGCCCGACAATATCTTGCAAAAACTGCCTGATAGCCTCAATATTTCGGCAGAACAACACACCTAAAACCAAACCGATAGATGTTCCGACCACACCGATAAAAGCTCCGTCCATAAAGAAGATTCGCATAATCATTCCTTTGGTCGCCCCCATCGTCCTCAACACGGCAATATCACGCCCCTTGTCTTTAACCAACATAATCAACCCGGTAATGATATTAAACGCCGCCACCAAAATAATTAAGGTCAAAATAACAAACATAACATTTCGCTCAACAGCAATCGCATTAAAGAAAGCGGCGTTAGTCTGCTTCCAATCATAAACATAAGCTCCCGCCCCCACGCTTTCTTCAATTGCTTTGCGCATTTCTCGAAGATAATTATCATTATCCAATGTCACATCGATATTGCTGACCGCACCTTTCAAACCAAAATAAACCTGCGCCGATTCCAATGGCATAAAAATAAAGTTTGAATCATATTCATACATTCCGACCTCAAACGTGCCAATAATTTTATAAGACTTCATCCGAGGCACCGTTCCGAAAGCCGTAACTTTCCCGTTTGGCGAAATCAAAGTAATCTCATCTCCGGGAATAAGTCCCATCTTCTGAGCCAATCTGTTACCGATAATCACGTTGTTTCCGGCAAAATCATCAATATTTACACGCTGCAAGCTGTTTTTCAAAATCTCTTTTTTCAGCAAATCATCTTTGCTTATACCGCGCACCATTGCTCCTTCGGCCACGGAGCCGGAAGAAACCAAAAGCTGCCGCTCAATCATCGGAATAACTGTCTGCACATGCTCAAACTCGCCGATTTCCTTAACCGCCTCGGCATAGTTATTAAACGGCACTCCAGCCACGGCCATGATTCCGATATGTCCGTTAATCCCCAAGATTCTGGACAACAACTCATGCCTAAACCCGTTCATCACCGACATAACGATAATCAAGGTAGCCACACCCAACGCAATACCCGTAAAGGCAAAACCGGTAATAACCGAAATAAACCCTTCGCGGCGCTTAGCCTTCAAATAGCGTCTGGCAACCAATCTCTCAAATTTTGAAAAGAACATCTGCTACTTCTCCTTATTCACCTTAAAGTTATACGGATTAAAGCCCTATTTTGCAACCGCCCAAACTCTGATGTGTATAAATATTAGCCAAAAAAAATTTATGTAGGCTCATTAATAGTAGACAAAATTTTTTGTAGTCTCATTAATAGTTGACTCTTTTGCCAAATCAGAGTATCCTAATATTCAGATATGGACTTTAACTTTGAATGTCGGGAGAATGATTATGCGAAACTTGCTCTTATCTTCAGTTACTTTACTTTTGGTACCGGCAGTGGCTTTCGCCTCTTCCGAGTTCAGCTCACATACACACACCACACCTATTGAGTTAAAGCCCATATCCTCTTCTTCGGGTATTAAAGTTGCTTCCGTTTGCTTTTTGGGGTATGGGGATTGCGGTGATGCCAGTTATGGTTCTATTGATGGTGATGATGATTATACCATTGATACCATCAAACAATGTAAAAA
>CALXVR010000003.1 GCA_944392155.1 uncultured Alphaproteobacteria bacterium | reverse complement strand
AGCCTCAAAGCCGCGTTTAATCCGCCCGCGGAGCTGGTGAAGCTGAGCCAAACCGAAACGTTCGGCTTGTTCAATAATCATAACCGTTGCCTCAGGCACATTAACCCCGACTTCTATGACCGTTGTTGCTACCAGAATTTTAATCTCACCGGACTTAAAACGCTCCATAACCGCGTCTTTTTCTTTTTCCTTCATTTTGCCGTGGACCAAACCCACATCTTCACCAAAGATTTTTTTGAGTGTCTCAAAACGTTCTTCCGCGGCGGCAAGGTCAATTTTTTCAGATTCTTCCACCAACGGACAAACCCAATAAGCCCGGCAGCCTTGCGCGATTTTGCGTTGCAAAGCGGCGGCCACTTCTTGGAGCTTGGTGATTGGCAAAACTCTGGTGTCAACCGGTTTGCGACCTTTAGGCGGTTGGTCTATTTTTGAATATTCCATATCTCCGTATGCGGTCAAAACCAAAGTTCTCGGAATAGGCGTTGCGGTCATAACCAAAATATCGGGCTTGTTACCTTTATCAGACAAAGCCAAACGCTGATGCACGCCGAAACGATGTTGTTCGTCAACCACGACGCAGGCAAGGTCTTTGAACGTAACCGCTTCCACAAACAAGGCATGCGTGCCGATTAAAATGTCTATTTTGCCGGCTTCAAGATCTTCCAAAATTTTGCTGCGTGCTTTGCCTTTAACACGTCCGGTCAAGAGTTCCGCCCGAATACCGATTTCCTCACACAAGGGTTGCATAGTTTCCAAATGTTGCTTAGCCAAAATTTCGGTCGGAGCCATAATCGCCGCTTGCGTGCCGCATTCTACGGCATTAAGCATAGACATCAGTGCAACGATGGTTTTGCCGCTGCCGACATCGCCTTGTAATAAACGCAACATCCGATAAGGCGAGGCTTGGTCGGCAAAAATCTCTTTCAAAACTTTTTCCTGCGATTCGGTAAGCGTGAAGGGAAGTTTTTCCAATATTTTTTTGCGCAAAAGTCCGTTTCCTTTAATAACGCGTCCTTGTTGCTTTTTAACCTTTTCTCTGACCAAAGCCAAAGCAAGCTGGTTGGCAAGCATTTCGTCATAAGCCAAGCGTTTGCGAGCAGGGGAAGAGGGAAGTAAATCAGCCTCGCTCTGCGGATTATGAACAAGGCGCAAAGCCTCGTTGAATGAGGGCAGATTTTCAGCGGACTTAAAACGCTCGTCTAACCACTCAGGCATTTGCGGTACGCGAAGCAGAGCTTGCTTGATGTATTTATTAATCATCTTGTTGGTAACGCCGGCAGTTAAGGGATAAACAGCCTCAACGGTTCTAATCCTATCCATCTCTTCCGGCTTGCCGATATAATCAGGATGGCTCATTTGCAGACCGCCGTTAAAGCTTTCCAGCTTTCCGCTGATGACGCGTTCGCTTCCTTCGGGCAGATTACGTTTAAGCGTCTCGGGGTAGGCATGAAAAAAACTCAAAGTAATATCTGCGCTGCCGTCCGTGCATATAATTTTGTAGGGAAGCTTTTTGAGCTTGGGCTCAATATGCTCCAAAACTCTGACCTTGATGGTGATGATTGAACCGATATGCGCATTAATCAGCTTTGGCGAATAGCGGCGATCTATAACGGAAGAGGGCAAATGCCACAAAAGGTCAACGATTTTTCCGCCGGCCAAATTCCGCACGAGCTTGGCGGTCTTTTCACCGATACCGTTTAAATTCTCAATCTCTGCAAAAAGCGGATATAAAAGCGGCGGCCGCATGATTTCTTAAACTTTCCTCAAGAAAAATGTTGCTATAATGCGCATATTGTATATAGTTTATTCCAAATAGTAAATGAATAAGATAATCAAATGCACGCAGATATAGAAAAACTTGCGGATTATACGTTTTCTGCGGTGGCCGAGGGGTATGATGCCTTTCTGCTCCGTGATTTTTTGCGCACCTCAAAACAAGATATTTTATACATTGTGAGTGATGGCTTGAGTTTGGAGAGAACGGCGGACTTGCTCAAACACATCTCGCCAGAAACCGAGGTCCTAAAACTTCCGGCATGGGATACGGTGCCTTATGACCGTGTTTCGCCCAATGCCAATATTGTGGCGGAAAGACTGGCGACTTTAGGCGAGCTGACCCTAAACCCGAACAAGAAGAATAAACGGATAATCATCGCGAGTGTCGGCGCGGTTGTACAAAAACTTCCGCCTGCCAAAATCTTCAGAAATTCCGTAAGAGAAATAAAAGTCGGTGGCAAGCTCGATTTTAATGACTTTGTGCACTATGCTGTTGTCAATGGCTATAACCGTGTTGAACAAGTTATGGAACCCGGAGAATATGCCGTCCGTGGTGATATCTTAGATATTTTTCCTGTCGGCACACCGGAACCTTTGCGTATAGATTTGTTTGATGACGAGGTGGAAAAAATCCGCACCTTTGATGCCTTCAGCCAACGCACGACCGGCGAGCTAAAAAGCTATAGTTTTCAGGTTGTGGGCGAAGTTGCGCTGGATAACAACACCATCAAAAACTTCCGCACGGCTTATCGCGAAGCATTTGGAGCTGCAGCACAGTCTGATGAGCTTTATGGAGCTGTTTCGGGAGGGCGCAAATATATGGGTATGGAAAACTGTCTGCCTTTTTTCTATGAAGAACCTCTGCCGACATTGTTTGATTATCTTCCTGCGGCACATATTGTGCTGGACCGCAATGTTAATGAAGCAGTCTTGTCCAAAGAGGACGGCATTATGGACTATTATCAGGCAAGACAAGAGGCTTTGGGCATAAAATCCGCGAGCGAGGTAGACACTTATCGCCCTGTTAACCCCGAGCTAATGTTCATTAACAAAAAAGAGTTTGAAAACAAGGTTAAGGCGCGTAAAGCCATCAGATTTACTTCTATGAGCCTGCCGGAAGCAGAGGGCGTAATCAATGCCGCGATTATTCCGGGGCGCAATTTTTCGCATGCCAAAAATGTCAATGCCGCGCAAGTCTATGCCGAACTCAAGGATTATCTGGCAGAGAATGCCAAATTAGCAAGAATAATTTGTTGCTATTCCGAAGGCTCAAGAGAACGCTTGTTTACCTTAATGAGCGAATATGACATTAAGGATGTGAGCTTTGCCGAAAATTGGGCAGAGGCTTTGAAAAAAGCCGAACATAAACAAGTTACGATGCTGGTGATGAACCTGCCGCATGGCTTTAGGGGAGACGGGCTTTGCCTGATTTCCGAGCAAGATATTTTAGGCGAACGTCAAAACCGCAAAACCGCCAAAAAAGTAAGCAGCAAAGATTTTATTGCCGATGTTTCGTCCTTGTCTGTCGGCGAGTTGGTGGTGCATATAGAACATGGTATCGGCAAGTTTTTGGGGCTGGAGAATATCACGGCAGGCGGAGCCCCGCATGATTGTCTGAAAATCTTATATGCCAATGACGCAAAGTTATTTGTGCCGGTAGAAAATATTGATGTCATCTCGCGTTATGGTATGGAAGATGACAATATTCAGTTAGATACTTTGGGCGGTCTGGCATGGCAGGCAAAAAAAGCCAAAGTTAAGGAAAAGATTCGTGATATTGCGGAGAAGCTGATTAAGATAGCCGCCGAAAGACATCTGAAAGTAGCGGATTGTTTCGTTCCGCCGGAAGGCTTATATGATGAATTTTGTGCCAAGTTTCCCTATACGGAAACGGATGACCAACTTAATGCCATTACGGATGTCTTGAAGGATTTGAATCAAGGCTCGCCGATGGACAGATTAGTCTGTGGCGATGTCGGCTTTGGCAAAACGGAAGTCGCCTTGCGTGCAGCTTTCACCGTGGCGATGTCCGGTGCGCAGGTTGCGCTGATTGTACCGACAACATTGCTTGCTAGACAACATTATTATAATTTTAAGAAGCGTATGGAAGGTTTCCCCGTTCGGGTAAAAATGCTTTCTCGTCTGGTAAGCGCCAAAGAAGCGGCTGAAACGAAAAAAGGTCTGGAAGACGGTTCGGTAGAAATCGTCATCGGCACACATGCGCTGTTATCAAAGGATATCAAGTTTTGCAATTTAGGACTTTTGATTATTGATGAGGAGCAACATTTCGGCGTTGCTCATAAGGAAAAACTCAAAGCCCTAAAGTCAAATGTCCATGTCTTGACCTTAACCGCCACACCGATACCGCGCACATTGCAAATGTCTTTGACGGGCGTAAAGCAATTAAGCATTATTGCCACTCCGCCGGTAGACCGCTTGGCCGCGCGTACTTTTGTTATGCCCTTTGATAAGGTTATGATAAAAGAAGCCATTTACCGCGAGAAGTTTCGTAACGGTCAAACCTTTTTTGTCTGCCCGAGAGTGTCGGATATCTTTGGTATGGAAAAAGAGCTCCGAGAGCTCGTGCCGGATATAAAAATTTTGGTAGCTCACGGACAAATGCCTGTCAGCAAGTTGGAAGATGTTATGAACGAATTTGCCGATGGCAAGGCTGATATGCTCCTGTCAACCACGATTATTGAATCGGGTATTGATATGCCGACGGTTAACACGATGATTATTCACCGCTCGGATATGTTTGGTTTGGCGCAGTTATACCAGCTCAAGGGAAGAGTAGGGCGGTCCAAGGTCAGAGGCTATTGCTATTTTACCGTGCCCAAACAAAAGAACCTAAAACCCATTGCCGAGCGTCGTCTAAATATTTTGCAAGCGCTGGATACTTTGGGCGCAGGCTTTTCTTTAGCTAGTCATGATATGGATATCAGAGGTTCGGGTAATATTCTGGGCGAGGAACAATCAGGGCATATTAAAGATGTCGGTATTGCCTTGTATCAGCATATGCTGGAAGAAGAGATAATGCGGCAAAAGAGCGGCGCAGAGCAGGAAAAAGAGCAAGCCGCAATAGCTGATTGGGCACCGCAAATCACCACCGGTATTCCGATTATGATTCCGGAAGCCTATGTACGCGATTTGGGAGTGCGTTTGGGCTTGTATAAACGCATTGGTGAGATTAAGGATAAGGCCGGAATTTTGGATATGCGCGAGGAATTAACCGATCGCTTCGGCAAGCTCCCCGAAGAGGTAGATAACTTGCTTAAAACCGTAGAGATAAAACAGCTTTGCCGAGAGGCTAACATTGAAAAAATAGATGCCGGAGCTAAGGGAATTTTGATAGCTTTTCATAACAATATTTTCAAAGCGCCGGAGAAACTGATAAATTGGGTTGCCAAGCAGTTTGGCGTGGTAAAAATCAGACCGGACCAAAAACTTTTCATTGAGCGCGATTTGCAAAACTATGCCACCCGAGTTGAGACAATAAAGACCTATGTCGGAAAACTGGTAGATATGGTCAAAGGAGCATAAATGAGCGAAGATTTTTGCAATCTGGACTTTTACAATATGCTGGTGCATATCGTCTTCAAAAACCGTGTTGCAGAAGAAAATGTTGCGGTAAAAAACGCATGGAAAAAAAACGGCACTTTGTTTTTTGACTTATATTTTTATCGAGCGAAGAAAGGCAAGCTGATAGATGCTGCGCTGGTGCGGGATTTGTATGATTTAAATACCGAAAAATATTACTATTCGGCACAAAATTTTTATCAGGAGTTTTTACAAAGTAGGGAACTAGCCGCCGAACAATCGGAAAAGAAGCCCAAAGCCAACCCGATTGTAGTGGATGTAAAACAATTGGAAAGCATAAAGGATGATTTAATTATTTTGACCTTTATGGCCAAATGCAATTCAAGCTTTACGGAAATTAAGATAAAAACCATCAGAAATTATATCACCCGCCTGCGACCGGAAACCGAAACTTTAAGCGAGCAGTATATCAATGCATATCTTAAAGACTTAAATCCGGATGAAGATGATTTTTATTTATCCTTAATAAACATCAAATCAAAGACGCCGGAGGCGGCTACTAATCTGGCAAAGGAAGCTTTTAAGGTAAGTGCCTCAGACGGAGCGATAATGTACAATGAGCGCATATATCTGGCAGAACTTTTGCAAGCTTTAAGAGAATATGGTCTGAAGCCGGATATTGGTTTTTGAATTTCCATTAGGGAACCCTGATATAAAAACAATAAGAAAAACAAAAAGATACCAATAAAAAAAGACAGCAAAGGATAAAAAAGTTGCCATTGTATTGATTTGGGGCTATACTATTAAAGTGTATAGAAGATAGGTGTGGTGTGTGTATGTGTGTGTAATAAACCTATCAAGAAAGAAGCATCCGTTTATGACGGATGCTTTTTTCAAATAAAAGAGGCTGTGTCGGCACTTGCCTAACTAGAGATTTTGCCCTCTGGATCCGCCGGGAAAGGGCATATAACTTCCGACACCGCCGAAAAAGCGTTTAAAGAAACCTTGTTGTTGCCCCAGAGTTTCAGTCTTATCTTCATTAATAGCCACTTGTTTTCCGTCTTTTTCGCTCATGCGGTCAATATCAATAACTTCGTTTTGTTCATTAAACTTGATGGTTAAGACATCACGGCTGACTTCTTTGGAAGCAAGGAAAGCAATTCTTTCAATGTCTGAAGACATATAAATCCAAGTATTTTTATCAAAAGAGACAACGGTTGACGGGCTGCCTAAAATAGATTTTACCTCATACTTTGACTGTCCGAGTTTAACTTGTTCGATTCTTTCATTAGAAGGCATATTACCATTATGCGTAATGAATAAATCGCGGCTGCAAGCGGATAGAGAACAAATCAAGAGTCCAGATAAAAGTACTTTGTTTATTGACATTTAATCTTCCTTATTAGTATATAAAATTAAATACTGCCATTTATATAACACAAGGAAAGCATTAATGCAAAAAAATTTTTCATACCCGATTGTTGTAGATGAATTAACACGTACGGAAAAAAAATATCATTTTAAGGCCTCAAGTAAAGATTTAGAATATCTGACAGAGGTATTGCAGGTGCCGTCTGTTAAAAGTTTCGAAGCAGAAATATCATTAAAAAACAATCCAAAAGAGCATATTCTTAACGTATCAGGTAAAGTAAGGGCTGAACTGGAACTGGAAAGCGTAATAAGTTTAGAGCACTTTATAAAAGTTTATGAACCTGAGTTTTCTCTGGTGTACGATACGGCAATGACTTATAAGGAGCAAAAAGCTCTTTTAGAAGATGATAACGCAACGGATGTTCCGGATATTGTGGAGAATGGAAAAATAGATTTGGGGCAAATAGCCATAGAGCAGGTGGCTTTGGTAATGGAAGATTATCCGCGCCAAGAAGGAGAGGTCTTTGAGTTTATATCAGAGTTTGATGAAGAAACAACAAAGGCGCAAAACCCCTTTAGTGTTCTGGCAAAGCTTAAAAAATAAAAATTATGCTTGCAAAATTATAAAATATTGGATAAAAGGGCACTAAAGCTTTCCGAAAGTTAAAATATCTGTTGATTTTAAAAGTCAATTAGGTTATTAGAGACGCTTGGAAAATTAGAACAACATAAACTTAGAGTATAAGAAAATGGCTACACCAAAGAAGAAAACATCTAAATCTCGCCGCGATATGCGTCGTTCTCATGACGCATTGGGTGCAAATTCCTATATGGAATGCCCGAATTGCGGTGAGTTGAAGAGACCTCATAATGTTTGCCCGAAGTGCGGACACTATGATAATCGTGAAGTTGTTGCACAGAAGGCAACTAACGAATAATTGAACTTACTTTTATATGATTGGAGCCGGTTTTGTCTGAAAATAATCTGGTTATTTCAATCGACGCAATGGGGGGAGATAATTCCCCCCGAGTCGTAATAGAGGGCTTAGCGATTGCCGCTAAGAAAAATCCGGACGTCAGATTCTTGTTGTTCGGAAAAGAAGCTCAAATCAGAGCAACTCTAGATAATTATCCCCAACTTCAAAAAGTTTGCGAGATTCGCAACGCAGATGAAGTTGTCCGTAATGAAGACAAGCCGTCTTCTGTCATTCGTAACAAAAATACCAGTATGTATATGGCGATTGATGCTGTTCGAAAAGGTGAGGCGCAAGCCGTCGTTTCGGCCGGAAATACCGGAGCACTGATGTCCATATCAAAGTTGGTTTTGAAGACAATTCAAAAGATTCATCGTCCGGCGATTGTTAGCATGATGCCGCACATCAATGGCAAATACGTCATGTTGGATTTAGGCGCAAATACCGAATGTAGCGCCATCAATCTGGCAGAATTTGCTATGATGGGTGATATTTTGGCGCGTTGTGCTTTGGGAATCACCCGTCCGCGTGTGGCGCTGCTGAATATCGGTGCGGAAGAAATGAAGGGCAAGGAAGAAATTCATAAAGCCGCGCAGATGATTCGCAATTCTCACATGAATATTGATTTTATCGGCTATATTGAGCCGCATGAGATACCCAACAATAAAGCAGATGTTATTGTTGCAGATGGCTTTACGGGAAATATTGCCTTAAAGTCCATTGAGGGAACAGCTCGGTTAGTCATGCGCATGATAAAGAACGCAGTAAAAGGCTCTTTCTTAGCAAAGATTGGTTTACCCTTTATGATGGGAGTCGTTTTAAGAATTAAAAAGACGATGGATCCCCGCTTGTATAACGGAGCAATGTTTGTCGGACTTAACGGTTTATCCGTAAAAAGCCATGGCGGAACGGATGCTTTAGGGTTTTCTGTCGCGGTAAACAATGCAGCAAGTTTGGTTCGCCAAAACTTTGTTGCAACAATCCGCAACGAAATTGAAAAAATAGATTTGGATGAATTATCACAGGAAGCAATTTATGACTTGTATTAGATCAGAGATTATTGGGCACGGTCATTATCAGCCGGCAAAAGTATTAACCAATGACGATATGGCAAAGATTGTCGAAACCAGCGATGAATGGATTACCGAAAGAACAGGTATTAAATCCAGACATATTGCAGCAGAAGGAGAACTGACGTCTGATTTGGCAATGCATGCCGCTGAAATGGCTCTGAAAACGGCAGGAATCAGTGCGGAAGAGCTTGATTTGATTGTTGTTGGTACCGTAACCCCTGACAATACGTTTCCGGCTGTTGCAACAAAAATTGCCGCAAAACTGGGATGTCGTCATGGTATTCCTGCCTTTGACCTTTCAGCAGCTTGCTCAGGCTTTGTTTATTCCTTGACAATGGCAGACAATATGTTGCGTTTAGGTCAAGCCAAAACAGCTTTGGTTATCGGCGCAGAAACACTTTCTCGTGTAACGGATTGGACAGACCGCAATACCTGCGTCCTGTTCGGTGACGGAGCCGGTGCTGTAGTGATTCGCGCTTATGAAGGCAAAGGTGATAAGACTGATCGCGGAATTTTAAGCACAAAGATTTTTTCAGATGGCGCGCAGTATGATAACTTATATTGCAAAGGCGGTGTTTCAAGCACACAAACAGCCGGCTTTACATTTATGAATGGTAAAGAAGTATTCAAGAGCGCAATCGGTTGCTTAACGCAGGCGGCTGAAGTTGTCGCAGAACAAGCAGGAATTAATGTAACAGACATAGATTGGTTGTTGCCTCACCAAGCCAACATCCGCATCATTGAAGGTGTTGGTAAAAAATTGGAATTGCCGGAAAGTAAGGTTATTGTAACCATAGACCATCAGGCAAACACATCCGCAGCATCGATTCCTTTAGCCTTATCAGAATGCCTAGAAAGTGGAAAAATCAAAAAGGGCGATTTGGTTATTTTCAACTCAATGGGCGCAGGCTTCACTTGGGGCGGAGCTTTGGTCAGAATTTAATAAAATATCTGTTTAATAACTTTGACGATATACTTGTCATTGTTTTTAAGATGGTATAGTCCTGTATATCAGTTAATTTGATGTGTAATTAAGAAGCAAAGAGGAAAGAAAATGAAAACAATTACCCGTGCAGATGTTGCAGAAACCATTTACGAAGAAATCGGTTTGTCACGCAAAGATTCTAATGATATCTTGGATATGATTTTGGATGAGATTGTACAAGAGCTTTCTGCCGGTAATGATGTTAAGCTTTCATCTTTCGGTACCTTTGCTTTGCGCAACAAGAAGGCTCGTGCCGGTCGCAATCCAAAAACCGGTGTCGAGGCCGAGATTTCGCCGCGTCGTGTTATCTCTTTCAAACCTTCTCAGACTATGAGAAAAATTATCAACGCTTAAATTTTTTAAGACGGGAAAACTGCTATGGTTGTAAACAAATCAAAAGCAGCATTCAGGACGATTGCCGAAGTCGCTGATGAATTGGGTGTTGCCACGCATGTTTTGCGTTTTTGGGAAACCAAATTTCCGCAAATAAAACCGATGAAGAGAAGTGGCGGACGTCGCTATTATCGTCCGGATGATGTCAAATTAGTCAGCATCATCAAAGATTATCTTTATGAAAAAAGATATACAATTGAAGGAGTTCAAAAGGTTTTTAAAGAAAAAGGTTTAAAGAACCTTTTAGGTGAAGAAATTCAGAAAGATTTTTTTGAAGTTCCGGAGGAGCCTCTGAACGAGCAAACGCAAGAATTCTTGAGCTCTTTGCAGCAACAGCTGAAAAATATGCGACAAGAACTAACCGAGGCAATAGAAAAAGTATAAAGAAAAACCCGAAAGTTTAAAAACTTTCGGGTTTTTTACATCAGAAGCCAAATCAAATTTTGAAATAGCTCGGAACAGAGTTTTCATTTTGCCAGCGAGATACCATTTCATGAATCTCAACACCAAAATTAATTTGCCACGCTGTAAAATCTTCCTTGTTTTGAGGTCTGGAACTAAAGTATTTGTCTTTAATTTGATAGGCGATTTCCAACAAGTTATATCTTTCATACAGGCGTTCAATAATTGAAGCCAACATAGTCTGTGGAGCGCCGGAAAAATCTTTTTGGCACTCAACCAAGACAATACTTGCGGGATATCCGGGAAAACCTTCAAGGTCAAGCAATACAGCTAAAAGGAAGAATATTGAGCGATAAACGGGCAGCTCATATTCTTCAGAAAGCTGATATTTTTGTATGAGTTCAGTAATTTTTTGCTGAATCTGCTCATACTGCGAATAAAGAATAACACCGCTGTTTTTCTGCCAAGCAATGAGCTCATCCAGAGGATTCTTGAGTTCAGGAAAAAGCTCGGTGAGATAAGCGTATTTATCTTTTCCGGCAAATAAATCATCAAAGACACGAAAATCTTTAGGTTTCTCATCTAAGATTTTTTCAACAGGAAGATGATGCATATTAATTACGGCAAACATCAGACGCTCTGTTTTAACTTTTGTTGTTTTCATAAAAATATATTTTTAATAGGTGAATAACTAATATTTTTTCAAGTTTTATAATACGATAAAGCCAAAAAATCAACAAAAACATTTTTTTTAGCAAAAAATCAGTTGCATAAAAAAAATAATGTGATAAACCAATATGCGTTGAGTTCGGGACGTAGTTCAGCTTAGGTGAGCGCTTGCATGGGGCTTAAGGCGGAAAGATGTTCCGGAGAAACATCTTTCAACGAAAGGCGAAGTTTTGTTAAAGAATAATCAAGCGGTAGCGCAGATTATGAATGTTACAAAACGAGTGCCCGCAGCGAGTTAGCCTTGCGAAGCAAGACTTACGAGCCAGACAAGAAGTCGGAGACTTCTTGCAGGAAAAGCAAAGTATTATTGTTGAAACATAATCGGGACGTAGTTCAGCCTGGTAGAGCGCTTGCATGGGGTGCAAGAAGTCGGAGGTTCGAATCCTCTCGTCCCGACCAGATATAAAAAAGCCACCTAGAAGGTGGTTTTTTTATATCTGGATAATCGGGACGCTGGATTTGAACCTCCGACACGGAGGTTCGACTACCAGCAATAGGCGAGACGGGTGTATCGCCGGTTTTGCCAAAGGCAAAAATTGCGCCTGTGCAACTCAAGCAAAGCGCAGAGTAATCCTCATCAAGCCGACCAGATATAAAAAAAAAGACCACCTAAAGAGGTGGTCTTAAAAATTAATAAAATTTTCCGCCAAATCGATCAATCTGACGTTGTTTCATGTATTTTTCCAAAGCCCTATAAGGAGTTCTTTTCGGGGTCAGACAATTGAAAAATGCATTGGCCAAACTATAACCGGACATATTACGGCTTATTTTAATATCCAAAGAATCTTTAATTTTCTGTTGTTGTCTTTGCTTTTCAGATTCAGAAATATTCAAACGATTAATATATTCCGAATACTCCAAAGCGTCTCTCTTTTGTCTTTGGGTTAGATTAACAATACTCTTGCTGATACGAAAAGATACTTCTGGATATGCTTTTTCCATTTCCAAATCCTTAATAGATGAAAGGAATGTATCTAAATCCGTATTTACGGTATCTTTGGCGGAGTTGGTTAGTTCATAGAAACGCAAAATTTCTTTAAACCAAGGCGTCGTAAAGGCATGGAGTTGATAACCTGCGTCCATATTCTGCAAGACCATAAAACCTCGTCTTTCACTCCACAAAATAGAGTTAATCGTTTTAGGTTGAATTCCGATAGCTCCGGCTTTAATTTTTTTCTCCAAATGATTGTTGAGTTTTTTTAAGTATGCACCATAAGCATCATGTTTTGCAAAAGGATATTGAATATCCATAATTTCCTCTAATAAATACTTGGTATCTTTATCATTAATCTGAGGAGTTTCAAGAGTTCTGGGGGTTGTGTTGTACATCAACCTTCTGAGAACTTCAATATTTGTTGTTTGGTTTCCTTGAGAGTCTCTGGTTGGCATATCATATTTTTTCAGATTAAGTAAATCATCTGAAGCTATATTATAATCAGGATACTTTTCTTCGACGTATTTCAAAGCTCTTTCAAGTTTTTTGGTTCTGAAGTCGGGATCCAAACTGGGGTCAAGACCTTTAACCGCATCATAATACAAAACCATTCTTTTAAGAATCTTATGCTGTTCAGGCTGTTGGTTATGAATATAAGAGCGTAAATTAGGGAAGCTTTCATTAATGGCAATAGCATCAAGTCTGATTTGCTCAAATCTGTTTTCATCGCTGGAAGGAATTTGTTCAGCAATGCGGCAAAGACGTGTAATATTGTAAGGTGTAACTCTTGAAGTGAGGCATCTGAAAACAAAGCCGCTGCTTCCGTGGTCGGTAATATCTGTTCCCCACAAGTTTCCTACTGAGCCTAGAATTTTGTTCTTTCCGCTTTTAATAAGCGGAACGACATTATTGATGGCCCCATAAGCCAAGTCATCATCAATAGAGGGTAATTTTTCAATATATTTATCAAAGTGAAGAGCAAAAAGCATAAACTTCGCTGGCGGCAATTTATCAATAGCCTGAGACATAATGTCAAGGCGTTTTACTTCATCTTGAGCATCTCGAAGATTTCTTTTTGTGAAGATAGGGGTTTTAACTTGTCCCATATTTGCAATTAACACCCCATAATCTACAGAGAAAAATTTGTCTATAATTTCTTTCTTTGTAAATTCGACATCTGTTTCATGATGTGTATTATAAAAGACGGAAATTGTTATATTGTCATTTTTGGCATAATTTAAAACTTTTGGAAAAGTTTGAGCAATTTTATCAATCAAAATGCCGTTTTCATCAATAGACATGGGTTCGGCAATATAATTGCGTAAAATACGACACAAAAGACTTTTGTCGTCTTCGTTTTCCAAACTGTGCGCAAAATCTGAAAATTTACTAGAAATTTGACTTATTTTATGCAACTCGACAGGATTTTTTGAGCAGAGTTGATAAAGTAATTCAGCCTGAGGAACTTTAAATTTTTTGCCAATATTTAATTTTTCGGCAATATGCGAAATCAATTTAAAATTTTGCGATAAAATAGCTTCATCATCAAAGTTATTTTTTAAGCGTTCATTAATGTCAGTAACCAAAACTGACGAAAGATAGGAATTTTCTGTCATAATCACAAACCGATAAATGTTAAATAATGCCAGAAAACTAACATACTTTTATTGAAAATGCAAATGTTTTTTTGTCTAAAATTAATTTTATTTTAGATGATGAATAAATAATCTCAGTGATTATATAAGAAAAAAACAAAAGGAGAAGGAAAGTGAGAAGATTTAGTTCGGCCAGAAAAGATTATTTACATGTTATGAGCGCATTATGGGATTTTTTTACAAGCAAAACAGGGGCTTTTTTTATTGGTGTCGGAGCTATTGTTATAGGAATGTATCAATTTTATATCAGCAAACCGATTTTAGAATATGAGGCGGAACACACCAATATAATTTCAGCAGCAGATGTAAGTGATTTAAAGGTAACGGTTAAAGAAAAAGAATATAAAGATATGTATCTGACAACCTTAACATTGTTAAATACGGGATCTCAGGCCTTAGACGGCGGGGATGTTTCAAAAATAGGTCATGATCCGATAAGAATTATTGTTCCGGAAGATGCTCGTTTAGTGGCCTATAATATTAATAACAAGCAAACATCACCGGCGGTTTCGGCTAAACTTGTTCCTTACGAAGGGGATATTGTAATTGATTTTGATTATCTGAATCCGGATAATCAGATAGCAGTAACATTACTACATGAAAAAGAAAGCGATAATTTTGAGATAGTAGGCAGTGCGGTTAACGTAAATAGTATAAGTAAAGCATGGAGCCCTGTTCAAAAGAGGGAGATGATAATAGGTGTATTGTCAATATGTTTTGCACTGTATATTTTTACCAACATTTTAGTCCGAAAATCTTAAAAAGACTTTACAATAAACTAAATTAGAATATCCTACACCCCATAGTAAATAATATAGGATAAGGGAATAAAATGTTACACCCATGGCATGGAGTTGGTACAGGAGAAAATGCTCCTGAAATCATAACTGCGATAATAGAAGTTCCTCGCGGTTCAAATATAAAGTACGAATTGGACAAAGCCAGCGGTTTGTTAAAAGTTGACCGTATTTTGTATAGCGCTGTACACTATCCGGCAAATTATGGTTTCATTCCGCAAAGCTATTGCGACGACAACGACCCGTTGGATATTTTGGTCTTGGGACAAGAGCCTGTTTTGCCGCTGTCTATTTTGCGAGCTAAACCGATAGGTGTCATGAAAATGTTTGACCAAGGAGAAATGGATGACAAAATTATAGCCGTCCATGTAGATGATCCGGAATACGCTCATTACAAGAGTATAGACGAGCTTCCTCCGCATTGTCTCAAAACTTTGCGTCGCTTCTTTGAGGATTATAAGGTTTTGGAAAACAAACAAGTAATTATCGAAACCTTTTTAGGTCCGGATGAGGCCAAAAAGACCATAAAAGAGGCAATGGCATTATATCAGGAAAATAAAGAAAACCTTATCGGATATGAAGGGTAAAATAAAAGGCGGTTTTCCACAAACCGCCTTTTATCTTGCGTAAGAAAGCTGATAATTATTGCACTAAAACAAATCTAATGCTAAATTTACGCCAGATAATAACTTTAGGATTGCGTTTCATGCCGCAGATTTCTTTAATTATACCGTTGTACAATGCTGAAAAATATTTGGAAGCATGTTTGTCATCGGTTGCAGCTCAGAGTTTCAGGGATTTTGAGGTGCTTTGTATTAATGATGGCTCTAAAGACAAAACGGAAGAAATAGTTAATGCTTTTGTCGCCAAAGATAGTCGTTTCAAACTTATTAATCAGGAAAATGCAGGTTGCTCTGCCGCGCGTAATCATGGCATATCAATAGCTGAAGCGCCATACATCGCATTTCTGGATCAAGATGATATGCTTCATCCTCAGGCTTTTGAGACATTGTATTATATGGTAACAAAGTTTAATGCGGATGTTGCCGCTTTTAAGAACAAAACAGTTCCGGATGATTTTGTGGCGCAGGATATTAAACAATATAATCTGGAAGAATTGGACTATAAGTTCAGCACAACACCTTTTGAGGATTTTTTTGCCGGTAAAAAGAACGGGCGAGGCGGCTCGGTTTTGGTTTGGAATAGATTGTACAGCAAAAACGCCGTCAAAGGGTTGGAGTTTCCCGTAAATGTTCAGCCCGCTGAAGATACGATATATACACTAAAGGTATTGTTTCAGATAAAAAACATGGTCACAACAGATGCCGAATTACTGTTTTACAGAGATAGCTCTACTTCTGTTATGAATCAGGGAAAAACGGAAAAATATGTAAAGTCGCACGCCTTGGCTGCTCAAGTAATGTATGAATATTTTATAAAATCTGGTCTGGCGCAAGGAGAAAGAAAAAAATTAATAATCCACTATTTGGCAAGGTTTATATTTAAATCTTTGGTATCTCAGCCTTTACGTTTGCCGCCGGAAAAGAGCAAAAGGTATGATTTTTGGAATTTTGCCAGAGAATGTGTTGCGATTTTAATGCAAGGTGGCGCTTATGAGGCAAAAGTTTTGGGTTGGCGTTTTAACTTAGCAACGAAACTATTTTTGAAAAAATATTATTTATTGGCGAGGGCTTTGGTATGAAGGTAGATGTTGCGGTTCAATCCTATAAAAAACCGGAATCTTTATTATATACGTTAATGAGCTTAAAGAAGGTTTCGGGCGATTTAATAGATACGGTTTACATCAACGATGATTGCTCCAACGACGGCTCGGTAGAAATTTTTAATGATATTCGAGTTAAAGAATACTTTGCTCCATGGAAGCTTAATGTTCGGGTCAATACCAAAAACGTCGGTGTGAATCAGGTTTATATGTTAAAGCATCGCCCCAATTATATGAATTGGCTGTTTGTTTTGAGCAAGTTCAAGCGGTTTATAGACCAGAAAACAACACATAATAAAGATGATGTTCGTTATCAGTATGCGATAGATAACACCGATAAAAAATATCTGCTGGTAATCCATGATGATGTTAAGTTTTTCAAAAATATCGTGCAGTTATATTTAGATACAATGGAAGCTAATCCTAATCTGGCAATCGTCGGAGACTTAGGGCAGTGCTGGCGTTGTAAGTTTTCGGAAATCTGCAGTCCGAAGAAGTTGATGCAAGGTTTCAGACCGCCGCATTTCCCTCTGACACCCAAAGACAGAACACAGCCGTTTAATCCCAAGAAAGGTTATGGCAGAGATTGCCGCATTAATGAGTGGAGCTGTTTGATTGATGTTGAAAAATCAAGACTGATTACCCAAAAATATGGTTGTTTGTTCGGCAATTATTATCGCTATTCCGACATCGGGGCTTATTGGTTTTGCAAAGTTGTGGAACACGGCTTTGATTTTAGCGACCCCATAGCCTCTGAGGCTCTGAAAACACAGTTGGACATAAGCCCGGAACATGAAGAATATTATCTGCATGCATGGCAAGGACACCCCGGACATTCTGTTTGGGTAGACCAAGGCATGGGAATTGTTAAGTATAATCGCGATGAGATTGTTGATTTAATGAAAAAAGACTTCGGATTTGACTTTCCGCATAAACTGATAGGATAAAAAATGTATTGTAAGAAAAAAAATAATCAAATAGAGGGCGTACCGAGCTTTTATAAAAAGAGCAGTGTGCATTTATCAGGAAAAAACAATAAGATTATTTTTGGCAAAAACTGCAATATCATAAATTGCCGCATAAAGCTTTATGGTAATTCTACACTTGTTTTGGGTGATAATTGCCATTTTGAAAATACGCTGATTATGTTAACGGATTCGGAAGCTCGTTTCGGAGAAAATACCGAAGCCTCAAGAGTAACCGTTACCTCAACCGGAAATTCTTTGCTGGATTTAGGCGCGGGTTCCGTAATTTGCGGTGAGTTCGATATGCGCAACAAAGGCATAATCAAAGCCAAGCGTTTATGGACGACCTGGGGACCACATATTGCGGCCAACCACGGCAAGATAGAATTTGCCGATAGCGGAACTGCAGATTCCATCATCTATAACAGCGATTTTCATCCGATGTATGATTTTGAAGGAAATCTGCAAAACGAAGAACAAGATGTTTATATCGGCAATCAAGTCTGGATAGGCAGAAAATGCTTTATTTTCAAGGGTACAAATATCGGTGATGGAAGTATCATATCTTCCGGAACCTACACAGGTAAAGAAATTCCGCCGCATTCTCTTGTTGCCGGTAATCCGGGACGTATTATCCGTAGAGACGTCGTCTGGGCAATAGAAGACAAACCGGAGCTTAAAAAGCATTTTCCGCTCGCTCCTGATGATGAAGAAGCGTTTAGAGCTTTTTATCACGATGCCTATGAAATAAACAGAATGTTAAAGCAAAGGAAAGGTTGCCTTTGGTTGAATTGGTTAAAACTTTATTGGGCTTTTATTAAATAAGATGACAAAGTTTTTGATTAAATTTATCAGTTTGTTTATCCCGAGCAAGAAATTGCGTCGCAAGTTTAAGGATTGCTTTGCTGCAACACGTAAAGCTCCGTGTAAATACATAGGCCGCCATACTTATTTAGGCGATGGTGTTCATATTTCACACAGAGATACCACAATAGGCGCATTTTGCTCCATAGCAGGCAATACGGCAATCGGACCGAGCCAACATCCGCTGAATTTTCTGTCAACGCATCCGTTTCAGTATCTGGAAAGAGAATATATCGGAAAACAAAGAAAAATAGACTTTGATTATGCCAAACCGGTAACCATCGGTAATGATGTCTGGATTGGCGCAAATGTTATGATAATGGATGGCATAACCGTCGGCGATGGTGCCGTTGTCGGAGCAAATGCGGTTGTAACCAAGGATGTTCCGCCATATGCAATTGTCGGAGGCGTTCCGGCAAAAATCATCAAATATCGTTTTGACGAGGAAACAATAAAGAAGCTTCTGTCGTTAAAATGGTGGAATTTTTCGGATAATGAGTTAGCCAAACTTCCTTTTGATAATGTGGATGAATGTATTCGCATTTTGGAAGCATCAAAAAATATTAAAAATAACAGAGAGGACTAAAATATGAGTTTGACACTTTTCGGAAAAAACATAATCAGACTATTTAAGTTTGACCTGAAATATTTTTATAAGAATATTCGTAAATACGAGCATATGGATTTAATGCTGGATAATTTGAAATATGAGATTGCCGACGAAGTAAAGACAATAAAATTACCGAAAGTTTTAGGTCCGTTAGACAGTATTAAAGAAATTATCAGAACAAAGAAGAGTGTGGCTCGTTTCGGAGACGGAGAGTTTAACCTGATATTGGGTAACGGCATAGGTTTTCAGGAGTTTGACCCGAAACTTCAAGCCAGATTAAAAGAAGTCCTGACCAGTCAGGATGAAAATATGCTGATAGGCATTTCAGATAGATTTGGCAGTCTGGACAATTTGGAGCTTAATGTCCGTAACTATTGGCGTGATTTTTTAGGAAAATATCGCCAAGACATATATAAGCTGCTTGATTTTGAACGTACTTATATAGATACGCATATAACGGCGTTCGGAATTGAGATGGTTGACCATACCACCGAGGAGGCCAGAGCCGCCAGTGAAGAATATTACAATGAAGTCCGCAAAATTTGGGATGGACAAGACATAACGGTCATTAAAGGCGCTGATAACGAAAAATTTGAAAATAATATTTATGACAACGCCAAATCCGTCAGTTATATATATGGTCCGAAAGCTCATGCTTTCAGAGAATATGATCGTATTTTTGAGGAAGCCAAAAAATTACCCAAAGATAGACTTATTCTGATAGTTTTAGGACCGACAGCCAAACCCTTGGCATATGACTTAACCAAGTTGGGATATCGTGCATTGGATTTAGGACATATGGCAAAGGCTTATGAGTGGCTGAAGACAAGAGATAAAATTGTTGCTGGACAATTTTTTGCAGCCTAAATCAAAGAGTTATAAAAGAAAATGAAGATATTGGTTCATCTGCACTTGTTTTATCAGGATATGCTCCCTGAGATGCTTGGTCTGTTGCGTAATCTTGAAGACTATGATTATGACTTGTTTGCAACAGTGTGCAAAGCCTCTCATGAAACATTAGATAATTTGCGACGTTTTAAGCCCGAAGTTACAATAATAGATGTTGAGAACAGAGGCTACGATGTCGCACCTTTTGTTAAGGTACTGCAGTTAGCGGATTTGAAACAATATGATTATATCATAAAACTCCACAGCAAGCAGACATTAAAGCACCGTGCTTGGTTAAAAAATACGTCTTTTAAGGGCGATGGCTGGCGCAAAGCTTTGGTTGGTTTTATGTCTTCAAAAGAGCAACTTCGCAAGACTTTAGCATTGTTTCGAAATCCTGATGTCGGAATGGTCTCGCATTATAATCTGATAACCGAGGCGGGCAGGGAGGATGTCGTTGCCAACAAGAGAGCAGAGAAATTGCTTGCGGAGATGGGCTTGCAAACAAACGAGCACAAATTTGTCGGCGGCACAATGTTTATTGCCAGAGCCTATTTGTTCAAGCCACTGAAAGAATATCCCTGCAAGATGGAGGACTTTGAGCCCTATAGCAAGGATGTCCACGGCGGCACTTTGGCGCATGCTTATGAACGCTTATTTGGCTATGTCGTAACCGCGCAGCAAAAAGAGATTGTTTCTTATGAGGCAGAGACAAGAGCTGTCAAAATATGGCATGTTGTCCGCCGAGTGCTTTTAGCTATAGGAAGAACAATTTTGCAAATCAAAATAAATAGAAAAAACAAACTAATAATAAAGTTTTTAAAGCTTCCGATTTGCTCTTTGACACTAAAAAAATAAAGCCCCGAATGGGGCCTTATTTTTTTTTTAGTTTTTTTTATTTTGCTAATCTTTTTTCTCTTTCTAATCTCAAACGATTTTTAAATTCTTCAAAAGATAAAAGATTATTATTATCGGCATCAAAAGCATTCCATGCTTGTTCTTTTACTTTATAGAACTGCTCAATTTCTTCCTGAGTTGTAAAATTTTTGGTTTTTAAGATTGCTTCGCCTTCTGCATCAAACTCAGCCCTGTCAATAAGACCATCACTGTTTGTATCAATAGCGTCAAATCTTTGTTGCATAAAATCTGTAGCTTTTTGTTCATCAAAACCGGATGATTTTCCTTTCATATAGAAAGCTGCTCCGGCAGCAATAAGAACAATCAATAAACCGATAAAAACTTTTTTCATTAACACCTCCACACAAACAAAATCAAAATATACAATAGCTTAACTCTATTATTCTTGATGTCAAAGAATTTTTTTCATATTACAAAAAATTTATGATACCCAACAAAAATGCTCCGGCAATGATACCGGCAAAAATATCGTCAAGCATCACGCCCCAAGCGTTTTTGAGCTTGCTGTCAGCCCATTTGACCGGACCGAGTTTGACAATGTCAAATATCCGGAACAAAACAAAACCGATAATATAGACCACCCAAGCATTAAGATTTTGGTACAAAAGTTGTCCGACAAAAACAAAGGTAAGCATTTGTCCGGCAAATTCATCAATAACCACAAGAGACGGGTCTTTTTCTTCTTGATGAGATATAATCTCATGCGTCGCCCAAACGCCTACAAAAAAAGCAATGATTGTTGCCGCTAAGATTCCGGCTGTTCCGAAGAAATAAGCCACAACAAAAGCCACGGGAAGTGTCCCGAGAGAACCTACGGTGCCGGAAGCTTTAGGAGCATATCCCAAGCCGAAATAAGAAGCAAAAATATGAGCAATTTTGTTTTTCATTTTAAAAATCCTTTCTGTTTGGAATAATTTAAGCACAAAAAAAACTCTCCGCAACTCAAAAATTGCAGAGAGTTCTTTCTTGTGAATTAAGTTTTACATTTCAAACTTCGTAACACCTTTATAGGCATAACGATAAAGCTGTTTGATTTCATCAACCAACGGATAACGTGGGTTGGCTCCGGTGCATTGGTCGTCAAAGGCCAAAACGGAAAGCTCATCAAGGTCAGCCTCAAAAGTCTTCTCATCAATACCCCATTCTTTAATAGATGCCGGAATATTAAGAGTCTTTTTGAGCTCCTCGATTTTCTCAATCAACAAATCAAGCTTTTCTTCTTTTGAGTTGCCGCCCAAGTTCAAATATTCTGCCACGCGTGCATAACGAGACTTTGCGCAAGGATATTTGTACTGAGAGAAGGCCGCTTGTCTGAACGGATGATCCGAAGAATTAAAACGCATAACCTGAGAGAGCAGGAGCGCGTTAGCAATGCCATGCGGAATATGATATTTTGCACCGAGCTTATGAGCCATAGAGTGGCACAAGCCGAGGAATGCATTGGCAAATGCCATACCGGCCATCGTTGCAGCGTGGTGAATTTTCTCACGAGCCACGGCGTTTTTGGAACCTTCATTATAAGAAGCCGGCAGATATTTAAATATCAGGCGGATAGCTTCAAAGGCCAAACCGTTTGTATATTCGGTAGACATTGTTGAGGCAATGGCTTCCAAAGAGTGAACCAAAGCATCAATACCGCCCGCAGCGCACAAACCTTTCGGCATAGAGAGAACAAGGTTAGCGTCCACAATAGCCATATTCGGTGTGAGAGCATAATCTGCAATCGGATATTTTACGCCGGTCGCATCATCTGTGATAACGGCAAAAGACGTAACTTCCGAACCCGTACCGGATGTTGTCGGCACTGCAACCATATAAGCTTTTTTGCCCATTTCCGGAAATTCAAAAATACGCTTGCGAATATCCATAAAGCGCATAGCCATATCTTCAAACTTGAGTTCAGGATGTTCATACATCAACCACACAATTTTAGCAGCATCAATCGGAGAACCGCCGCCGAGTGCAATAATTACATCCGGCTGGAAGGCATTAACCAAATCCAAGGCTTGATGAATGGTTGACAAATCCGGATCCGGATGAACATCTGAAAAGATTTGGAAACTAATGCCGACTTCTTCCAAAACATCCGTAATCGGGCGAGTATATCCCAAATCAAACAAAGGTTTATCTGTAATGATAAAGGCTTTTTTGTGTCCTTTAAGCTCGCGCAAAGCATGCGGTAAGCATCCGGCCTTAAAGTAAACTTTCGGCGGAACCTTAAACCACAACATATTTTCCTGACGCATAGCAATCGTTTTAATATTCATCAAATGTTTAACTCCCAAGTTTCCGCTGACCGAGTTTCCGCCCCAAGAGCCACAGCCCAAAGTTAAAGACGGTTCCAAAATAAAGTTGTATAAATCGCCGAGCGCGCCTTGAGAAGACGGGCTGTTGACGATAATACGCGCAGTCGGAATAAGCTCGCCATATTGAGTAATACGATCATGATTATTGGGATTGGTGTATAAAACCGCTGTATGACCGGCACCGCCGAACATAACCAAAGATTTTGCTTTAGCGGCGGCTTCCTCAAAGTTTTTAGCCTTATACATAGCCAAAACCGGAGACAATTTCTCAGCCGAGAAAGGTTCTTGCGGTCCGACTTCAGAAACTTCCGCAATCAAAACTTTGGTGTAATCCGGAACTTTAATCCCTGCCATCTTTGCAATGGTCGTTGCACGTTGACCAACAATGTCTGCGTTAACATGACCATTCTCCAAAAGCATTTTGCCAAGTTTTTGCTTTTCTTTTTCGTTTAAGAAATAAGCGCCGCGAGTAACAAATTCTTCCTTAACCGCATCATAAATGTCTTTAACAATAATGACGGATTGCTCGGAAGCACAAATCATACCATTATCAAAAGTCTTAGAGATTAAGACGGAAGAAACGGCGGGTTTAATCTCGGCTGTTTCATCAATAACCGCCGGCACATTACCCGGACCAACGCCAAGAGCCGGCTTGCCGGAAGTATAAGCGGCTTTAACCATTCCCGGACCACCTGTTGCCAAAATGGTGTCAACTTTCGGGTGCTGCATCAAATACTGGGAGAGCGTAACGCTCGGGTGTTCAATCCAAGCAATAATATCTTTCGGCGCACCGGCTTTAACAGCTTCCTCAAGCATAATGCGAGCAGTTTCTACCGTGCATTTTTTAGCTCTCGGGTGCGGAGAAAAGATAATACCGTTACGTGTTTTCAAAGCCAAAAGGGTTTTGAAAATGGTTGTTGAAGTCGGATTCGTTGTCGGAATAATACCGGCAATAACACCAATCGGGTCACCGACTTTCATAATACCGTTTAAGGGATCTTCTTCCAACACACCGCAGGTTTTAGTGTTCTTATATTTGTTATAAATATATTCTGCGGCAAAATGGTTTTTGATAACCTTATCTTCCATAACACCCATACGGCTTTCTTCAGCGGCCATCTGAGCCAAAGGAATACGCAATGAACTCATCTTAAGAGCCACGCGCTTAAAGATTTCGTCCACTTGCTCCTGAGTATAGGTTGCAAAAATTTTCTGAGCGGCACTAACCTTGCTGACCAAGTCATCAATATACTTTTCTTCATCAAGGATATTTTGTTCTGCCGATTTGTCTTCTTTTTTCTTCAAAGCCATTTTGTTTTCTCCATAGGGCTAATATCCAAAATTCGGCAAAATTATAAGTAAAAAAGATTAATGTTTTATTGCTGATATTAAGATTCTGAAAATATTTTTGTGATACTTAAGAAAAAAATTGATAAGGAATAAATAAATGAGATTAATAATTTTCAGGCACGGCGAAACAGACGGTAATGTAAAAAACATTGTGCAAGGAGCAGGGGTGGATTGCCCTTTAAATGAGCATGGAAAAATGCAGGCGGCTGAGTTGAGAGATAAGCTGGCAAAGCTCAATCTTCCTGCAATCTATTGTTCTCATATGACCAGAGCCAAACAAACAGCGCAGATTGTGGCAGAGGCAAACAATGCTAAGGTCATTGAGCAAGATGGTCTGGAAGAAGTTCATTATGGCATCGCTGAGGGAATGTTGTCTGCGGAAGCGCATATAAAATTTGCAGATATTTTTAGTGCAATCAAAGATGAGAATAATCCCAATCGTTTTGATGTGTCTATCCCTGAGGCAGAGAGCGTTCGCCAGTCAACGGAGAGGGGACTGAAAACCCTGAACGAGATAAAGAAAAATTGCACTTATGATATGGTCGGCGTGGCCACGCACGGTGCCTTAATGTATAATTTATATTATCATTATTTCGGCACCGAACGCGTCTTTGCCAATTGCGAATATTTTGAACTGGAACTCTAAAAAAAAACACCTCATTTGCGGCCGGCAAATAAAGGTGTGTTTTTTTCATAAAAGTCTATAAGTCGTCTGTTCGATTTTGCAAACATGACGCGACTTAACACCATAACAGCAAACGACAGAAACCATAAGTGAAAAGCCGAAAACAAAACAATAAATATTAATGCCGAAATGACTCATCACCCCAACCAGAGAGAATATAGCCATTAACAAAACATCAACACAGGTTTGCATGTCGTAAAATCCATAAAGAGGGGCTTTTTTGTAAAGCGCAAAAGCTATTAAAATAACCAATGCAACAATTAAGAAAGTAGCCATAATATAATAATTTTAAAAGTTAATATTCAGGCAAAAAATCATAAGCGCAAAATAATCATCTACATGCTAAAATGATATTCTGCGCTTATTAATTTTTGCTTAAAACAAATTAAAAATTATAACTTTTGTTTCAAATATTTTGCTGTGTAGCTGATAGGGGATTTTGCCACCTCTTCAGGCGTTCCTTGAGCAATGATTTTACCGCCGCCGTCACCACCTTCGGGACCAAGGTCTATGATATAATCTGCAGTCTTAATAACATCCAGATTATGCTCAATCACGACCACGGAGTTTCCTTGGTCAACCAAAGTATGCAGAACCTTAAGCAAGCGATTAATATCTTCAAAATGCAAACCGGTAGTCGGTTCATCCAAAATATACAGGGTTTTGCCGGTAGCTCTTCTGGAAAGTTCTTTGGAGAGTTTGATGCGCTGTGCTTCACCGCCTGAAAGTGTTGTGGCTTGTTGTCCGAGGTGGATGTAACCGAGTCCGACCTTGCGTAGCAAATCCAGTCTGTTTTTAATGGATGGGATGGCGTCAAAAAAGACATAAGCCTCGTCAACGGTCATATCCAAAACATCGGCAATGGATTTGTCCTTAAACTTAACTTCCAAAGTTTCGCGATTAAATCTTTTGCCTTTGCAGACATCACATTCGACATAAACATCAGGCAAAAAGTGCATTTCAATTTTGGTAACACCATCACCCTTACAAGCTTCACATCTACCACCGGCCACATTGAATGAAAATCTTCCGGCCGTATAACCGCGGGCTTTTGCCTCAGGCAAGTTGGCAAACCAATCTCTGATATAAGTAAATAAGCCGGTATAAGTCGCGGGGTTGGACCGCGGTGTGCGCCCAATGGGAGATTGGTCGATATCAATAATTTTATCAATATTTTCCGCCCCGATAAGCTTGTCGTATTTTCCGGCAGGTTCACGACTGCCGTTAACTTCTTTGTTAAGGGCTTTGAACAATGTTTCCAAAATGAGTGAAGACTTTCCGCCGCCGGAAACACCCGTAACACAGGTGAGGGTGCCGAGCGGAATTTTAACATCCACATTTTTAAGGTTGTTTGTCTTTGCGCCTTTAAGCCCTATGAATTTGCCGTTGCCTTTGCGGCGTTTAGGGGGAACGGCAATAAATCTTTCGCCGTTTAAGTATTGTGCCGTCAAACTGTCGGGATTTTTAAGCACTTCTTCAACCGTGCCTTTTGCCATAACTTGACCGCCTTTTTCACCGGCACCGGGGCCCATATCCACCAAATAATCGGCGGCGCGAATAGCATCTTCATCATGCTCAACAACAATCACGGTGTTACCGATATCACGCAGTCTGGTTAAAGTCTCTAATAAGCGGTCATTATCACGTTGATGAAGACCGATAGATGGCTCATCCAAAACATACATAACCCCGGTTAAACCGGAGCCGATTTGCGATGCTAAGCGAATACGCTGAGATTCTCCGCCGGACAAAGTTCCTGATTGCCGATTAAGTGACAAATAATCAAGCCCGACATTATTTAAAAAGCTCAAACGGTCAACAATTTCCTTAATGATTTTATGTGCAATCTCGGCTTTTTTCGGGGAGAGAGTTTTTTCCACGCCCATAAACCATTCATGCGCTTTTTTAATAGACATTTCGGAAGCTTCCATAATATCAAGCCCGTTAACCTTCACCGCCAAAGCCTCAGGCTTAAGCCTCTTGCCGCCGCAAAATTCGCAAGGTGCCGCGGATTGATATTTTGAGAACTCTTCTCTGACCCAAGCGGAATCCGTTTCCAAAAAGCGTCTTTCCATATTAGGAATAACCCCTTCAAAGGGCTTGTCGGTCATAAAGCGGGAATAATACATCGGAACGCATACGTTGCCTGAGCCGTATAAAATAACTTTTTGCGCTTCTTCGGGAATATCTTTCCACTTGGTAGAAGGCGAGATATTTAAGAATTGGCACAGAGAGTTAATCGTCTGCCCGTAAAAAGAAGAATGCGTTGTGTTCCATGGTGCAATAGCTCCCTGAGAGAGAGACAAATTCGGGTTCGGAATAATCAAATCTGGGTCCATATAAAGCTTTGCGCCGATACCGTCGCAATGCGGACAAGCTCCGAACGGGTTATTGAAAGAAAATAATCTCGGCTCAATTTCTTCAATCGTAAAACCGGAAACGGGGCATGCGAACTTGGAAGAAAAAACGGTGCGTTCTTTGCTGTCCGCATTTTCGGCATACACGATGCCGTTGCTGAGCTTTAAGCCGGTTTCCAAAGACTGAGCCAAACGCTCGCTTATGCCGTCTTTGACCACAATACGGTCAACTACGACCTCAATGTCGTGTTTGAAGTTTTTGTTGAGTGAGGGTAGGTCTTCAATCGTATAAATTTCGCCGTCAATTTTTAAGCGTTGAAAACCTTGTTTCTGCAAAGACTCAAATTCTTTCTTAAATTCGCCTTTTTTGCCGCGAGCAATCGGGGATAGGAGCAAGAGTTTTGTCCCCAAAGGCATCTCCAAAATACGGTCCACCATTTGGGAAACTGTTTGAGATTCGATAGGTAAACCTGTAGCAGGAGAATAAGGTGTTCCGGCACGCGCCCAAAGTAGGCGCATATAGTCATAGATTTCGGTAACCGTTCCAACCGTAGAGCGCGGATTATGAGAAGTTGTCTTTTGTTCAATAGAGATAGCCGGAGAAAGTCCTTCAATGGAATCAACATCGGGCTTTTTCATCAGCTCCAAAAATTGGCGCGCATAAGCAGACAAACTTTCCACATATCGGCGTTGCCCCTCGGCATAGATTGTATCAAACGCCAAAGAAGATTTTCCTGAGCCGGAAAGCCCCGTGATAACCGTCAGTTTGTCTTTAGGAATATTGATATCCACATTTTTCAGATTGTGCTCTCTGGCACCTTTAATTTCAATAAATTTTTCTTCAGCCATTTTACCCTCGCTCAAATTGAAGATAATATAGATAATAGTGCATATAAAGGCAAATAAAATTTTGTTGCAATTTATACTGATTTGAATATGATGAACAGGTTGTTTGAACAATAAGAATTAGATTATATGCATAGAACTTTTATAAAAATAATCTCAGGTTTGAGTTTGTTGCTTCCGGCTTTTGCATTGGCGGATGTCAATGTGGCTGTTATTGCGCCTAAAGCCGGCGAATATAAAGCTCTGGGTGATGAGATTATTTCCGGTGTTCGCATCGCTGTTGATGATATTAACGGGCAGGGTGGCTTAAAAGGCGAAAAGATAAACCTGATTACTGTTGATGACCAATGTGATGACCGCTTAGCTGTCTCCACAGCACAAATGATGGCGGTTAACACCTCCCCGAAAGACAAAATGTCATTAGTCATCGGTCCTTACTGCAATAATGCTTTTGATGAAATTTCCGACATCTATGCCAAAGCAAAAATTTTTCAGATAATTCCGACCACATTGTCGGCAAAGGAAGCAAGCAAAAATCAAAAAGGCTTGGTTAAAATGGTTGGATACAAAGATAGACAAGGAAAAGACTTTTATAACTATTACAAACATAACTTTGCCGATAAAAGAGTTGCCCTGGTATATGATAGCAATAATCGTGAAGTTGTAGAGATAGCCGCCGCAATTCAAGGAGAATTTCGTAAATCCGGAAATGCGGACAAGCTTCGTGCTTTTAGCTTTGAAACTTATAACAATAACTATGGAAAGTTAGCTAAAGCAGTCTTTAAGAATAATATAGATTTGGCTTATATCTTAGGACGTTCGGAAAACATAGCCAAGCTCTCCAAAGAGCTGAAGTCGGAAAACAAAGATTTTGTGATATTTACCAATAAATATCAGGCTCAGGAAGACTTTAACCGTATTATGGGTGATTTGGCGGAAGGCTCATATTTTATCGGTTTGCCATCCTTAAAAGACAATCCGAACTTTGCCGAAACTTTGGTCAAGTTGCGTTTGTTGGGGGTTGAGCCCAAAGGCTTGGCGGTTTATGGTTATTCGGCGGTCAAACTTTGGGAAGAGTTAGTTGAAAAAGCCGATTCGTTTGCCTATGACAAATTAGCATCCGTCTTAAATACACAAAAGCTTGACACAAGCTGGGGAGAAACCATGTTTAATAACGGAAATCCTGAAAATTCAGTTAATTATGGTATCTATCAACTTCAGGCCGGCGAATATACACAGGTCTACTGATTTTAGTTTTAATCTCATTTTTTTCATATTATATTACACGATAGTTTTTAATTCATAGTAATAAGGTAAAATCTGTTATGGTTGGAAGTATTAATAAAGTCATTTTGGTTGGCAATTTGGGTGCGGATCCGAAGGTCAGCAACACCGCCAGCGGCACAAAGATTGTTAACTTGAACATTGCCACATCTGATAGCTGGAAAGATAAGGTCTCCGGCGAAAGAAAAGAGCGTACGGAATGGCACCGTGTAGTCATTTTTAACTCTCAGTTGGCAGATGTTGCCGAGAGATATCTGCGCAAAGGCTCAAAAGTATATCTGGAAGGTCAACTCCAAACCCGTAAATGGGAAGACAACAACGGTCAGGAAAGATATACGACAGAGATTGTTTTGCAAAACTACAGCGGCAATCTGGTAATGTTGGACGGTAGGGGTGATGGTGTTCCGGCTGGCGGAAATGACGTATTTTCTGGTTCTGCAGGTAGCGGTTGGGATTCAACACCTCCGGCAGATGCTGCAGCTTTGGATGACGACATCCCGTTCTAAGTTGGTTATTTTTTCAAAAACGGTTCGGTTATCAAAATCGAGCCGTTTTTTTTTGCGCTTAAAAACGCCTTATTTTGCATTTGACGTTAACTTTCGAAAACTGAGATTTTTAAAAAATCGATTTTAAGGCGCTTTTTTTGCCCGTAGAAGAGAAAATGGTGTTTATAAGTCGGATAAAAAGTTAGCGAAAGGAATGTGTTTTTGCTATATTAACGTCAGTTTAAAATGGAAAGGTATGTTTAATGACTGATGAAATTGATAATGAGAATGAATTAGATAATCAGATTACGACGGTCAGAGAAAGCGGCGAGGACATTTCGCCCATCTCCATCACGGAAGAAATGCGCCGTTCTTATCTTGATTATGCGATGAGCGTTATTGTTTCGCGTGCGCTGCCGGATGTCCGCGACGGTTTAAAGCCGGTACACCGCCGCATTATTTATTCAATGTATGAAAACGGCTATGACTATAACCGCCCGTATCGTAAATCCGCCCGTATCGTCGGTGATGTTTTGGGTAAATATCACCCGCACGGCGATAGCTCTGTTTATGATGCAATGGTTCGTATGGCTCAGCCTTTTTCAATGCGCTTGCCCTTGGTAGACGGACAAGGAAACTTCGGTTCAATGGATGGTGACTCAGCCGCCGCCATGCGTTATACCGAAGCCCGTTTGGAAAAAGTTGCCCATGCCTTGATTGAAGACATTGATAAAGAAACCGTAGACTTTATGCCCAACTATGATGAAACGGTGCAAGAGCCGACGGTTTTGCCGGCACGCTATCCAAACTTGCTGATTAACGGTGCCAATGGTATTGCCGTAGGTATGGCGACCAACATTCCGCCGCACAATTTGGGCGAGGTTATCACGGCTTGCTGTGCCTATATTGACAATCCGGAGATTAGCATTGATGACCTGATTTCCATTGTCCCCGGACCGGATTTCCCGACGGGAGGTATGATTTTGGGTTACGGCGGAGCTAAGTCGGCTTATTATACCGGACGCGGCTCGGTAATGATGCGTGCCAAATGCACGATTGAAGAGCTGCATAAGGATAAAGAGGCGATTATTGTCCATGAGATTCCGTATCAGGTCAATAAAGCCGCTTTGGTCTCTCGTATTGCCGAGTTGGTTAAGGACAAAAAACTTGAAGGTATCTCGGATATCCGTGATGAATCCGACCGTCAGGGTGTACGCGTTGTTATTGAGGTTAAGCGCGATTTTCAGGCTGATGTTGTGCTCAATCAGCTGTATAAATACACACCGTTGCAGACCAGTTTTGGTATGAATATGTTGGCGATTAACGGTGGCCGTCCGATGATGATGAACTTAAAAGACATCATCGCCGCCTTCATTGAGTTCCGTGAGGAAGTCATTCGCCGTCGTACGATTTATGAACTGAACAAAGCGCGCGACCGTGCGCATACTTTGGTCGGTTTGGCTTTAGCTGTGGAGAATCTTGACCCCGTGATTGAGCTTATCCGCACATCGCCGAACCCGCAGGATGCTAAAGACGCTTTGTTAGCAAAAGCTTGGCCTGCAAAAGATATTGAGCCCTTGGTTCAGTTGATTGATGAGCCGGATAGAAAGGTAGAGAATGGCTTATATCACTTGTCTGAAACTCAGGCTAAAGCCATTTTGGACTTGAAACTCCAAAGATTAACAGGTCTGGAAAGAGACAAGATTCATGAGGAGTTGATGAGCATTGGCGAGGATATTAAGGAATATCTGTCCATTCTCTCCAGCCGCGAGAAGTTGTATGGCATTATGCGTGATGAGCTTGTCGCTATTAAGGACGAATATGCAACGCCGCGCCGTACCAAGATTGAAGATATTGAATATGACACGGATATTGAATCTTTGATTCAAAGAGAAGAAATGGTTGTAACCGTAACTGAGGCAGGCTATATCAAACGCGTTCCGCTGAATGCTTATAAGGCGCAAAAACGCGGCGGTAAAGGCAAGTCTGGTATGGCGACCAAGGATGAAGATTTTGTAACCCGTCTGTTTGTGGCCTCAACCCACACGCCGGTTTTGTTCTTCTCTTCCAAAGGTTTGGTTTACAAGATGAAGGTTTACAAGTTGCCGCTCGGTTCTCCGACCTCAAAGGGTAAACCTTTCATCAATCTGTTGCCTTTGGATGAAGGCGAGACCATTACGACAATTATGAAGTTGCCGGAGAATGAGGAAGAGTGCAAAGATCTGTCAATCATGTTTGCTACGGCTCAAGGCAATGTTCGCCGCAACTCATTAATGGACTTTGTCAATGTCCAGAGCAATGGTAAGATTGCCATGAAGTTGGATGAAGGCGACAAGTTGATAAATGTTCGTATTTGTACGGAAGACAACGATATTATGTTGGCGGCGCGCAGCGGCAAATGTATCCGCTTCCCGGTAACGGAAGTTCGTGTCTTTGTCGGACGTAATTCCACGGGTGTTCGTGGCATCAAGTTAGCCGATGGTGATGAGGTTGTTTCTATGTCTATTTTGAATCATAGCGATGCCACCTCAGAACAAAGAGACGAATATGCGCGTATTAAGCGTATTTTGTCAGAAAGAGGCAATGATGCCGAAGTTTCAGAGCAAGAGACAAGTGAGACGAACATTTTGACACCTGAGCTCTATAAAGAGATGAAGGAAAAAGAACAATTCATCTTGTCTGTAACCTCTACGGGCTATGGTAAGCGTACGTCTTCCTACGAATATCGTACGACGGGTCGTGGCGGTCAAGGTATTGCCAATATGGAAATGTCTGCCCGCAACAAAGAGATAGTCAGCTCCTTCCCGATAGAAGATGACAACCAGATTATGATGGTAACCGATGGTGGCAAATTGATTCGTATGCCGGTTGAGGACATCAGAATTGCGGGCCGCAAGACCCAAGGTGTCATTCTCTTCCGCACGGCAGAAAATGAAAAAGTTGTTTCCGTAACCTGGCTTGATGCTGATGCCGGAGACGATGAGGAGCTTGAGGAAGAAACAGGAAGCGAAGTCTTAGGCGAGAGTGTTTCGGAAGTTGATGAAGATTTAAATGATATTGTCAACGAACCGGAAGCTGAAGAAGACTTTGAATAGTTGGCTTAAGTAACAAAAACCCCGTTAGTTTTAACGGGGTTTTTCTTTAATAAAATCGATGTTGTTTTGAAGAGGTCATTTGTGTTAAGACAATATATTCATCCAACGACATTCCATTATAGAATTGAGCAATTCTTTTCTGTGGTTTTATTCCGTTAGAAACGAAATCAATATAAGTGCTTATGTTATCAAAGACACAGGTTTTAACTTTGGGCTTATTATTATCAAATATTGGTTTTCCCTCATTATCACGGCAAACAAGTTTTTGAAACACGATTTTGTCGCCACTTCCGCCAATACCGCGTCCCGGCTTTCTAAATTGCTCATCTTCGGGGCAGGGAATAAGCTTTTTCAGTTCATCAATATAAAACAATAAAGCCTGTTTTTCAGCAAGATTCTTTTCCGACTTAAGCCTTTGCCGCAAAGTTGCTATACCATCATTAAATAACTTAGCTTCATCCATAATTTTTCTCACATGAATTAGACAACGCAGGAAATATACTACAAATTTTGTCTAAAATCAAGAGCGTTAATAAATTTTAAAATTATTTTATATAATTTAACAAAAATGAAGGAGAAAAAGATGCAAAAGCTCAAACAAGACAAATGGAAAGTTCTTTCGCGCAAATATTTGCATACGCGCCCGTGGTTAACGGTTCGGCAGGACAGCTATGAGCTGCCGGACGGCCGAGTCTTACCGGAATATTATATTTTGGAATATCCGGAATGGGTCAATACTTTGGCCATAACCAAGGATAAGAAATTTGTCTTTGTCAGCCAATATCGCCCCGGATTGGAGCAAAATGATTATGAGCTTTGCGCAGGTGTGAGCGAAAAGACGGATAAAGATATGGAAGCGGCCGCCCGCAGAGAGCTGTTGGAAGAAACGGGCTTTGGCGGAGGAACATGGCGAGAATATATGGTTATCTCGGCCAACCCGTCCAGCACCAATAATTTGACGCATTGTTTTGTGGCAGAAGATGTTGAACCGATTGGCGACAGACATCTGGATGCCTCGGAGGACTTGCAAGTTCATTTGCTGAGCCAAGATGAGGTGAGGGAGCTTTTAATAACGGACAACATCAAACAAGCCACCCAAGCCGCTCCTCTATGGAAATATTTTGCTGAAAATAAAATTTTATGATTTTTTAGACAAAATGCTTGCAATTTTGCCAAAATGAGTGTACATTAATTCTCATATTTCAGTATAATTGTAGGCAAGTTTATTATAATTTTTATTTTTAAGCATTGTAATGCCTGCAATTTTCTTCATTTTTTTGATTGTATCACCCTTTAATATAATAAGTATATGAACAAGAAAAAAAGAGAATTAGTTTGGCATTACGCCAACTTGATTCATGAACATTTGTGTTTAAAAACCAACTGCTTTAACCAAGATGGCAGTTTGGTTTGTGTGAAATACATTGCCTGCATAGACGACGACCCCAAGTCGGCTGTTTATGCGGCGTGGCTGTACCATAAAGCCAGAGCAGAAGACCAAAATCCAAAAGTTTTGTGCATCGGCGGTCTAGGGCTTTTATCAAAGCACCTCAAACCAAAGGATGCGATTTTTTATTCGGAAGCCTTGCGTTTGGCGGACGTCTGTCTCGACCTAGGCGTGCCGATGGAAAATATTGCCATTCTGGATAAAGGCACAAACAGCGGAGAAAATGTCCGCGATGTGGCTTCTCAGATGGTTCAAGAACTCGGAGACATTGTTTTTGCCGTAACCAAACGCTTGTCTTTGCGTTGGGAGCGGACTTTCAAGAAGCAAATTGCCGCGCAAATGGCTAAAATCCAAAGTGAAAAATATCATCACGAATATAATCCTGAGATGATAAATACACCAAAGGATTACTACTATGTGATTGATGAAACCTTGGAGGAGGCCTGCTGCTGGATGAACGGCAAGCGTGTAGGCAATTGCCAGATGATGTTCCACGAATTGGCATCTATCTACGACCGTTGTGTCAAATATGCCGGAACTTTTCAGCTTCCCTTGGACTTTGAGCCATCGGATGAGGTAAAAGAAGCCGCAGCCTATATGGCAAAACGCTACCGTATTAAGAATGGCAAAATGGGCTTGCGCGAAATCTGCCAGTACGTTTACTTGCTGGTGGATTTAAAAAAGCACCTGCCTGACATGAGAGAAGAACAAAAAAATATAATTGCCCAAAAGCAGCTTGAGTTTTCAGCTGAGTTTGGCATAAAATTTTAAATGCTATGTGTAATCAAGTTGAATTAGTAGAAGCGTTGACCGCAATGGGTTTTAACGCTCAGTATGCAGGAACACTGCTGGTAGTTGAAGTAAATAACCGTAAGGATGTCCCCAAGGTTATTCAAAAAACGGTAAAGAATGCCAAGTCTTTGCCGGTGTTTATTAAGTTTCGCGACCAGAGCATTGAGCCGATGTATTACGGCAGTGCACTGGCTATTGCGAAGATTATTAATAAGTTCGGCTGTGGCGCAGATATGGTCTGCTGCTGGCGAGCCGACAAAAAAATTGACTATGAAGAGCTGGAAGATTTTCTGAGAGCACTTCATAATCGTTAACAAAACCAAAAAAACGGTTCGGTAGTCTTTAGACGCCGAACCGTTTGGCTTTTTAAAATAATATTTTAGTTAAGTGCCACAATACCATGCGACAAGGCATAAACCGCCCATAAAGCAATCACAATCAGCAACACCGCAAGGATGGCTTCACCTTCAGAGAAGGCGCGTTCCTTTGGGCTTGTTTGATGTCTTGCCCACATATAGACCGGAATACCCAATGCCATAAAGATAACCGCCATCAGCAAATAATTAAGTCCGGCGGCGTAAATCAGCCACAAAGCATAAACCGAACCGATAAGACCGGAGAGCAAGGCCGTGGAGCGCTTGATATATATTTTGTTGGGATAATCGCCGTCTTCGCAAATCTTCCACAGATAAGCGCAGCTTGAAAAATAAGCCGGCAAAACCATAACGCTTGTAATGCTGAGCATGGTGTTCCAAGCATTGTTTGAAAAATAAACCAACAAAATAAACAACTGCATCAAAGCGCTTGTAACCCACAAAGAAACCGACGGAGCCTGATTTTCGTTCTCAATGGCAAATTCTTTGGGGAAAGTTCCGTTTTGCGCAGCGGCTTGCGGAATTTGTGCCGTAACCATCGTCCAAGCCAGCCAGCTGGTCAAAACCGAAATCAACAAACCGATATTCATCAGCCAAGCACCCCAAGGACCAACGATTTTTTCCAAAATTCCGGCGGTTGAGGGGTTGGCAACAGCGGCTAATTCCTGCTGTGACATAAAGCCGAACGGCAACAAGGAGAGCAAGATATAGATGATTAAGCAGCCCATAAAGCCCAAAACCGTAGCTTTGCCGACAGCTTGCGGGCTGGAAGCATGCTTAGACATTACGACCGCACCCTCAATACCGATAAAGGCCCAGAGCGTAACCAGCATTGTACTTTTAATTTGGGTTGAAAGTCCGCCGATTTTGGCTTTGGTAATCATCTGTTCGCCCCAGAAGTTGAAGTCAAATTTTGAGAACTCAAAGACAAACAAGAGGATTAAGATAAACAAAACCAACGGCAGAATTTTGGCAATCGTACCAATGGCGTTGATGATGGTTGCTTGCTTGATACCACGCAAAACCAAAAAGTTGAATCCCCAGATGAGAATAGATCCACCGATGATGGAGGGCAGGTTGTTTCCACCGGCAAAATGCGGCGGAAAGAAGTAGTTAAGCGCATCCATGGTAATAACGGCATATCCGACATTACCGCAGATTTGGCACAACCAATAAGACCACCCGATGGTAAAACCGACATAAGGACCGAAGCCCTCACGACTATACATATAAATACCTGCGGTCAAATCAGGTTTTGCGGCAGAAAGAATGCGAAAAGTGTTGGCGATAAAGAATACGCCGAAGCCCGTAATAACCCAAGCCAGAAGAACAGCCCCGGCCGAAGCGCCGGCAGCCATATTTTGCGGCAGGGAATAAATACCGCCGCCAATCATAGAGCTTATGACAATGCAGGCCAGAGCCAAAACGCCCAAGCCTTTTTGCGAAGCTCCCGAGGCAGAGGAAACATCTTTTTTGTCAGCCATATTTTTTTCCTTTTTAAAAACAAAGGAGAGCGGAACTTATCCGCATCTCCTGATACAAACATTTTTTATTCGTGAGCAGGGTCAGCATGCTCAAAGTTCAAAAAGCCCATAGCTGTAAGGCTGTAACCGAACTGTTGCGTGATGTTAACATAGTTATGCCACATCTGAAATTCGGAATGTTTTTCAACACCGCGAATATCAAGCTCGTGCTTAAGGGACTTATTAAGCCACATCTGCGCATGCCCCTGAGCAATTTCGTCGTCAATAAATGTGTCAAAATATTCCACATATTCAGCAGCCCAACCACCGATGAGCTCGCCTTTTTTATTTTTTCCCCAGCAAACGCCGATACCTGTGGCAATAGCTTTATGGTCATCACGGCTGGCACCGTTTGCGGCCATAATCACTTCCAAAACGGCACCATGTTTGAATTGTTTAACGATTTTATCATTCAAAGGAACAATTCTGCCAAAAAGTTCTTTAGGCAAAACAGAGGTGTAAGGAACGATGTTGAAATTTTCAATTCGAGCTTGCAGTAAAGCGGAATCATAGCAGAAAGTTTCAAAAGGTTGCGGCGGAATACCGTCATCAGCTTGTCCGGCACCACCGGTAATAAAAGCAAAAGTAGGATAACGTACACCTTCGGTCATTATATTTCTCCTTTAAAAAACAAAATTTGAAAAAAATTTGTGCTTAATAGAACTAATCTCTGATGAACCGATTTCAATGAGGTTATAAAACATTCTGATATATCCACATCTTCCGATAAGAGTTGTAATTTGAACAAATCAGAGTATTTTTTTATATAACTGATATTCTGAGGAGGAAAATATGTTCGGACTAAAAGTATTTGCCGCAACTTTGGCAGTTTTAACAATAAGTGCTTGTAAGGATGAAAACAATCAGGCAGCAGTTCCGGCATCGGCGCCGGTTGTTGAGGCCATTAAGGTTGAACCGCATAATGTTCAGCTGAGTTTTGAATATGCCGCCAGAGTTCAAGGTTCCAAAGAAACCGAGGTTAGAGCACGCGTCGGCGGAATTTTGCTGAAAAGAAATTATGTAGAGGGCTCCAAGGTCAAGGAAGGAGATGTCTTGTTCCAAATAGACCCCGAACCTTTTGAGGTAGAACTTTTGCAAGCAAAGGCCGAACTCTCGCAAAATCAGGCAAATTTGAAAGCGGCCGAGACCCAGTGGAAACGTGTTTCCAAGTTGTTTAAGGAACGCATCGTCAGCGAAAAATCAAGAGATGAGGCTTTGGCTAACCTTGATTCCTTGAAAGCGACCACAGCTTTGGCCGAGGCAAAAGTAAAGTCCGCTCAGCTTAACTTAAACTATACCACCGTCAGAGCCCCGATTAGCGGCATGACCAGTATGGAAACCCAAAGCGAAGGATCATTAATTGCGGTTAATACGCCGATGACAACCATCACACAGTTTGATCCTGCCTATGTTATTTTCTCCGCCTCAGAAAACGAGATTTTTAAGTTGGGAACAATGGTGGAGCAGGGGTTAATTGTTAATCCGCGTCATTCCAAAACCGTTTATGCCAAAGTAAAATATGGCAACGGCAGTGTTTATGGCTATGATGGAGAGATAAACTTTGTCAATCCAAGCATAGATGAAAGCACGGGCACATTAAAACTCCGCGCCGTATTTCCCAATCCTGAAGGCAAACTTGTCCCCGGTCAATTTGTCAGACTTCTCTTAGAAGGTCTAATCCGTAAAGATGCCATAGTTGTCCCTCAGGAAGCTGTTATGCAAAGCCCGACCGGTTCATCAGTTTATCGCATCAATTCGCAAGGTCTTGTTGAGGCTGTACCGGTAACCGTAGGTTTGACCACACCGGAAGGCAACTGGATTATTGATAAGGGGCTCAATGCCGGAGATGTCGTTGTTGTCAATGGTTTGATGAAAGTTCGTCCGGGAATGCCGGCTAAAGCCGAGATGAAGGAGTTTTCCGTACCGAGCGTATCAGAACTTCCCGTGCCTCAGCCGACAGAGCCCGAAGCAAAAGTTGACGAAGGCGCTGTCAGCAACGATGATGTCGTGGTTGAATATCTGCCCTTGGAAAATGCCGATGAAAGGAGTGTGGAACAAACCATAAATCCTTCGGATGAGGCAAATAAAAAAGCTGATAATGTCATCATTTTAGAAGAAGTTCCGTCAAATGAGGCTTCCGCCGCGCAAGAAAGCTCCGCCGAAACGGAAGTATACACAGACAAAGTATTAAGTCAGTCTGAAAGTGAAGTTTTAATCGCCGGATAAGATAAATAATAAGCAATCAGGAGTTGCCATGTTTTCAAAATTTTTCATCAATCGTCCGATTTTTGCCACTGTTATATCATTGGTTATTGTTTTGGCCGGTCTGGTATCAATGAAGGCTTTGCCGGTTGAACAATATCCGAATATCGTGCCGACCGAAATCCAAATTACCGCCACATATCCCGGAGCCACGGCTGAGGTTTTGGCTGATACGGTTGCCGCACCGATAGAGCAGGAAATAAACGGTGTCAAGAATATGATTTATATGTATTCCAACGCCACTTCAAGCGGATATTTGACGATTGGTGTTGTTTTTGATATCGGCACGGACCCTGACCAAGCCACGATAGACGTCAACAACAAGGTTCAGGCTGCAACACCGAAACTTCCCTCCGAGGTAACCAAACAAGGCGTAACGGTTAAGGAAAAATCCAACTCGATTTTGCAGATTGTTACGATGCGCTCCACCTCGGATAAGTATGATACGGTATATGTTTCAAACTATGCGCTGTTAAATGTTATTGATGAAATAAAACGTATCAAAGGCGTAGGCGATGCCTCATTGTTTGCCTCGCAGGATTATTCTATGCGGATATGGCTCAGCCCGGATAAGTTGGCAGACTATAACCTAACACCGCAGGATGTCATTTCGGCGATTCAGGAGCAAAATTCGCAGTTTGCCGCCGGACAATTCGGTCAACAGCCGATGGGTGAATATCAGCCTTATACCTATAGTGTAAACACCAAAGGTCGTCTGGTTGATGAAAAAGAGTTCGGCAACATTATCTTAAAAAGCAACAATGACAGCGGAGCTTTGTTGCGCTTGAAAGATGTCGCAAGGATAGAGCTTGGCGCGCAAGATTATAGCGTTGTATCTAAGTTCAACGGCGAGGATGCGGTAGCTTTTGCCATATATCTCCAGCCGGGAGCCAATGCTTTGGAAACGGCAGAGCTGATTAAAAATAAGATGGAAGAGCTTTCGGCGCGCTTTCCTGATGGCATAGTTTATGATATTCCGTATGATACAACTTTGTTTGTAGATGTTTCCATCAACGAGGTTATCCATACGTTTTTTGAAGCGGTTTTGCTGGTTATCTTGGTTGTTTATTTGTTCTTGCAAAACTTCCGCGCGACTTTAATCCCGATTTTGGCAGTTCCCGTGTCTATCATTGGTGCTTTTGCCGGAATGTATTTATTGGGCTTTTCCATAAACCTGCTGACCTTGTTCGGTCTGATTTTGGCGATTGGTATTGTGGTGGATGATGCCATCATTGTTCTGGAGAATGTGGAACGCTTAATGACCGAGGAGGGGCTGTCGCCGAAAGATGCCGCAATTAAAGCCATGGAAGAAGTATCCGGCCCTGTTGTTGCGGTAGCCTTGGTTTTGTCTTCCGTATTTTTGCCGATTGCTTTCTTAGGTGGTATGACCGGCGTTATGTATCAGCAATTTTCCGTAACCATTGCCATCTCGGTCTTAATTTCGGCTTTGGTTGCCTTAACGCTGACACCGTCTTTGTGTGCACTGATAATCAAGCCGCATAAAGAAGGTCATGAGCCGGCAAGATTTTTCCGTTGGTTCAATGCCTTTTTTGACAAAGTAACCGAATGGTATCTAAGTGGTGTAAAGCTGTTTCTGCATTGTCGCAAAACGGCAATAATTTGCTTTATCGGCGTTTTGTTGGGCATATGGGGATTATTTAAGATTGTCCCCGGAGGCTTGGTCCCGATGGAGGATATGGGTAATCTGTTGATGGCTTACGATATGCCGCCGGCATCATCACTGCCGAGAACAGAGAAATTTACGGATGCTGTTTCTTCAGAAATCCTAAAGGATAAAGATGTCGCAGATGTCTTAACCATCAATGGCTACAATATTTTGTCTTCTTCGCAAAATACTTATTCCGGTGTAAGTTTCATCACCTTGCAAGATTGGGATAAGAGAGAAGGGATTGCCAACTCCGCCTCAACTTTGGCAAGCGTATTTACACGGATAGGTCTCAGCCGTCCGGAAGGCATTGGTTATGCATTCAGTATGCCTCCGATTATGGGTTTGAGTATGACCGGAGGCTTTGAAGGATACATCCAAAACCGCGCGGGTAAAACCTCAGAGGAGCTGATGAACAAAGTTAACGAGTTTATCGCCGCCGCTGAAGAAAATCCGGCATTACAGAATGTCAAAACAACCTTTTCGGTTTCAACGCCGCAATATCGGATTGACTTGGACAGAGAGAAAGCGCGTATACTTAATGTTTCCATCAATGCCATTTACGCCGTGTTGCAGTCAACATTCGGCAGTATGTATGTCAATGACTTTACCTACATGGGGCGCAACTTCCGTGTGACCTTGCAGTCAGAGGATAGATTCCGCCGCACACCGGATGACTTGCGCTATGTTTACGTTAAGTCAAATAATGGCGAGCTGATTCCGATAAGCACTTTGATAACGGTTGAGCGCGTAACCGGACCGGAACTGGTCAACCGCTTCAATATCTTTCCTGCAGCCAAGATTATGGGCGACCCCGCACCGGGATATAGCTCAGGTCAGGCAATTCAGGCAATGGAAGATGTCGCTAAGCAAGTGTTAGGCAATGATTATTCTTTGGCATGGGTCGGCTCCGCTTATCAGGAGAAATTGGCAGGAGGCGCAAGCACACAAGCCTTTGCCTTTGGTTTGATAATGATTTTCCTGATTTTGTCGGCACAGTATGAAAAATGGTCTTTGCCTTTTGTAGTTCTGCTTTCTGTACCTTTTGCGGTTTTGGGAGCTTTGCTTGCCGTATGGTTAAGAGGTATTGAGAACGACCTTTACTTCCAAGTCGGTCTGGTAACCTTGATTGGTTTGGCGGCCAAGAACGCCATCCTGATTGTAGAATTTGCCGTGATGAAGGTTGAGGAAGGCTTAAGTTATGCCGAAGCAGCGGTTGAGGCCGCCAAGCTGCGTTTCCGCCCGATTGTCATGACCTCTTTGGCCTTTACCTTCGGTGTGTTGCCCTTGGCTGTCTCTACGGGAGCCGGCGCGGCCAGCCGTCATGCTATCGGTACGGGAATGATAGGCGGTATGATATTATCAACCTTTGTGGCAACCTTGTTCGTTCCGATGATGTTTGCCATCATCGGTGAGGCTTTTGCGCCTAAGAAGAAAGGATAGAGAAATGACCCAAGCCATTATTCTGACTATGGTAAACAGCAAAGAGCAGGGCAAACTGATTGCGCATAATCTGGTTGAGGCAAAATTGGCTGCTTGCGTTAATATTATAGAAAAAGCCACTTCGGTTTATTGGTGGCAAGGAAAGGTTTGCGAAGAGCCGGAGCTTTTGCTGATAATAAAAACCGAGTCCACAAACTTTGCCGAAGTCAAGGAACGAATACTCAGCCTGCACGAATATGAACTGCCGGAGGTCATAATGTTTAACATAGACAAAGGCTATGATGAGTATTTGAAATGGATAACGGCCAATAGTTAAAAAAATTCCCTCGAAAGAGGGATTTTTTTTGCGTTTTTTTACCATTTATTAAACTTGGATGATGTAGCTTACAGACAGTATTTTACAATTATAACTAAGTTTCTGTCTTAAGCTTTTGTTCGTGTCGATTCATCGCTTTATTTGTTCTGATTCCTCTTTAAACCGATGATTTTCTGACCAGATTATTTGCTAGCTTCAAACATTTAGGTTGTCGGATAAATGTTTGCGAAAAAGCCTGATTCCCCATCACGCTTTTATTTTGGCTCCGTGTTCATATCTCTGAACAAGTCGGAGAAGTTACACGGCAGCATTCTTTAAGTCATCTGAATTTTTTCGTAATTGCAAGTGCGAAAATTTTCGGAAGACAATCCCCATAAATTCAGTTCCGGCCGGACTGCTATTTATAAAAAATTAGTTGGTTGATTATTTTAGTATATATACTGTCAAAAAACGCTTCTGTAACAAAAACCGAGAAGCGTTTTTTTGTTTTTAAATATTGCAATTCGGGCAGATTTCCGCTAATCCTGAAAAAAAGGACTACGCCCATGATATTCATAAAATCTCGTCAACGCCGCGAAAAAAGAAAACGCTTAATAAAAACACTGTCGGTAGTGCTTGCCGCAGTGCTGTTTTCGGTTGTTGTGTCATATTTATTTTTGTCAGGATTTAACTATCTGGAAAATTGGCTTGGCTGGAAGAAAAATATTATTACCGGCTTAATAACGGGGCTGATGGCTTGCTGGTGCCTGCTTGGGGTAATTATCCGTTATGCGGCGCAAAACAAGCATCATAAGTTTTATGATAAATTATCTTTGGGCGTATATGGCTTTTTGTTTGTGGGGCTGATAGTTGCTTTCTTCCTGAACTTTGGGGCAGGGATAGGCATAAGCTTTTTATGTTTGAGCTTGGCAGAAAGCGGTGCTGTTTGGTGGCATCAAGCGGATAAAGGCGCAATGAAGAGATTGAAACGCCGTCTGCCGTGGATTTTTTATCGTTAAAATAAACCAAAGCCCCTCAGAGAGGGGCTTTGAAATATAAAATTACAAGTCGGCAATCACGCTCATACTGATAATCTCATCTGGGTCATAAACCGCGCCGTTCGGACCTTCACCACGTTTGATGAGGTCAACAAACTCCATACCGGAAGTAACTTCGCCCCAAACCGTATATTGTCCGTCCAACCAAGGACAATCAGCAAAGCAGATGAAAAATTGGCTGTCTCCGGAATCAGGGTTCATCGCGCGAGCCATAGAAACCGTGCCGCGCTTGTGCGGGTTGCGGTTAAATTCAGCCTTGAGCTTATGCCCCGTGCCACCAGTGCCGTTGCCGTAAGGGCAACCTGTTTGCGCCATAAAGCCGTCAATAACACGATGAAATTTAAGACCGTTATAAAAACCGGCACGAACCAATTCCTTAATCCGAGCCACATGGTTTGGCGCATCATCAGGATGCATTTCAATAACCACATCACCGTCTTTAAGCTTAAGCAAAAGAGCGTTTTCCGCATCCTTAACGTTATAGGAATGTTTGATTTTCTTGGCGCGTGTCTTGCTGACGGAAAGTTTTTTTGTCTCATTAGCTTTCAGGCTCTTGGTTGAAGGCTTGCTAAGCTTTTTAGCCTCATTATTTTTAAGCATTTTTGTTTCTTTAGCCATAATTTATTCTCCGTTAATAAACAATCTCAGAAAAGTATTCATTATTAATATAGTTATCAATAGCGCGTTTTGCATAAAACCCCGCCGATAAGTTTGAAACGCTCGCTCATTTTTCCTCCTTAATGCCCAAAACCTCATAAATATCTTTACCGCATTTTGCATCAAAATAAGCCTTAAGCTCATATAGACGTTTAACCATTGAAGTAATTTTTTCCGGCAAAATCCGATATCTTTTGCCGACACTATCCATTCGATACTCAATAGTGCAAGTTTTTCCCATATCATTCATCACATCAGCCAGCTGGATAAGCCAGTCATAGTCATCATATTCAATATTGGCTAAATATCTCTTAGCTTCTAAGAGTTGCTCTTTGTTTTGCGGATAAGTGCTGATATCGAAATCTTTATTATAAAAACAATGCGTAACAGAGATTTTGGCAATCTCCGGCAAATTTTTTTTCATCAGATAATGATAACCGATAATCCCGTGAAAAGTGTTGCCTCTGGGTTCGTCCTCAATTCTGCCGGCATCATGCAAAAGCCCAAAGATATAGGCTTTGTCAGCGTCCAGATCAGGACAATTTGCCGCAATTGTTTCGGCAATATGCGCAACTGCGGTACAATGCGCCCGAAAAGTTTCCTCCATATCCTCTTCAAAAGGAAGCTTGCTGGCGTTCCTTTTGGCGACAACTTCTTCAAATAAGTCTTGAGCTTGTTTTCGGGTAAAGTCCATTTTACTTTCCGGCTTTGTTCAAAACATAATCCACACGTTCTTCTGGAGAAAGTTTTTTAGGATAATACTTATCAATTTTTTTCAAAATTTGAGCCAAACCTTTGCCGTTTGCAATTTGAATCGCCAAACCTGGGCGAGCATTCAGTTCAAGCATCATCGGTCCTCTAAATTCATCAAGGACGATATCCGCACCCAAATAACCCAAGCCGGTCATTTCATAGCCTTTTGCCGCAATAAGCAAATGTTCGCGCCAGAAGGGAACTTCCAAAGTAGAGAGGTCTGCATTCGTATCTGGATGAAATTCTATCGGCATATTCCACATAACACCTTTAAGGCTTTTTCCTGTCTTAATATCCAAGCCAACCCCGACAGCACCTTGGTGCAAGTTGGCGCGTCCACCCGAGGCTTTTGTTGAAAGCCGCATCATAGACATTGTCGGATAACCTTTATAAACAATAACGCGCACATCCGGTACACCTTGATAGCTATATTCCGAGAAAATCGGGCTAAAATGCACCAATTCCTCAATCAAAGCCACATCATATTGTCCGCCCAAGCTGTATAAGCCGCTCAAGATGTTTGAGATATGCTGATAGACTTCATTAAAGGTCAAGAGCCTGCCGGAGGTCGTTTCAAATTCGGTAGGCGTATAACGTTTGATGACCAAAACACCTTTGCCGCCGCTGCCATGTGCGGGTTTAACCACAAATTCTTTGAACCCTTTAACAATCTCCAACAGATTTTTAACCTCATTCTGTACGGAAACCACGCCGATAAGGTGAGGGGTAGTAATACCGACTTTCTGAGCCAAAAACTTGGTCTGAACCTTGTCATCCACCAAAGGATAAAGGCGGCGGTTATTGTATTTTGAAATCACGTTAAAATTACGCCTGTTCATGCCGAGCACACCGGCTTTTCTGAGCTCGGACGGAGAGGCAAAATTTTTCAGCCAGCCAAAGCCAAACATCGCATTATCCTTTCTTAACCAAAGGAGCAAAACGCTTAAGCTCGGTCAGTCTGTAACCTGTATAAGTACCAAGCAGCATAACAAGGAACAAAATAACCAGATTCAGTTCATTGAATGCGAACATAATATGGCGGATATACTCGTTACAAATGACAAAATAGGTGATAATGGCAACTAACACGCTGAAAACAATTTCTTTTGTAGCATTCATAGCCCCGTCTTCTTCCCAAGTAATTGAGGCGCGCTCAATAATCCAAGCTGTAATAATAATCGGGAAAAATACGGCGGAAGCAGCAATGTCAAGTTTGAGCTGATAACCGCAGATTGTTAAGGCCTGCATCATCAAAATCACCACAATCACAACCGCCGAGATTCTCGGAACCAACAGCAAGTTCAGTTTAGAGAGTAGGGCTCTGATGAGTAACCCGATAAAGATGATGAAAGAAAAGCAGATTAAGCCGGACCAAAAACCGGTCTTAACCAAGGCCATGGAAATCAACATCGGCGTAAAAGTTCCCATTGTCTGCACGCCAATAACGTTTCGCATTAAGACAATAATCAAAATAGCCAGAGGGAAAATCATCAGCCATTTAAGTGTATTTTGCTCAGACAAAGGCAAACTGTAAATAGAGTAATCAAACCAAGTTGTCTGATTGGCAAGCTTTGCTCTGTGGCGAGCCAAATTGAAAGAAGAACTGATAGATTTTAAGACTGAATATTTAACAACGGAATCTTCACCGCCTTCAACATCGAGCAAAGAATCTCCGCCGCGCTGAATAACAACAAAGTCTTCAGGCAAGCCTTTTTTGCCGGTTTTAAGGCTGTAAAGCGTCCATCGGCCTTCGGTATAAGCCTCAATCATCAAATCCGGCGTAAAGGACTTTTTGTTTTCTTCCAGCTTAATACCGCGTACCAAACGAGTCGGCACATTTTTAAGCGCCAAAAGATTCATTGTAGCTTCGGCAATTTCTTTCTGGCTTTTTTTCATGGGCAAGAAAGCCAGTACGGTAGCGTCAGGCGGAGTCTGGTTTAAGAGTCTAATAACTTGCTGAGGCAGATTTCCCGGTTGTTTTGCCGAAAGTTCCAAAAGTTCTTTGGCTACAGCCATTTTTTGTTCATCCAAAATCGGTTTTTCAGGATTGGACGGAACGGGAGCAGGAATTTTACCTTTGCCGTCTTCATTATCAAATAACAAAATCCGATAATAAAGTTGCTGTTTTTCCTCCCGAGGGGCAGAGGACAAGATAATCCGATTTTCTTTTGTATCCTTGCTCACCTTATAACCGTCAGCGACAACATCTTCATCCAAAATCTTATATTCTTTGCTGACCTTAGGTGTTGTTAGTGAAACTTTAATAGGTTCACCGGTTGGCACAAAATTAATTTGCGCTTCAATTGTCCATACCGTCGTAGATTTCTTGGGCGCCCAATCGAAGCCCCAATAGCGAATTTTATAATAAATGCTGTAAGCGGCAAAGCAAACAGACAAAATCAACCCAATTGTCAGGATAAAACGAACGGAAATAAATTTTTTAAGCATAACGCCACCTTAAGAATGCAAGGAGAATTAATGAAGAGTATTTTCTAAAGCTGTATCTACGATAGCTCTCCCGGTTAAAACATTACGGCCGATAAGAACTTGATATTCAAACTTTTCGCGATTTGCCAAAGAAAATTCGGCGGAAATAATTTCATTACCAAGCTTTATATTAAGCATAACAACTTGACGTTTTTCATGAACATTAATACGAGTAATCGATGTCTGACGAACAACCTCTTTTTCAAAGTGATATTTTTCACCTGTCTCTCTGTTGATTACATTAAAAGAAACCCATTTCTCGCCATCTCGTTCAAATGATTTCAGGTTTGCGACATCAATGGAAGAAGTTTCAGCACCGGTGTCAATACGAGCGGCGAGAGGAGCCTTCATTGGCAAAACATAAACAGGTTCCACAGCCCCGATAACACCAAGAGAGTGTTTGGTGTCTAACGGTTTTTGAACCTCAATTTCTGCCGGTGGAACAATAGCCGGAGTAATTGTCTGAGTTTTACAAGCGCTGCACATCGCAATAACAAATCCTAAAAACAAAAAAACTATATTTTTCATTGTCTTACCGTAAATCTAAAAAAACATTTATTTAGCTATTTACAAGCAAAACGCATCAAAAGTAAAGCTAAAATAACAACTTCTGCATAAATATTTTTTTAATGATTTTTTGCAAGAGCTGTGGTATTTTTAAATTATAATCAGCAATAATAATGGGTTAAGACAATGACACAAAAAGAGCAGCTTTCTATACAGGAACGTAAGAAAAACCTAAAAAATCGCATAAAAAAGAAAAAGATTTCGTTGCTTAGGAGTGTCAAACGTATAACTATGTATGTGGCATTGCAATGCGCCGCTACCATTCCTCAACCGGGAAACAACTTGATCGGCTCACATGCGGCAACCACGGGGAAGGAAACCAGAACAAAAATAATGGCAGACATATACGTTGAAAATAAACTTAAAGATGCAATAGCCAAACGTAAGGAATGGTTAATACAAGATAAGTTTTTTTCAAAAATTGTTGAATATCAAAATATTATTAAATCAAAAGCCGATTCTGACAAGAAAAACTATATAAAGCAGAATTTTTTTGATACGGTTTACCCGATAGGAGGAATTCCCAAAGGATCAAACTATTGCATTGCAGCCATGATGCGCTGTCTTTATGATGTAAATAAAGAAACAGGAGATTTAGAAAGTTTTATGCCGGATGGAAACACCACTGAAGGACACAGCATGGTGTCTTGTCCGATGTTTAAGGAGTATATAAAGAAAAATTTTCCTGACTGTATTATTGAAAATCCAAGCAAAGAAGAGATAAGCTCCTTAGAAAACGGTGATTTCATCATTTCGCGTTCCAATGGGCGCAACACAACAAGCGGTTTGCATTTTACCACGGTCTTTGACGCGCAAAAAGGCTTGGAAGCAAGCTTTAACAGTGACGGTATCAGAGCTTTTAAGCCTGAAAAGATTGAGAGTATTGTTAAGTTTGGCAAAATCATAGACATATGCTTACAAGAAAAAGTAAAGCAAATGGATAGAAATTCAGCATTAATGGCAATGGAAAGCGGAGTTATGGATAAAAAGAATTATCAACTTACCGCCATGAGCTTTCGTCAAACCTCGCAAAACTCATCAGACAGAAGCTAGTTCTGTCTAAAAGAAGAAAGTTGCGCGCAAGGAAAGGACTGTTGCGTAATCTGATTTCGGGTTTTCGGCCGGATCAATATAGAATTGGATATCAGGCGTTAATGTCATCCATTTTGAAAATCCCCAAGCCCAATAAGCCTCAATAACTTTCTCCGCATCATGAGAAAGCTCGCTCCCGACAGCATCTTCATCAATTTTGTTATACGCAAAAGCCAGACCGATTTGGTCAAGTGAGTTACGGTCAAGAGGGTTATTATAAACGCCGCCTAGAACCCATGACTGATTAATTGTTTCAACATGTCCCGAAACCCCGTTGATTCTGGCAAAGAGGTTAAGTTTATCACCAATATTTTGAGAAAAGTTCAAAGACCAACCATTGGTCGTTTCATTTTGTTCCTCAACCGCCGGCATATTATATAACAAAACGGAATATTGTCCGGCACCCAAGCCTTTAATATTTGGCGTGTAAGAGATAGAACCGAATGTGGCATAATGCTCTTCATCCAAGTTGTCAAAACTGACGCTCGGTGCGTCAACATTAGTAGCATCTTGTGCGCCAAATACAAAAGTCCAATCAGAGTTTGGGGCAATCTGCACATAAGAGCCAAGCCCCGCAGTTGCATAAGAAGAACTTGCATTTTGAGATAATGCATAGTTGATGAAATTGACTTCTTGGTTGGAAGCATAAGCAGAGCCGTCAAAATTATAAAACGGAAACTGTCCGAGACCGACAGTCAACCAATCCCACTGTCCGCCAAGCTGATAAGTAAAGAGCAATTCATCAAAACTGGTAGATGGATTATCCGAATCATTAATCGGTGTTGCCACGCCGATATTGCCGTTAAGTGTCTGGGCTTGTATGCTGCCATATCTGGTGATGCCATAAGCAGCAGTAATTGTTCCTGTACCATATTCATTCTGAAAAGCTGTCCAAGATGCGGTCGGATAAATCACAAACTGTTGCGAGGCTTTTTTGCCGTTCGGCGCACCGCTTTGCAACAAATATGCCATATCAACCGAATAATCGAAATTATATTCTTTGCTCAAATAATCCTTAAAATCGGTATAATCATCGGCAAATTTTTTGCGCAGTTCCTCATTAGCGGCAATACGCTGTTGTACGCTTTTTGTAGCAAAGACATCAGATGAATCCGCAAAAGAAGAGGGAATTATTGCTATATTGCCGAGTAAAAAGGAGAGTAAGAATAATTTTCTGTTCATTTCAAGCTTCCTCACACAACAAAAACAAAGATTGTCTTTTATCTAAACCTTGTTTTTCAAATAAAAAGAGCTGAAGAGAAAATTTTTTGCATATAAAGATTGACGAAAAAGACAAAACAAGCTACATTTATCGCAATCAAATAAGAATTATGTCAAACCCATATAATATATATAAATTATGAAAAGAAACATCACCATGGGACAGATTGAGCACCGTTTGGCCGATTTGTTCCCAATGCAGAAATTATCTAACGTTATCCGCTTTTCGGCAGCGGATTTCAAAGTTGGAGGAGAACAAATGCACAAAGAGTTGTGTGTTTTGTTTAACTTCAAACACAGCAATATCCAATATTGCTGGGACTTGGATAAAAATATTATCTTCGCCAACATTACGGAGATGAATTTCAAGCCGATTGAGCCCGGAAACACCATCCACCTCAGCGGCAAAGCATACCGCTTTTATCGCTTTGACAAGGACATTTGCCTTGAGGTTAGAGATGAACCCAAGCTCAAGACTTTGGCTGATGCTTGGAAGGTATGGAGAAAGATAGAAAAGGACTACAAGGAAGAATTTAAGGACCATTTCTATCCGACTTTTGTTAAAGCTATGGTGGACGGCAACCTGGGATGGTTGGTGGCAATGAAATACGCGGACAACGGCTACCGTGATATTTTGTTTATCCGCGCCGATGATGCGCCGATATCCGCATCCGCCACGCAAAAAGGCTGGTGCACTATGTATATCTGGAAAACCCATCCAAGACGATGGTGGAATATCCGGATTACATTAAATAAAAAATTTTTATGAACCAAGGGTCGTCCGTTTACGGATGACCCTTTTTTGTGGTTAAAACAAAACCCCTCAAAGGTGAGGGGCTTAAGTTTAGAATTTATATCCCATACCGGCGCTCAAGGCATAACCGTCGCTCTCTTCTAAGAACTTGTTGGCCTCAAAGTAGAAATCAAAGCCCTCGTGCTTATAATCCATACGGAAGGTAAGAATACCACGGTCGCGTTCAGCATCATAGCTATCCATCTGGTAGCTACCGACCATTCCGGCAATTCTGGCTCTGGCGGCTTGGTAGGGGTTGTTGAACTCATGATACCAACTTCCGCCGGCACGCAAGGTTAAATCGTTTTCATCCTTAATGCTGAAGGACTTGCGGGCATAAAGTCCCAAACCGCCTTCAACCGAGAGATTATTTGCAGACTTAACTTCTAAGCCATCTTTTTCTTTTGTGCCGTCTTGATACATACCCAAGACATTAAACTCGGCAGTCGGTTCCAAAACAACGGCACCCAAGTCAAATTCCTTACGAACTTCATTAGTGATACCATAGTAGTAGTTCTTGGTGTCTGCCTTATTATCAAATCCGTCAGCTTTGCGGTTATATTCACCCCAGCCGATACCCAAACGCGGCATAGCAATAGCCTTAAGTCCCTCAGTTGTATAAATCAACGGTGTTAAGACTTGCGCAATAATTTCATCACGCTCTGAGCCATTATCATAATCACTCTCATATCTTGTGAAACTTACACCTAAGCCATAACGGAAGTTGCTGTTATATTTGCGGTCAAACATAGCATAAGCACTCAAAGCTTCGTCTTTATAACCACTCAGCATATCAACATCATTTTGTTCACGATAATCATAGACAAAGTCAAACATAGCCCGAACATCTTGAGCACTCTGGTTAGCGAACAAAGTCTGGCTCATATGGCGATTAACAGCTTTCACAATATCCATATTTTGCTTAGCAAAGCTCGGAACAAGGTTCAAGCCCATTTGCTCAGCAACGGCAGTTGTAAAGGAAGATGCCGTCGGCGCGGATTTAAGAATAGTATACATATCCGAATTGGTGCCCAAAGCGTAGTTTGTTTCCAAGAAAGTTGCGACTTTTGCATTGTCAACGACATCAGCAAAGGCTTTTCTGGTCATAACCACATCATAATTTCCGACCGCATCTTGCTGCAACGAAGCATTAAAGAGATGAGAGCCTGAGTTCAGCTTAATACCTGCATCTTTGCCCTTAAAGGAATCTTCATTGACATAAATATCATCATTACCTTGGGTTACAATGTCTGAAGAAGCCGTAATTTCACCGGAGATTTCCGGAGCCTCAAACGAACCGCCTTTAGCCAACATAATAGAAGCAGTATTATTGTTTGACATTGCGGCAAAACTAATTGCTCGGTTAGAAGCTACAGTACCGCTATTAACAAACGTAGCCCCATTTTCAACCTTAATAAAGTTACCGCAACCGGAAGATGTACAACCCGTAGTGTCGGTATTAGGTGTGTCGCTGGAAGATTCCCCAGGATATTGATTTGAGATAGATGCCCCTTTCAAAATAATGTCGCCATAGTTTTTGATAGAACTACCATTACCTGTTGCATACATACCCACAGCATCCGAACCGCTAACAGTAATGGTTGCACCGGATGCGTTAACCAAAGAAGCTCCGCCAGAACCATACATACCATAAGAAGTGCCTGCGCCCGTACCCGTAACGGTAATATTTCCGCTATTGGTTGCCGTACCGTTGCCGTTCAAAGCAATTCCGTAAGCCTGACTGGCATTAACCGAAATATTTGAAGAGTTGATAACAGTACCTCCTGTACTGTACATACCATATGAAGTTCCGCTGCCAACACCAACAACAGTGATAGAACCGCTGTTATTTAAGCTTCCACCATACATACCATAAGCATTAACACCGCTTACCTTTATGTCTTTGTCTTGACTGTTGGTTTGCTGCGTAACGGCAGAGCCATACATACCATAGGCGTTTCCGGTGCTCGAGGAAACATCAATCTGTCCGGAGTTGGAAACAGAAATGCTGTTGTTAGAGTTTGCGTAAATACCATAAGCATTTGAAGAAGAGCTTGTTCCAACATAATCAACATCAATAGATCCGCTATTTATCACATTACCGCCGCTTGTGGCATTGTTTACATAAATACCTGCTGCCGTATTTTGTTTAGAGTTAACATTAATAGAGCCGGCGTTGGTAACAGTACTGTCGGTGGCATACATTGCCGCCATACTCGAGTAGCCGACAGTCAATATACCGTTATTAACGATAGTACCATTAGCAGCCGCATACATAGCATAGGAATCAGAGTAATCATCGCCGATAACAATTTCAATGTCAGTCCCGTTAGTTGCCGTACCGCCGTTTGTTGCATACATAGCATACGCACCGTCAGACTCAATTTGAATACTTCCGTTATTCGTAATTTTGCTGGAGCCGCTGACATACATAGCTTTTCCGGAATTTTTCAAAATGATACTTGCATTGCTTACATTTTCGGCAGAACCGCCGTTTCCGACAACGGACATGCCGATACTGTCAGCACCGTTTAAAACAATTTTTCCATTATTATAAAGTTCGCCGACTTTTGTAAACATTGCGGTTGTGGCGCTTTGCAAAATATTGATGCTTCCGCTCGTCTCATTTGTAATGGTAGCATTGGTTCCATACATCGCAAAACTACCCGAAGCGCCACTATTAATATTAATGGTGCCCAAGTTGGATAATGTTGCTTCCGCATTGTTTTCAGCTTTCATGGCATAAGAGGAGGTAGCATCAACATTAATCTCACCCGTTGCCGCATTGGTCGCAGTTCCCGTTCCTGTAACATCTAAGGCAACGGAATCTGTGTAAGACAATTCGATAGTACCTTCGTTGGTAAGGCTTCCGTTCTGAGTTTGCATAACATTTCCGGAAATCCCCATATTAATGGTGCCGTTTTTGCTGTTTGTTACAGAACCTTTCTGGGCATAAATTGCCACAGACCCCGTAGCTCCGGATAATATATTTATTGTGCCGTTATTTGTCAGAGTTCCGTTTTCATTGTTAACAAACATACCATAAGAATCTTGGGTATAAACATTAATGATACCGTCATTAATAATAGAACCCTTGGCATCACCGTCTAACAACATACCGATATTATTTGTGCCGGTACCGCCCGCCGAGCCGACATTAATAATACCATAAGTTCCGGATGTCTTATTTCCATAATTGGTTGCGGTTCCGCCATTTGCAACATGCATAGCATTAACATAGCTTACGGATTTTGCTATCGATAAAGTTCCAATGTTCAGCAAATTTCCGCCTTCAGCTCTCATATAGTCGGTATTACTTTGGTTGTTTATCACAGAACCGGTCAAACCATTAACAGCGGTACCTTTTATGCTTAAAAATGCATAAGAACCAGTTGCGGCATCATCAATATAGATGGTTCCGTTATTGGTAATTGTTGCTTCTTCAGTGCCATTATCTGCGTCACCGCTTTGCAAAGCAACAGAATTTTCTGAATAAACATTAATATTACCTTGGTTTAAAACGATACCTCCTGTCGTTTTCATGCCAATAGAATTATTCGATTGCGAAATGTCGCCGGTATCTGATTTTGTACCGACATTGATGGTTCCTTTGTCGCTGTTTATAGCAACACCTCCGGATGCGGACATTCCGATATTATTACTACCTGTTAAGTTAATTATTCCGCCGTCAAGGTTGATTAGCGTATCAGAATTTCCTTCTGTTCCTGTGCCGACATAAGCCATACCGGTTGATTGGCTGCCTTCAATATTAATTGTGCCTTGGTTAGTACCGGATCCTTGGTTAACATAAATACCGAACGCTTCAGCCAACATAAGAGCAGGGGAGGCATTACTCTTAATATAAATTTCCGCACCGTTTATGTTGCTGGCAGATGCACCGCCATCTGCGAAAATACCATAAGTAAGAGCTTTATCATTACTGTTGGGAACGGTAATGGCAATATTTTGGCTGTTGATAGCCTGTCCGCCGGCACCATTTGCATACAAACCCGTACCACCGCTATCCATAATAATCGAGCCATTATTATTTACAGTACCGGTCGAAGTATACATACCATATCCAAACATATTATTGAAAGTGATACTTCCTTTATTATATGCGGTACCATCCACCATGGAAATACCATAGCCAATCTGCTGTGAAGAAGAATAGCTGCCGCTACCGGTAAATATAATGTCATTATTGTTGGTGATAGTTGCGTTAACTGCTGATGCACCGGCCTTGATACCATAATTACTGTCGCTGATGCCGTTACTTGTTATTGTAATATCATTATTATTGTTTGCCGTAGCATCCTGTCCGGTCAGTTCGATACCGGTAATATTACGTCCAGTCAGTTCAATCAGATTATTGTTGTCAACAGATAATCCGGCTTTGATGCCCGTAGCACCGTTACCATTGGTAATAGTAATTGTACCGTCGTTTATGATTTTGCCTGCTTGTGAAACAATACCCGTACTGGCCGCGGTATTGTTATCATCAATATATATTGTGGCATTTTCAACATTATAAACGTCACCGTTTGAAGACGAAATACCTGTTCCGCCTTGCTGCAAATTAATCTGCCCCATGTTATAAACACGTCCGGAAGTTGTAGCAATACCGGTGCCTCGTTTTTGGAAAGTAATATTTCCCAACACGCCGTTTGTAATATTAGCTGAGTCGCTATATATACCGTAGGAATCAACGCTGGTCGAGCCATCAGCCGAAACCAAAACATTCATATTAATCATACTATTGTTTTGAACAGTTCCGGCTTCAGCTTTAATACCGTAAGAAGCAGCCGAAGGAACACGAGAAGTATTGGTTATAAAAATACCTTCGCCGGCGTTTGTTGCTGTTCCGTCTTCAATAAAGATACCGCGGGCATCATCAGCATTATTAATTGTAATCTTTCCGTTATTTGTTGCTTGTGAACGACTTAAATCCTGTTTGCTGGCAGCGCCCGTCTCACCGGTTGAACCATCATTGGTAGTAGATGTGCCGTCACCTGTGGTGGATGTACCTTCACCCGTAGTATCTCCATCTCCTGTCGAGGTATCTTCTCCGTCCTGAGAGGTATCTTCTCCGTCCTGAGAGGTGTCTCCTGTATCTGATGTTTGTTCATCAGTTGTAGGATCTCCTGATTTCAAAACCATACCGGAACCGCTGTTTTCCAACGTAATTGTTGCGCCTTCGCCATTAATTAGATTTCCGGTGTTTGTTCTCATACCGGTACTGTCATTGTTCATGATAATAGTACCGTTATTAGTAACGGTTCCACCATTGAAAGAGGCCATGCCAAAACCATCCGTGCTGGTAACTTCAATGACACCGGTAGCCGTGTTTGTAAGAGTAGGGACAAGAGCGTCAATCTCGGCGTTACTTCCTTGTCCTCTGACACTAAGCATACCGTAATTACCGTTTCCGCCTATAACGGATATGGTGTTTTCATTGCTGATAGAGCCTCCGTGAACGGCTTGCATACCTGCGCCGGCATTGTTAACTCCCGCCGACATAAGTAAACTAATGTTACCCTTATTTATTGCAGAGGTTTTAGCATCAGCGCGCATACCGATAATGCCGCCGTTTCCTTTCAGAAGCGTATTCTCCTCAGGAGCATATGTGCCGGTTCCGGAAAGGGTATAGTTCAACGAAATATCACCGTTTATGCCGTTAAGAAGGTACAAACTGCTCGCCCGACGGATTAATTTTGTTCCATCCAAAAATCCTTGATCCAGATATCCGCCCATTCCAACCAAAGATGTTCGGATTGCTGCGGAATCACTCTGTGCGTTTAACGTAATTTTGCCGTTGTTTGAAGCCGTTGATGGATCTGTGAGTGTTGGGTAAGGAACCTCGTTAACGGTCCGAACTTCCATACCGATAATTGTACCGGCATTTGCAGTTGCAGTAGTGTCATCTCCGGTATCAGTACCATCACCACCTGTTGCAGTAGTGTCATCTCCGGTATCAGTACCATCACCACCTTCGGAAGTTCCTCCAGAACTTCCACCGGAACTTCCTTCCGTTGAACCGGTCGAGCCGCTGACATCAATCGTATTACCTGTAATGTTTCCATTGTTTACGATAGAAGAATACGTATCCGCATACATGCCGATAATGGTATCTTGGTCGTTAAATCCCTTAAATTGCAGATTTATCTCACCGCTTTGATTTGTTGCAGTCGAGTGATTACCTGCCACCATACCGAAACCGGCATTTTGAGCCAATATTTTAAGCGTTCCGTAATTAATTGCTTGGCTCATATCATCGGCAGCCATTCCCACAGAGGCATCACCGATAGTAATCATCGGAGCATTAGAACCATCCGCTTCAGTTCCGTTGATAACGGAAGAATTATTTCTGGCCTTCATGCCGACTTTGAGATAAGCGGCATATTCCAATATATTGCCATTTAAATCAATGATATCTACCAATTTTTTATCTTCAGCAACGCCTTCATCATTTTTTATGCTGATGGAAGAATTATTGCTGATGGAAAAATCATTCATCTCAGAACCATTAACTTTGTTTACAATAGTTCTGTTGTTGTCAGCAAAATATGTAATCGGTTTATAAGGCGTGCCTTCCGGTGTTGTAGGAGTCGCAGTACCGGCAAATTTTGCTAAACTGTCATCTGGTTCGGTATAAGGAATAAAATATGCGCCACCGCCGCCACCGCCGCCGCCGCTAAGAAGAGCAACCAAACCGCCGGCAAGCAAAATTCCGCCAATAATCCAAGTGCGCTTAGCAACAATAAATTCCCCTTCATTAAACTTGTTATAAGCTTGTCTTGGTGTGTCGTCGATATTGGCAGCACAGCTCTGTGCCATAAATCTGTCATATTGCTGTGATGGAATGTTTTGAATGCAAGATGAGCGAGGGTTAGCTCCGCTGGCTCTAAAGGCATTGTAAGCAGTACAGTTATTCTGTAAAATAGCGTGACATAAACCCGTATTGCCGAAACGGTCTCTGGAGTCTATGTTCAAACCACGCTGAACCGCAGCGCGCAAGGCTCTGACATTTCCGCTGGAGGCATAAGAATACATCTGTGCAAGGCTAATCGGCGGCAAACCGGCTGCCAATGTCACAGGAGAATAAGCAAAACAAAACGCTGCCAAAGAAATGAGCGTGATTGCTTTTCTGAATAAAAACTTAATCTTCATGTCCCCAAGCTTCAGATTAAAGTTACAAAAAACACTTTTATACTTTCCAACTTTTATCTGAGCTAAGAACTTTCGTCAACCGCACATCAAAGGTTATGCAATGTTTTTTAATGTTTTGTTAAGAATTTTTGTTTGATGATTGAAAAAACAAAGACTTAAGATATTATATTGTTTGTTCAAAATTTATCATCGGAGAAAAAAGATGAACATCAATAAAAAGTTATCAGAATGGGTTTCCGCAGACTTGATAACAACCAAACAAAAAGAACAACTGCAAGCCTATGAGCGCAACCGACAAAAGAATGCCGCATTAAAAGCCATGCTCTTTTTGGCAAGCCTATGTTTAGGACTGGGCATTGTTTCAATAATTGCGTATAATTGGCAACAAATAAGCGATGCTGTAAAATTAACAAGTTATTTTGTTTTGCTGCTTATTATAGTAGGAGTGAACATCTGGACTTTGCATAAACAAAAAGAGCTGCTCTTTAATACAACTTTGTTTATAAATGCTTTATGGTGCTTGGCCGGAATAGGGCTTATTGCGCAAATCTATCACTTGTCATCGCCAAATCTGGAAGCGTTGCTTTTTTGGTGCTTAATAACTTTGCCTTTATTACCTTTAGCATCATATAAATGGCTGCCGTTCATCTGGTTTCCGACATTTATTTTATCATTATTTGATGTCTTAATGTCAAAACAGTCATTTGCTGACTTCATTGACCAAATAACCTCCTCTTATCCGGGAATTTTAGAAACATCGGGGTTTTTAGCTCTGGCAGCGATTCTGATTTTAACCGAGAACAGAATAAAACCCATAAATGCGGCAATCCGCTGGTGGACTTATGCTTTTGTTGCGCTTTATGTCGCTTTAACGGATATTGGTGATGATTATATTTATACTTCATCGGCCGCAAATAATATATATACTTTTGTCTTTTGGATAATCATTGCCTTCATCACTTTCATAGTTTGTTTCTTCAACAATCAAAAAGGGCATAAATATTGGTCCATAATTTTGAGCTTGTTTACGGGCTTTATGTTCATCGGCAGCATTTTGCCTGAAAATCAGACTTTATGCGAAATCTGGAGTGCGGCCTTCAGCTTAAGTATGCTTTGCGTTCTGGCAAACTATGCGCTCAAAAACAATCAGAACAGATTATATAAATTTTTGATTGCCGTAATTGCTTTGCGCTTTTTTATGATTTATGCGCAAGTTTTCGGCTCAATGCTGACAACCGGAACAGGTTTAATCATAACCTCGATACTGCTGTTTGCCATTGCTTATGCATGGAATAAACACCAAAAATTTCTAAATAAAAGGGGATAAAGATGAAAAAACAAATTTCAATGTTATTGCTCACCATTCCGGCAATCATTTTGCTCGGCTGGCTCGGAATGTTGCATTTCCCATATGTTTCCGCGCCGAAAGTTACGATAGCCGTATCAGGCTATGACCCGAGAGACTTACTTTCGGGTCATTATCTGAACTTGCGCCTTAATTGGAATAAGACCGATTGCAAGCAGTTTGCGGATAACATCTGCCCAAAAGAAAGGTTTAAGGAAAATTATCGTTATTATCTGCCGGAAGAGGAAGCAAAAGCCGCCGAAAAAGAACTTTTTAAGCAAGATACGGAAGCTTTTCTGGAGTTTTCGTTGCCAACAAAAGGCGAACCTTTAATCCAAAATTTTTATACTAAAAAATCCCCGTTATAAGCGGGGATTTTAAGTTTATTCGGCTGGAGTTCCCTCAAGCCCGATACCTTTTTGCTCTTTTTTCTTTTTCCATTTAAGCTTAGCATAAAGGCGCATATCGGCCACTTGGTCAGTTTCATCAATAATTTCGTTGCCAAGGATGGTTTCAATAACATCCTCAAGAGTGATAATACCCACCCAGTTTTCAAAAGGGTCAACCACCAAAGCCATATGGTTATGATCTGTAAGCATAGAACTTAAGACATCTTCCAAACGTGCATCAGTAGAAAAGCTTGCCATCGGACGAGCATAATCTTCAACCGGACGATTATCATCCTCAGCTCTGTAAGAGCTGGACTTATGAATATAACCCAAAAACTTCTGCTCAGCCTCATCAACAATCGGAAAACGAGAGAAAGGTGTCGTCGTCAAAAACTTATCAAATTCCTTAATGGTAGTGCCGGGTTTAACCGTATGCACAACGGTGCGCGGAGTCATCACATCTTTTACGCGGACTTCTTGCAAGTTAATAACATTTCTGATGACGCGATACTTGTTTTCATCAATAACTTTTTCATCACGCCCCATTTTAGCCAAAGCTTTAATCTCATCTTTAATATTTGTCGGGTCATCATCATTACCGAACATTCCCATAATAAAGCTTGAGATATAAAGGAACGGGCGCAAAATGATAATCATAACTTTCAGGGTAACACACATAGACGGAACAAGCTTACGCCAATATTTTGCACCGATAGTTTTGGGCAAAATCTCAGATAAGACCAAAATCGCCAAGGTCATAATCGCCGAGGCCAAACCCAAGTAAGATTGACCGTACATCTCGGCAACCTGAGCACCCACACCGGCAGCACCGACCGTATGCGCAATGGTGTTAAGGGTCAAAATAGCAGCCAAAGGCGTATCAATGTCTTGTTTCAAGGCATTAACTTGTTTGAACCATTTAGGGCTTTTTTCTTCAAGTTGAGCAATATAGCTCGGGGTGATGGATAATAAAGCGGCTTCCATAACCGAACACAAAAAGGAAATACCGATTGCCGTTGTGGCAAAAAATATTAAAAGAAACATTATAAAAAAAATAACCTCATGTTGTTGATTCCAAACTTTAATATAGCATAAATCTTTATAAAAAATAAAGAATATTTATATATAATATACAAAAACCTTAAAAGAGGAGGGCGCATGCAACCCAAAACAGCTTTTGTCAGCGATTTTGACGGCACCATAACCGACGATGACTTCTTTGCTTATGCTACCAATGCTTTCTTTGATGATAAGGCTTTGGAGCCGTGGAGAAGGTTTAAGTCCGGCGAACAAACGCATTTCAGCGCTTTAAAAGAGATGTTTGCCAAAATCCGCGTCCCTCAGGAAGAATTAGATGCTTTTATGCGCAAAATTCCGGTAGATAAAGGTTTTATAGAAGCAGCGCAAATCTGCAAAGAAAAAGGCATTCCTTTGTACATCTGTTCGGCAGGTTGTGATTATTATATTGACTTCCTAATCGGCGACATTTTGCAAAAATATAACGTCACCTTGGTAACCAACCATGGTGAATATACCCCCAAGCAAGGGTTGATGATATATAAGCCAGAGCAAAACAGTCCCTATTATGACGAAAATACAGGTATTTCCAAAGCCGCAATTGTGCAAAAGCTGCATCGCGAAGGATATGAAGTTATTTATGCCGGAGATGGCTTGCCGGATTATGAAGCCGCTTGGAATGCCGATGTCGTTTTTGCCCGCCGTGATTTATTGGTAAAATGCTTGGAAAACGGCGTAAAGGCACATCCGTTCAAGGACTTTGGTGTTATCAATGCTTATTTGAAGGAGCTCTGAAATGTTTAACCAGCCCTATATCAACAAACAAATCAATATTCCTTATCTTTTGAAAATCGGTAATGGCAAAATTTATAAGATTGGCAAATATCTGATAGATAAAAACCTGCAGAATATTGCGCTTTTTCTAGGCGAGGGAACGGAAGAACTTATTGGCGAGAAGCTCTATCAGGGTTTTAAGGATAACAATATACATATTGCGCATAAGCAAATCATCAATGACATAAGCATTGAGGCCATAAACAAAACCGCCTTTCAGCTACCGCCCGAAACAGATGCCATTGTAGGTATCGGCGGCGGCAAAGCTCTGGATTTTGCCAAATATTCGGCGCATCTACTGCGCTTGCCTTTCGTGAGTGTTCCGACCTCAACATCAAACGATGGGTTTTGCAGCCCGACCTCTTCGCTCACTGTGGATGGCAAACGTAAGACTGTCAAATCAAGCATTCCTTTCGGTGTTGTTATGGATTTAGATGTCATCAAAAGTTGCCCGCCGATTTTCTTTTATTCCGGCATCGGCGATATGGTTTCCAAGATAACGGCTCTGGCCGATTGGAAAGAAGCCGCCAACCGCAAACTTGAGCGTTACAGCGACTTTGCTTCCATGCTGGCCTATAACTCGCTTGATTTGCTGTTCATAAAACATTCTTATGACATCAATGCGCCGGAGTTTCAGCGGAGCTTAAGCACATCTTTGCTGATGAGTGGTATTGCTATGGAAGTTGCCGGTACATCCAGACCGGCAAGCGGTTCGGAACACCTCATATCTCATGCTCTGGACAGCATTTCGGAGCGTCCGCAAATGCACGGCTTGCAGGTCGGAACAGCGACTTATCTCTGCGCTTTGCTGCAGAATAACCCCAGTACGGACAGTCTGCGAGAGATTTTGCATAAAACAGGCTTCTTTGACTTCGTAAAACAAAATCCGTTCAAAAAATCCGAGTTTGAGGCGGCACTAAAGCTAGCGCCGAGCATCAAGCGCGGATTTTATACCATTCTTTCGGAGCCGGATAGTTATGACAAAGCCTTGAGCTTTATCAATACCGACCCGATTCTGCAGGAACTGATAAAATAAACTGTTGACGGAAGTGGCTTAGCTTATGACAGCCGCCGCCGTTTTGCCTGATTAATCCAAATATTCAGACTTTACACTTCCGTCCGCATCTACATAGTTGCTCTTTGTTCTTTTGGTATATTCATCATAGCGCATACCGCTATAGTTATAAAGAGATTTATCCGCACCGGCAGCAAGCAAAATGTCAACAGCCGCCTGATTTCCGAAGGCGAAAAACAGCGGCGTATTTCCTTGTGCGTCCCGAATATTTACATCAGCACCTTTGGAAATCAAAAACTTCAATATCTCTAAATCTACGGGACGCGTTCCGACTAAGGCAGAAAAGATAACCGGTTTGCCGTCAGAATCTTTGGCATTCACATCAGCACCATTCTCAACCAACAAAGTCACGGTTTTCAATACATAGTCGTCCGCGCTTTGCGAAGCAATCTTGTAGGCCTGATTAATCTTATATTTCAAAAGATCCAAATCTTCCTGCGTTACGGCATCACACGACTTGGCAAAATTAACAATACAATAATTGTTATCTACACCCGATTTTATCACATCCACAAGAACATCATAAGAAGCTTTTTCATAATTATGAATTTTAAAAGGAATATGTATGGCGGATTCTAGCGGCAAAATGCGCAATTTATTTCCGCTTTCTTGATTAGGGTTAGCACCGGCCTCTAATATAATCTTAACTTTTTCCAAGGCGTTATCAGGAGAGATTTGCGATGTAAGAGCTCCGAAAGCATAGGGTATATTGCCAATAGCTTTGAACAAAGGCGTTGTTCCGTTATAAGTAAGATTAACATCAAAACCATCTTTAATAAGTTTGCGCAAATCATCAGGCGAGCCTTCAAGCATAATTTTTTTGAATTTTTCATAAGTTTCTTTGCTCATTTCATTTTGCGAGGCAGGCGCAACAACGCTATTCTCCGCACTCAGGCTCAAAGAGAGCGGTGTAAGACAAAATATTCCCGACAAAGCCAAAGCAACAAAAGACAATTTTTTCATAAAAACTCTCCTCAAATTATTTAAAGACAACTTTAAGTAATTCTTTATATTCTTTGTTTATTTTATTGTAATTGCTTAATTTATTATTCAATAGTTCTCCGATTGTTTCATAATACCAATGCTGGTCTTCTTTGCCGGAGTTATAATCTTGCCACATACTTTCGCCGCAGTCTTGCAGGGTTCTGTAAAAAGACCGCAGGTTAGAAAGCTTGTCGGCGGCAATCAAAAGCATACCGTTTTTGCTCTTTGTGCGCTTAAGATAGCCGATTGTTTCCAGCTTGCGCTGTTTCCATGGCATAGATTTATCTTTTTCGGTGTCAGCCAGTACAAGTTTGATAATCTCTTTGGCTTTGGATGGGGCAAATAAACATTCCATATCCGCAATTGTCTTGTTGGTGTCTTCCAAAACATCGTGGAGTAGGCCGGCAATAACCAAGTTTTCGCAAGCTTTGTGCTCCATCAAAATACCGGCGACTTCAAATAAGTGAGAAACATAGGGAATATCAGAGCTTTTGCGCGTTTGTCCGCGGTGTGCCTCCATCACGAACTCTGCCGCCACAATCATCGGAGCAGTCAGCTCATTCTGATGTTTTGCCAAAAACTCCTGAAACAACTCAACCGCCCACTGATGATTATATCGCATTTTTTTCTCTCCAATCAGTCGTTAATCACAATCTGCCAAGGTTTTCCTTGAGGTTCATATTTATCAAATAACAAATCCGCCATAAACTTTGTAACCACGCGCTCGTTATATTCGGTATGAATTTTTTGCCAACCTTTGCGCGCCACTTCCATACGCTTTTGCGGATTTTCTTTAAAATACCGAAGCTTATCAAAAAATTCTTCTTTAGTATCATAAAAAGCGGCCTCATCTTCCTCAAAGAGCGTAGAAAATCCGTTTCTTCTGTCAATAAAAGCCAGTTGTCCGTCCGCCATAATATGCGCCAACCTGTCAGAGCTATACAAATATATATCGTTAACACGGCTCAAGTTCAAGCCCATAGCCGCTTTGCCCAAAGCCTCAATATATTCGTATCCGTTGAGGTTAGGGTTGCCTTTAAGTCCGGCCAAAAGCCATTTCAGATTCGGAACTTTTGCATTCGCTTCATCAATAACTTGCTCAATTTCCTCATCTTTTCCGCAAAACTGGCGTTTGCCCGTGTTTGTGCAAAGCATAATATCATAGGGCAGGCTTTCTTTCTCAAAGCAACGGTTTGTTTCAATAGAATTATCAGCCATATTAGGAAGATAAGCCACTTTATTGCGAGGAAGCTTAAATTGACGCAGAAGCTTTTCATCTCCGGTTGAAATCATCAAAACATCAACCACATCCAAATATTTTTTTAGGGCGGCAATATTGCGCTCTGCCAACCCTGGAACAATCCAATCACAACTCCATTGCATGATGCGAAGGTGAGGGAAAATCTCTTTGATTTTTAAGAGAATATCAGCTTCAATTAAATCAGCATGTCCGATAAGCAAAGCGTCGGGTTTAACGGTTTTGCAATAGTTGATGAGGTGCTGGTTAAGTTTCCTCTTGCCCCAAAAATTCATATGCCCGAAACCAAACATCCGGCACAAATCTCTGTCCGGATAGTTCAAAACCGCATAGCCGTTACGAATCAGACCATTAGAAATTTTAATCGGAAAACCGTTTTGAAAACAACCCTTTAGGCGCATAAGATTAAAGTTAGAGATATGGACGATATTTTTCATAATCAACACTCATTGCTTGAATAACAACATAATTTTTGCCAAGACCTTAAACAAAGGCCGCAAAAAGCTTGGAGCTTGTCCGACAGCAGAGAACATAACAGCAATTCTGTGAATATTGCAGTCTATGGCTACGCCCATACGATGATGTCCTTGGTTAAGCGTGTCTTGCACGCCCAAAATCCGACAAAGCATAATATCAATAGGGAAACGGTCATTGTAACCATTAGTCATCATGCTTTCTTTTAGTTTTTCGTACATATCCAAGCGCTGAACATCCGAAACCCTATGTTTGGGATTTGTGAACTTATACGCATTTTCTTTTGTGCGAAAATTGCGTTCAATCTTTTTTGCCCTAATTTCAAAGGGATCAATGTGATAAATTTGTGAAGAGTAGAATTTATGCTTGTATCTCAGCACCCTGATAAGAGGAGATAAAAAGTCAAAGCGGCTTATTTTGGGAATAAAAGCAATCCGAACCGGAATAAAAGCTTGTTTTTGTTCAATAGCTTTTTTTACAACTTCTCGTCCGCACAGAAGAGTATCAGGCGTCCCTGTAGATTTATCTATCCAAATATTATTATGCCCAATGAGTAAAACAACTTCATCTAAAACATTATCTTTTTCTTTTATCTCACTGTCTTTTAATGAGATTAGGTCGTTGGGGTCAAGGTGATATACTTCTGATGAATAACAAATGTGAGACATAAAAAAAACTCCTTCACCCACACAAGGTACAATAAATAAAAAATTGACGCAAACAAAATTTATGTACATTCCAACGCTTTTTTTATAAAGGCGTTTTGTTACGTTTTTGTTACAAAATAAGTTGTTATGCGATGCTGTTTGTGCTATACTAAAACTATAATATAATTATGACGGAGGCCTTAGATGAGAGAGATAATTGAAACTCCGGGCATGACCTTTTTAAGAAGATTGGACATTGCCAAAGAAAACAAAACGACACTATTTGCGTTTTTGTATCAAACACTTCAGAAAACAAATCCGTCAGAAGACAGCAAAAATTTAAGTAAAAAACTTGATGAAGTCAGTGACTTAGATGCCATGGTTAATTACCACGGTATTCTGGCCGAATTTCAAATCAAGCGCAATGAGGAAGCCATACAACATTCTCAAAAGCAGCTCAGAGGTTTGCGTTGTTTGGGAGAAAACAGTTTTGACTATGAAGCCATGATGCAACGCAAAATTGCTGTCTTATCCAGTTTTAAGCCGGAAGCCAAAGATTGTATATATTTGTCGATGTTACGCTACGTAAAAGACAAAAATTATGGTTCTGCAAAAGATTTTAAACGCGAGTTCAAAAGTTACATTAACTCCTATAATCAAAATTATATGATGCCAAAAGCTTTTGCAATGCAAAGAGAGGGCGGAATTAATTATTAATAAACCAAAATCGGATAAAATCTCCTTGTTTCTCAAAACAGGGAGATTTTTTATGACAGCTGTTTATACCTTAGGCATAATGACCGGAAATTCCTTGGACGCCACGGATATTGTGCTGACCGCCTTTGAAAATGCCGATATATCGGATATTGCGGCTTATAGCAAAGCTTACCCTAAAAGCTTAACGCAAAAAATGCTTGCTTTGCGACAAAAAATAAAGGCAGTTAATGCGGATATGAGCAAGCTTGAACAAGACGAAGAAGTTATCAGCGCCATCAATGAATATACTATGGAAGTTGCGCAAACGGTTAATGAGTTTCTGCAAAAGACGGATTTCCCGAAAGAAAAAATAGCCGCCATTGGTTTTCATGGTCAAACCTGCGACCACTTTCCTCCATCTATCGCCCAAGGCAAACCGCCATACACCATTCAGGTCGGCAACGCGCAAATGCTGGCTGATTTGACCCAAATTCCGGTTATTTATGATTTCCGCTCAGATGACATTCTAAACGGCGGCGAGGGCGCTCCGCTTGCGCCGGTTCACAACCAACATTTAGCAAAAGCCTTGCAACAAAAAGGGGTGTTCCCCGTTGCTTTCTGTAACGCCGGCAACACGGGTAATATTGCAATCATATCCAAGGATAAGAATGGAAAAAGCATTGTCAAAGGCTGGGATACGGGACCTTTTAATCATTATACGGACTATCTTCTCCGCAAATATAAAAACTTACCTTATGACAAAGACGGAGCTTGGGCGGCAAAAGGACAAATCGTTCCCGAACTGTTAAGGAAACTGTTTAATACGGTTGCCGTCAATGCCAAAGGCAAAAACTTTTATCTTTTGCCGCCGCCAAAATCATCCGACCCCAGCTGGTATAAGGAAACCGAAAGCCTGAACTGTTCCGAATATTCCTTTGAGGACACATTAAGAACCGTGCTCTACCTGAGTTCTTATGGCTTTGTGCATAGTTTGTCTTATGTGCCGGATAATATCCAACTCCCGTCGGATTTTCTTATTTTTGGCGGCGGCTGGAAAAATCCGATAGCGCTAGCTGATTTTAAGAACCTATTACAAGAAAAATCGCTTATTTTGCCGGAACATCAGGTGGATTTTGCCAAAATATATAAGCGTTTAGGTCAAGAGCCTAAAGTTGATTGGTCAGATAAATACGGCATCAGCGGTCAATATATGGAAGCGCGCATCTTTGCCGATATGGCTTATTGTCGCATTATGGGAGAACCATTTACATTTTCTGAAAGTAGTGGTTGCTTGCATCCCGTGGTCGGAGGCATTTATGTCCTGCCTTCTGAAAATAAGCCTTATTTGCTGACAAAATTATTGGAAAAACACAAAACGGCAGATTTAAATAAAGAAATCCCGGCTCCAAAGTTATGGAACCGGGCTGTTAAAGGTTGGCAACAAAACTAAATATTAATCTTTGTTTTGCTGTGCGCTTGCGGCCTTAATTTGCTCAGCCAAAAGACGCATCATGTTTTGTAATGCAGCCATATACTCATCTTCGCTAAGCAAGCCGTCATTATCGGTGTCAAAACCATTAAATGTATTTTCGGCTTTGATTCTTGCCTCTTGTGTTGAATAATCGACAAATTCATTCAAAGATATTGCACCGTCGCTGTTTACATCAACATTGGCAAACTCTGCTTTAACGGCAGCTTTCAGTTTTTCCTGAATTTCCTCTGCCGAAGGCTGAGCTTGCTGAGGCTCTTGCTCCTTTTGCGCATAAACAATATCCGCAGAGAACAAAAATACCAAGGCTGCCGTCAACAACATAAATTTTTTCATGGTTTTCTCCTTTTTACAAGAGGTTAATAACTTCTTGCATAAATAACATCAATAGTTGCGTCAGCTTTGCCTGTCAGCAAACATTCGCCTTTGGTACCGCTTTGATCAAACGGGATACAGCGAATGGTGATTTTCATTACCTTCAAAAGCTCTTCGGAATTGGCATCTCCGCTCCATTTGCCGCGAACAAAAGCAACTTTTCCGTCTTTGCCGTCTTCAATCCAAGAGTTTGAGTTTGCAAAATATTCCTGAAAATCTTTTTGTGTTTTAATATCTGTACGCACGTTCTTTTCAAGACGAGCTTTAGCTTTCTCAAACATTTCTTTCTGAATGTTTTCCAAGCGTTGAGCAACGGTCTTAACAAATTCGTCCTTGTTAAGCACAACTTTGCCCTCAGGAGTGCCAAGACGAATGCGCTCTTTGAGCATAACATTGTTTTCAGCCACATCACGAGGTCCGATTTCAAGAATAATCGGCGCACCTTTGCGTGTCCACTCCCAAAACTTATCAACACTCTTGCGGTCACGTTTATCAAGTTTAATGCGGATTTTCTCGCCGAACGGTTTTTGCGCCAAAAGTTCGCTTTGCAAGCCTTTAATATAGGCCATAACCGTTTCTTCATCGCTGTCATTTTTGATGACGGGAACAATAACAACTTGGTACGGCGCAATCTTCGGCGGAACAACCATACCTTCATCATCTGCGTGCGTCATAATCACACCGCCGATAAGACGTGTTGAAACACCCCAAGAAGTTGTATAAGCAAATTCCGGCTGGTTGTTTTTATTAACAAAAGAGATATTGGCGGATTTTGCAAAATTCTGTCCGAGGAAGTGAGATGTACCGGCTTGCAGAGCTTTACCGTCTTGCATCATAGCTTCGACGCAATATGTATCAACGGCGCCAGGGAATTTTTCGTGTTCAGGCTTACGACCGCAAATAACCGGCATAGCCAAAGTTTCTTCACAAAGCTCACGATAAGCTTCCAGCATGCGCTTTGTTTCTTCTTCGGCTTCTTGAGCAGAAGAGTGTGCCGTATGACCTTCTTGCCACAAGAATTCGCGTGTTCTCAAAAACAGGCGAGGGCGCATTTCCCAACGAACCACGTTTGCCCATTGGTTAACCAAAACCGGCAAATCGCGGTATGATTTAACCCATTTTGAGAAAGAGTCGGCAATAATAGCCTCAGATGTCGGGCGTACGATTAAAGGTTCATCAAGTTCTGAATCTGGTGTAAGCTTACCGTCTTTCATAGAAAGGCGCGAATGCGTAACCACAGCCATTTCCTTAGCAAAACCGTCCACATGTTCAGCTTCTTTTTGAAAAAAGGAAAGCGGGATAAACATTGGAAAATAGCAGTTTTCGTGGTCGGTTGACTTAATTTTCTCATCAAAAACATCGCGGATACGCTCCCATATACCATATCCCCAAGGTTTAATAACCATACAACCCGGGCTGGATGAATTCTCGGCCATATCAGCTTCTGCCACAACGTTTTGATACCATTCCGGATAGTTTCCGGCTCTTGTATTTTTCAATGTCATATCTAAATTCCTTTTTTTAATATCGCAATTAAAGACCCGCAGCCCCAATGCCGCAGGTAACGCCCCAATTTAACAAAGAATTTTTAATTTGTGAATAGCTAATTTACAAAAAAAACAGCTCTGTTAGCCTACAGAGCTGTTTGGAGAAAGTGGAGTTTTTTTTATAAAATATCGTCAACTTCTTTGACGGCCTTACGGTTAGACTTATCTTTCATAATTTCGGCGCGATAAGGTTCTCTTGCGGTCTGATTCTTTTTCATCAAATCATCAATTTCTTCGGCCTGTTTCATAACCAGATTTTTGTTTTCATCGGCTTGTTTTTTGAGCATATTTTTGATGTTTTCATCTAATTGTGATTTTTCAATCTTATAAATAGCCTTGTCATATTGTTCGGCAATATCTTTCTTTTCTTTTGACAACCAGTGGCTTTCAACCGAAAAATTATCTTTATCTGACTTTGCTTCAGCAATGGATATTAAGCCGACAAACAAGGGTAAAAACAGCCCAAAAATCAAAGAAGACGTTCTCATTCTTAATCCTTTCCGCAAACAAAACACATTATATATATAATAACAAAAAAGAAAAAAACAACCACTAACAGGCTAAAGTAATTTTTTATAAATTATCTTGCCAAGAGAGCATAACTATATTACTAATTTAAAGGTAGTCGCCGTTAAAAAGCTTCTATAAACAAAGCGTATCAACCTGTTTGTGAAAAGGATAAAGTTATGGCAACAGGAACAGTAAAATGGTTTAATAACAAAAAAGGTTATGGCTTCATCACACCGGATGAAGGCGGTAATGATATTTTCGTTCACATCTCGGCAGTTCAGGCCGCCGGCATGAGAACACTTAATGAAGGTGCCAAAATCAATTATGAATTGGCTACCGAAAGAGGCAAAACAGTTGCCGGAAGTCTTAAAGTAGCCGAATAATTACCGGCCATTTTACGAACAAAAATTAAGCTCCACAAATTTGCGGAGCTTTTTTTGGGAATTATAAGTTTTTCAAAACTTCTTTTTTATCATTAAAAGGTAAGACCTTGCCTTGAACAATTTGACCTTCTTCATGTCCTTTTCCAGCAAGAAGAATAACATCGCCTTTCCCTGCCTTTTGCATAACATATTTGATGGCTTCGGCTCTTTCTCCGATTTCAAGCGCGTTCGGTGCGGCAGCCAAAATCTGTTGACGAATATCTGCCGGATTTTCAAAGCGCGGATTATCATCCGTAACAATAACCTCATCAGCCAAAGCGGCTGCGATAGCTCCCATTTTAGGGCGCTTGGTCGCATCTCGATTACCGCCGCAGCCGAAAGCAATCCAGAGTTTGCCTTGAGCATGATTTTTAAGTGATTTCAAAGCGTTTTCAATACCATCAGGCGTGTGCGCAAAGTCAACATAGACACTGGCGCCTTTGGCTGTTGTCCCGACAAGTTCCATTCGCCCTTCGGGATTTTTAAGTTTGGATAAAGCGTTAATGGCATTATCTTCGCGAACTCCTGTCGCCAGAGCCATTCCGAGAGCGCAAAGAGCATTCCAAGCCTGAAAAGCCCCGGTGATTTGTGTCGGAACAGAATATTTTTTACCAAAAATCTCCAAATCTAAATCTTGTCCGACTTGGTGCAGATTTTGTTTGGCAAGTTTCAGCTCTTTTCCTTTTTCTCCATAAGACCAAACAGTTAGCCCCAAAGATTCGCATAATTCTTTAATTTTTTCAAATTCCGCAACGTCTGCATTAAGCACGACCGTAGCACCTTTTTCCATATAATTTTCAAAAAGTTGCATTTTGGCATTAAAGTAATTTTCCATCGTGTGATGAAAGTCCAAATGGTCCTGCGTAATATTGGTAAATCCGGCTGTTTTGAATTTGAGACCGGCAAGGCGATGCAGAGCCAAACCATGGCTTGAGGCCTCTATGGCAATGTGAGAAATTCCTTTGAGCGCAACTTCATTAAGCTTCTGATACATCGTAACATTATCAGCCGTTGTCCAACCGGTATATTCGGTTTTATCTTTTGTGCGAACGCCGAGTGTTCCGAAACTTGCGGCATTAAGCCCGGAAAAATCCCAGATTTGGCGCAAGAAAGATACTGTGGATGTTTTGCCGTTAGTACCTGTAACCGCGGCAAAAACTTCGGGTAGGGGCTGATAGAGCTTTTTGTTGATTTCACCCAGCAAAAGCGGCGCATCCGCACGGCAAACAACAGGAACGGACAAAGAAAGCGTTTCGTCATCCGTTAAAACCGCAGCCGCACCTCTGGCAACGGCATCTTCTGCATATTTTTTATTAAGGTCGGAATCTCCCGTAAATACAGCAAATAAATCACCTTTTTCAACCTTGCGAGAATCAACCGCAGTTTTTTTAAACTCAATATCACCCGAAATATCAGACAGCTTCATCATAAAAGTCCTCAAAATAAAAAAACTCCAGATATTCTAATCCAAAATTGCGTTTTTTAAACTATTATTTTAAGTTTTATATAAACAAAAGCCCCTGCAAAGAGCAGAGGCTTTCTTTTGGGCAGATATAAATTAAAATTCTTCCTGCAACTCAAAGAAATATGCTTGCGGGTGGTCGCAAACCGGGCATTTTTCAGGAGCTTTGGGGCTCTCAACTCTGTGACCGCAGTTAGCGCATTCCCAAATAACTTTTGTCGGGCGCTCAAAAATTTTGCCTTCAACCAAAGAATCTAACAAAGCTTTATATCTTTCTTCATGACCTTTTTCAATCTTTGCAACAGATTCAAAGAGGAAAGCAATTTTTGTAAAGCCTTCTTCATGAGCTTCTTTTGCCATGCGGTCATACATCGTTGTCCACTCATAGTTTTCACCGGCAGCAGCGTCTTTAAGATTAGTAATTGTGTCAGCAACAGCACCGTCATGAAGCAATTTGAACCAAATCTTGGCATGTTCTTTTTCATTGTTTGCTGTTTGCTCAAACTTATCAGCAATAATGTTATAACCTTCTTTTTTAGCTTTAGAAGCATAATAAGTATACTTATTGCGAGCCATAGATTCGCCGGCGAATGCTTCCATCAAATTTTTCTCGGTTTTAGATCCTTTAAGTTCCATAGTTATCTCCTTGAAACAGTAGTTAGTTATGTTTTTGACAATGCTGACAAATACCCTTAAAAGTAATGTCATGGGTGATTACTTGTAACCCCGTGCGCTCCAAAACTTCATCATTCAAGTTCGGTGCAACATCATAAGGTACATCGTAAACTTTATTACATTTAATGCAAACAAAATGATAATGGTTGTGTGTATTATGGTCAAAATGTACAGCACCATCCAATCCTTCAATCTTGCGAATAATTCCCGCTTCGGCGAGCTGATTAAGGTTTCGGTAAACAGTTGCCAGACTGATGTTTGGCATCTTTTGCTTCATCTTTTCATAAATGAAGTCAGCACTCGGATGACAAACATTCTCCTGCAAAACCTGAAGTGTAAGCTCTCTTTGACGTGAATATCTCATTTTGTTTCCATAAATGATAATGATTATTGTTATTGTTTATATTTTATTTAAAATATTGTCAATAGCAATTTTTCAGATTATCTATATAGCAACGCAAAATACATTTTAAATCAAGGAGAAGAAAATGAACGGCGTAGAAATTAAAAAAGATATCTATTGGGTCGGTGTAAAAGATTGGAATTTGGTTGAGTTCCATGGCTATGCTACCCCACATGGATCAACTTATAACTCATATTTGATTATGGATGAAAAAATCACTCTGGTAGATGGTGTAAAACATTATATGTCAGATGAAATGATTGCCAGAGTAAAGAGCTTAACAGACTTCTCAAAGATTGCTTATGTTATTGTAAACCACGTTGAAATGGATCACTCCGGTAATATTCCTGAGATTATGAAATTAGCTCCTCAAGCCAAAGTTGTTACCAATGCGGCAGGAAAGGCGGCTTTAGAGGCTCATTTTGATACTGAAGGCTGGAATTTTGAAATCATTAAAACAGGAGATACATTAAATATTGGTCAAAGAAATTTGGCATTTATGACCACACCGATGCTCCATTGGCCGGATTCTATGATGACTTATGTTAAGGAAGATAAATTATTGTTGTCAAATGATGGATTCGGACAACATTATGCATCTGATAGCATTTTTGTAAAAGAAGAACCCTTTGATGTTGTAATGCAGCATGCCAAGAGCTACTATGCCAACATTTTGTTTCCCTTTGGCGCGCAGGCTTCCAAAGCTTTGGATACAGCCGGCAGCTTAGGCTTGGATATTGATATGATTGCACCTTCTCATGGCTGTATTTGGTCAGGTGAAAAAGAGGTTGATACCATTATCGGTGCTTATTCATATTGGGCCAGCGGAGAGAACAAAGGCAAGGCAGTTATTGTGTATGACACGATGTGGGGTGCAACCGCAACTTTGGCGGAAGCCGTAATGTCTGTTTTCCAAGATGCGGGCATTCCGGTTGTCAAACATTGTTTGGCGGTTAAGAATGTTTCAGAAGTTATGGTCGACTTTTTGGATGCCAAATATGTTTGCATCGGCAACCCGACACTTAACAATCAACTGTTTCCGCGTGTTGCCGGATTTTTAACTTATATGAAAGGCTTGGCTCCTAAAAATAAAAAAGGCTTTGCTTTTGGTTCTTATGGTTGGAAACCAGGTGTTGTTAACCAAATTCAGCAAGTTTTTGAAGAGTTGAAATGGGAAACAATTGCGCCTTTTGAAGAAAAATATACACCTAAAGGCGATACGGTAGAAAAAATCAAAGAACGCGTTCGCGAGATGATTGCTTAAGCAGAAAAAGCTAAGCAGACACGAAAAGCCCTCAGAATTTATTAAGATTAATAAATCTGAGGGCTTTATCTACTTAGTCTTTTTTGCCTTATAGAAAAAATAATCAATAGGTTGGTAAGACGTCGTAATCCCAACCTCTAACATAAAATCATTATAATGGATTAAGCTATTAAGAGGCCTCAGCCGATAGGTCTTATCTGTAGCAAACAAAACACTATTCATACCATACACGCCACTCATGCCTTCATCCAAAAATACAGGAATCCATTTTTTGTTGGATAACTGCAAAGCAGATACAGGTCTACCATTGGCAATTTCTCTTCTCAGGCGAATCTCAATTGCATTCAGCGGGTACTTATATATTTGCTCATTTTCAATTTTTAAGATGAGCATTCCATCCTCGCAATAAGATTGAACAATAGCGTATTTATATTCACCGGCTCTGTCCTTTCTGTAAAAATTGTGAGGTGAATCATATAAGGCCAACCCAGCCGACAGATATCCTTTATCTGTTTTAGACTTATCAATTTCTACGACCAAATCTTCTGGTCCGAAGAAAAATTGACCATTTTCATAGGTCTTATTTCCTATTTTAGTCAGACCGTTCAGAAACATTCCATTATAAATCTGAATATATTGACAAACCCCAAACGCCAGTGGCTTGTCTTTCAGAATACATTTGAATGTAAACTGTCTATAATCCGTCTCAATAGGCGGAGGCATTTTATAAGACCTTTCGTCCTTTTCTACAACAGCAGGCATAGGATCGCCGAACCCCAACAACAAGGTAACTTTGTTGTTCTTAACTTGTTTGTGGAATTCCTCACTAATCTGAGACAATCCGTAAGCATAAGAATTATCTCCCAAATACAGATGCAATGTTTGCGCCTCATCATCATAATCAGCAACACAAACAGCATAATCACAAGCACCGTTTCTGTGATCTTTTGTAATCACGAACGAGCCGTTACAAGACCGAGATTCTTCTTCACAATTTTGACTTTGATTGTTTTGATTGGATGAACCTGAAGAAGTACAGGCGGCAGCGACCATGATCAGACCTACCAAAAACAATAACTTTTTCATAATAGAACAGATTTTTAGTTTTTACAGGGAATATATATTACATTTTTTTTCAAAAATCTAGACAAAAGTGATGGTAACATTCTGATTTCAGAAAAAATTAGGAATAAATTTATGTCAATTTCAACAAAACCAAGAGACTCAAAGGATAAAAATTTTTGTGCATTTCTTCGGAATATGTTGACAACTCCAAGTAAAAGAGTATTCCTAACGCCGGAATTTTTCAGAAAACTTTTTTCAAGAAGAGAAACAATGTACACAATCATCCGCAAGTTTTTTACAGCTTATGGGCAAAATTTTGCTCCCAAACTATATGAAGTAATCAAAAATAAAGGATATAATATGGAATTTTTCCGGCGAGATGCCATTGCCGGATTAACATTGGCCATCATATCCATTCCTTTAGGTATGGCTTTTGCCATAGCTTCCGGGGTAAGCCCGGCGCAAGGCTTATATACAGCAGTCGTTGCTGGATTTTTCATTGCTTTGTTGGGTGGTTGTCGTTATCAAATTGGCGGTCCGACAGGCGCCTTTGTTGTCATAATTTTTAACACGCTCCAGCAATATGGTTATGAAGGATTAACCATGACAATGGTTGTTGCCGGATTCGTCATGATAATTGCAGGCTACCTAAAATTAGGCACTTATATAAAATATATTCCGTATCCTGTCGTTGTTGGCTTTACCTCCGGTATTGCCGTTTTACTGTTTTCAACTCAGGTTAAAGATATGCTTGGGCTGGATATTGCCTCTGTTCCTGCCGAATTTTTACCCAAATGGAGAATCTATCTGGAAAATTTAAGCAAATTTAGCTGGACGGCTGTTTTCATTACGATTTTGTCTTTTGGCATAATATTTTATGTTAAAATACGCAAACCAAAACTCCCAGCATTTCTTTTAGGAGTCGTCGGCTCAACCTTGTTTGTTGCATTATTCTCGCTAAACATTGACACCATCGGTAGCAAATTTGGAGGAATTCCTCACTTTTTGCCTATGCCGCATATTCCGGAGTTTAACATCGATTTAGCCTTAAAAGTAATGCCGAGTGCTTTGGCAATAGCCTTTTTGGCAAGTGTGGAGTCGCTTTTAAGCGCAACGGTGGTTGATGCAATGAGCGGTGATAACACCAATGCCAATGCCGAGCTCATAGGCGAGGGTATTGCCAACTTGGCAAGTGCTTGCTTTTTAGGTATTCCGGCAACCGGAGCAATTGCTCGTAGTGCAACCAACGTAAAAGCAAAAGCTTACTCGCCTTTGTCTGGCATAATGCAGTCTGTTTTCATCTTGCTATTTATGCTTTTACTCTCTCCGGCTGCTAAATACATTCCTTTGGCTTGCTTATCATCGGTTTTGATAATTATTGCATATAACATGTTCAATTTCCCGAAATTTTGGCATTTATTGCAAGGTCCGCGCGGAGATAGAGTAACCCTGATTGTAACTTTTCTACTGACCGTAATGGTAGATTTAAACACGGCAATCAGCGTTGGCTTTATCATGTCGAGCATTATCTTCATGCATCGTATGAGTAGAGAAATTGAAGTAGCAAACGATGAAAGCGTATTTGAATACGTATCCAGAGGACAAGACATCAGCGAAAGCTTAAATGAACAAGGCGTTATTTCCATCCGCTTGTCCGGTCCTCTGTTTTTTGGCGGTGCCTCCAGAGTTTCAATGTTCTTTAGAAGAATGACAACAGCACCGAAGGTCATTATCTTCCGCATGGGGTCGGTTCCTGTTGTAGACGCAAGCGGTGCCAACGTTTTGGTCGAATTCATCCGCAAGCTCAGACAGCATGACACCAAAATTATCTTTTCACACCTCAAATCCCAACCGCGACGCGTTTTACACGCAGCATTAACGGAGGAAGGACTGGTCAAAGATGTGTCTACAGCCTCAAACTTTGAAAATGCCGTAAAAATGACCAAACGTTATTTGCGTAAACTTGATAGTGAAAAAACAGATAATTAAGTTGATTTTTAATCAATTTAAGCAATAATGATAACAAATTAAATGAAAGGATATAAAAATGGCTTTTAGTTTATGTTTGTTACTTTTGTTGGCAATAACCTTCCCAGCTTACGCTAATCCGGCTTGCGCAGTATGCACAATTGCTGTCGGGGCCTCCTTGGAAATCGCTCGTTCATTGGGTGTAGATGATAGTGTTGTCGGTGTTTGGGCCGGTGCTTTCTTAACACTGCTTGGTTTTTGGTGTATTAAATGGTTTGATAAAAAAGGTTGGAACTTTAAGGGACGAGATTGGACAATCATTATCGTTTCCGTCGCCATGATTGGTTTCATGTACATAAGCGAACTCGAGTACCACTCGGAAGTCATTGGTATTTTATATCTTGACCCGTTTTTGTTCTCAACAATTCTGGGCGCTTTGGTCTTGATTTGGTCTTCTGACTTTTATCAATGGATGAAAGCCAAAAACGGCGGACACGCTCATTTCCCGTTTGAAAAAGTTGTTGTTCCCGTCGTTGCTTTGCTTTTGACGAGTGCTTATTTTTATTATTTCCCGATTTGTCAGGAAACAGCTGCCGAATTATATAATTTTTAGGAGATAGAAATGAATAAAGCAAAAAATGTAAAAGAATTCGTGGAGCGCATAGACAGCACAAAAAAAGTAAATCCTAAAGATTTGTCCTCGGATCAGGACTTAACAATTGCGATTATGAACCTGATTTCCATTGAGGAACATTTGATGTTTTCAGGGGCTAAAACAGGCAAGACATCTTTCTATGATCTGATTGAGGAAATCAGGGAAACCCGCAAAACTCTCATGCAAAAGGTTATTCCGGCTTACGAGGGCGAAGTTTGGTGTATTTCCAAACACTTACTGGCATCTTCCATGCGCTTGATGGAAGTTGGCACCAAACAGCAAAGCTTGGGCAATAAGGAACAAGCTTATGACTTGTTCAATAAGGCCTATGACCTTTATTGCCTGTTCTGGGGCTTGAATATGAATATGCTCAATGTAGACGATGTTAAGTGGATAAAAGACGATGTCGAAACGGTCAAAAAGCTGACAGCCAAAGTCAACGAAGCCACGGCGGAAGCTCAAGCAGAAGAGAAGGTGGCAGACGCACCTCAAGGAGCTCTTGCAAAGATGAAAGCCTTTGTCCGCAAAGCTGTAGATTGCTGCATTGAATAAAAAAAGCTTATTATAAGAAAGAGAAACCCCTTCAGTCATCACGACGAAGGGGTTTTGATTTTCTGCTTGATTGTATGACTTATTCACCTTTTTTCAAAAGCGCCGCAGAAATAAGCGCTTTTGTTTTTTTCAAGTTCACCTGGGCTGATATATATAGCTATTTTATCGCCTTTTTCTAACTTCCATGCGCTCGGGTTTGTATCCCGATGGAAGTATATTTTCTGCCCATTACTCAATTCCACTTTTCTGCTCCAGCTCAAGAAGCCACAGGAAACAGATTTAATTGTTACGGTCGGAGCATCGTTCAAATCCTCCTCAAAGAGAGAAGAGGTAAATGCTTCCATACCGCGCCAGCTACCTGCCATCATAAACAAATAGCCAGCATAAATAAAAAATAATACCACTGCCGCTAAAAATACTTGCGCGGCTCTTTTAACAAAATTTTTCATTTTCTTTTGTATTTAAGTTTAACATATATTCAGTAAAAAAATGAAAAATCAGTTTGCAAAAGTCTTAAATCAAACTTAAGAGTTTGCCTCAACATCATTATAATCACATACTAATTTTTCACATGAAGGAGATAATAGCACATTTATCCAATTCTGTCTAGACAAAAAAGACCAAAAAAAATACCTCGCGTTTTTTACGAGGTATTTTAATGAAGAGAAGAGGGACTAGTCAGCTAATCCAATCAGCCGATATTTCACCCGAACATCATAATCTTCCCCAAAGCTGTTAACCAACGCATTGGCAACATCTTGGCTAAGATCAATCTTAACCCGACGCTCAACACCAAAGGCAAGCTCTTCATCAGGCTTTTCGTTCTTGCCGATAACTTTATCCGTAACGGCAATAATCTTTTCATCGCCTTGTGTAATGAGCTTCGGTTCGTCAAGGCTTTCCTGGAACAGCTCAATCATAGCATCTTGATTCAATCCTTCAAAACTTCCGCCACGGTTAAGCGGTTTTGTTGTTTTAACATTCAAACCAAAACGTTGAGCGACATCATCAATTTTGTCACCGTTTTCAAGATCATGCATAACATCGTTAACAATCTCTTGAGCAATAGCCGAACGCTCATTAATTTCCCACATTTTTTCTATTTCACCGCTAACGGCTTCAATAGGCAAGGGGTGAGCATCAGCGATTTTATCAACTCTGGCAATAACAAAACCATCATCAGTTTCCACAATCTGGCTCACTTCACCAACATTATAAGAAAAAGCTGTGTCCACGAACTCGGAAGATTTCAATGTCTTATCATAACCTTGAGCTGCAGAAGCATATTTACCGTCTTCACCCAAACCTTTTACCACCTTGATTTGAGTTTTCATGTCTTTTGCAATATCTTCCAATCCGGCACCGCCGCCGATTTTATCTTCAATTTCAGCGGCAACGGCATAAGCCTCGTCATAAGCGCGCTCTTTTTTCAAAGTTTCGACAATCTTTGCTTTGGCCTTAGCTTTGTCCATCTTTGAGCCTGCTTTAATATCTGTCAGTTTCATAATATGCCAACCCAAATCAGATTTAACAGGACCCAAGACATCTCCGGCTTTGGCTGCAAACATATCATCAGCCATATCGGCAATCAGCATGTCTTTTGCGACATATCCCAAATCCGTGGCTTCCTTTGTTTGTCCGGCAACTTCCTGAGCAACTTTGTAAAAATCTTTGCCCTCATTAAGTTGAGACATGGCTTTATCCGCATCTTCTTTGGTATCAAAAGCCATTTGCAAAATTTTGCGTGTTTCCGGAACTTCAAACTGAGCAATATTTTCGGCATAATAAGCCTCAATATCGGCATCGTCAGGAACCATATTCCGAGCCATATCATCAACAGACAAGACAACGAAGGAAACGTCACGCTTTTCAGGTTCTATAAAGTTTGTACTGAAGTCGGCATAATACTGTTCTTTTTCTTCCGGAGTAATTTTACGGTCGACCTTTACTTTTGCCGGATCAACCACAATATATTTAAACACGCGGCGCATATTTTCGACAACAGCGAGCTTATTAAGCAAAACATCCGGCACATTCATATTCGACGCCGGGTTCTGAATAAGTTGTTGTTTGACAATATCTTTTTTCAAAGCGTCAATATAACGATCTTCAGTCCAACCGGAAGCAGAAAGCACCATCCGCAAACGATCCAAACTAAAGTTTCCGTTTGCGTCTAAAAACTCAGCTTGAGAATAAACAATTTTACGAACCAAATTATCACTTATATGAATATTAAGCTTTTCAGCTGCACGTTCAATAATGGCATTAGTTAATTCTCTCTGAACCAATCCTTGTAACATTGCTGTTCTAATCTCATCGGTAATTTGCAGATTATCACCGAAGAGGTTGCGCGCCATTTGTTGTTCTTGTTCAAAAAGCAAAGCAAATTGCTGTTGCGAAATCTTAATGTCATCAACCTTAATAACAGGCTTATTCTGAGCAGCACCGGTCAAATAGCCGGAAACACCGAACAAAGACATAAAGCTCAATGCCGTCAAAATCAAAACGATTTTAGATAACCAATTTTTTTGAGCTTTTGCTAATTTATCCATCATTTCTGAAAAATCCCATAATCAAAAATTTTAAACTTTCCGTATTATATGGTAATTTTAATAATTTATGCAATCTTATAAATATTCGTGTTGAAAAGTTTTTTTAGCTGGAAAATATATTTTTGTTGTGCTACAAAGACGACAATGAAAATTTATAAGTAAAGGATTATTAATCATGGCAAGAAAAAAACTCATTGCAGGTAACTGGAAAATGAATGGTCTTATGGAAGACGGCATTGCTTTGGCAAAAGGCATTGCTCAGGAAGTTAAGGCTTTTGGCAAATCTGAATGCGAATTTTTGGTATGCCCGCCGTTCACTTTGCTGGCATCTGTCAAAAAAGCTTTGCGCGGTGCGAAAGTTGCTCTCGGCGCACAGGATGTTCACTTTGCTGAGAAAGGCGCTCATACTGGAGACATCAGCCCTTTAATGCTTAAAGACTTGGGTTGCACTTATGTCATCATCGGTCACTCTGAGCGCAGAGCAGACCATTTTGAATCAAATGAGTTGATTTGCAAAAAGGCTGTTGCCGCTCACGCTGCCGGACTTAAAACCGTTATTTGCATTGGCGAAACAGAGACTCAAAGAGATGCCGGCAAAACCATTGATGTTTGCAAAGAGCAAATCTTGGGTTCTGTTCCGGATGATTCTACCGCTGCTGACACGGTTATCGCTTATGAGCCTGTTTGGGCAATCGGCACAGGCAAAACCCCGACAGCTAACGATGTTGAAGAAGTTCACGCCGCTGTTCGCAAGGTTTTAGCTAAGAAAATCGGCAAAGGCAACGCCAATAAGATGAAGATTTTGTACGGTGGTTCCGTAAAACCCTCAAACGCCAAAGAATTTTTGTCTTTGCCGGATGTTGATGGTGCCTTAATCGGCGGTGCCAGCCTGAAAGTCGCTGACTTTATGGCTATTGCCAAAAATGCTAGTGAAAAATAAGAATAAGGAATAAAAAGAATGGAAACAGTTTTATTAGTGGTTCATCTGCTGGTAGCGATTTTCTTGGTTGCATTGATTTTGATGCAACGCTCCGGCGGCGGTGCTTTGGATGGTTTAGGCGGCGGCAGCGGTGCCAGCTCAATTTTGAGCGCACGTGGCACGGGCAATATGCTGACCAGAACCACAGCTATTTTAGCCACAATATTTTTCTTAACCAGTATTTCGCTCTCAATCTATTATAAGAGTGCTGAACCTCAGCCGACATCCATTTTGGAACAATCTCCGGCAACATCATCGGCACCTTCGGTTCCGAGCGCACCGGTAGCGGAAAAATAAATGACACAAATTATCGGACATAAGGCACCTCTCAAAAGAGTTGGTGCCTTTGTCACTTTTAAACAACCGAAATATAGATAGGAATTATAGGAATGACTGAATTGTCAAATCTAGATAACGTATTGTCAAAGAAAGCAAAATTTATTTTTATTACGGGAGGTGTCGTATCATCTTTAGGTAAAGGTTTAGCCTCGGCATCTTTAGCATCTATTTTGCAGGCGAGGGGCTTTAAGGTACGTTTACGCAAACTTGACCCTTACTTGAACGTAGACCCCGGAACCATGAGCCCATACCAACATGGTGAAGTTTTCGTAACCGATGACGGAACGGAAGCAGACCTGGACTTAGGACACTATGAGCGTTTCTCTGGTGTGCCGGCCAAACGCACAGATAGTATTACCACGGGCAAGATTTATCAAAGAGTTATTGATAAAGAACGTCATGGCGATTATCTGGGGGCAACAATTCAGGTTATTCCTCATGTAACCAACGAGATTAAGGACTTTATTTATTCTGACGTAACCGACGAAGATTTTGTCTTGTGCGAAATAGGCGGAACCGTCGGCGATATTGAAGGTCAGCCTTATTTGGAGGCGATTCGTCAGGTCGCTTATGACTTGGGACGAGACAGAATAATGTTCATACACGTTACCTTGTTGCCATATATTCCGGCGGCAGGAGAGCTTAAAACCAAACCAACGCAACACTCTGTTAAAAAGTTGCAAGAGTACGGTATTCAGCCGGATATGTTGCTTTGCCGCTCTCAGACACCGATTCCTCAAAATGAAAAACGCAAAATTGCTTTGTTCTGCAATATTAGAGAAGATAATGTTATTGCCGCGCTTGATGTCGATACAATTTATCAAGTTCCGGTAGCTTACTCTCATGAAGGTATGGATGCGCAAGTCTGCAAACATTTTGGTTTAGATTGTGGCAAAGAGCCTGATTTAAGCAAATGGGAAAATATCGTAAACACGATTCGTTGCCCCGAAGGCGAGGTCAAGATTGCAGTCGTCGGCAAATATACGCAGCTATTGGAAGCCTATAAGTCTTTGAACGAAGCCTTAACCCATGGTGGAATTGCCAATAAATTTAAGGTTCGCATTAAATGGATTGATTCCGAACTGTTAGAGCATAACGACCCCGCAACCTATCTGTCCGAAGTTAACGGTATCTTAGTCCCCGGCGGCTTTGGCGAAAGAGGAACGGAAGGCAAAATGTTAGCCATTAAATACGCCCGTGAAAACAATGTTCCGTTCTTGGGTATTTGTTTTGGTATGCAGTTGGCCGTTATTGAAACCATGCGTAATGTTGCCGGAATTAAAACTGCAGGCACAACCGAGTTTGGTAAAGCTTGCGAACCGGTAGTTGGCTTAATGACCGAATGGGACAAAGACGGCGCCAAACAAATTCGCCACAAAGACGGAGATTTAGGCGGCACAATGCGTCTGGGTGCATATGAATCTGTTTTGAACAAAGATTCTTTAGCGCGCAAAATTTATGGTAAGGATAAAATCTCTGAGCGCCACCGTCATCGTTATGAAGTTAATATTAAGTACGAAGATCAATTGCGCCAAGCAGGTATGGTTATTGCGGGTAAATCACCGGATGGAAAATTGCCGGAGATTTGTGAACGTCCGGATCATCCGTGGTTTATCGGCGTGCAATTCCACCCCGAACTTAAATCTAAACCTTTTGCGCCGCATCCTCTGTTTGTTTCTTTCGTTAAGGCGGCTATTGATAAAAGCCGATTGCTCTAATGGAAAATCTTGAAGAGCGCCTAAGCGGTTTAGAAAATAATAATTGTGAGGTGTTCGGTTTTACCTTAGATAATGCCGAGCCCTCACAACAAGAGCGGTTTATAGCCTTACTTTCTCAAGCAACCAAGCTTGAGGTTTTAGGGCTAACCGCTCTTAAACCGTTAGAAAAGATTAAAGATGAATGGGAACAACAACAAGCTCAAATCTATCGCAAAGAAAAGAAGATTGGCGAAGATACGGCTCGGGTTGCTTATTTTTACGAGAAAATTTTGCCTCAAATGCTCAAAATCTTGCCCAATCTGCCAAATCTGCAAGAATTATTGCTATGTAACATTACGCTCTCGGAAGAGGACAAAGCAAAGTTACCTCAAGGATTAAAACTTATTGATATTTGTTAAAGCAGAGTTGCTAAATAAAGCGTTCTGTGCTATAACACTCAAACCTAAAACACAAAAAGGAACAGACTATGGAACAAAGAACAATAGAAATTGGTAATTTTAAGATTGGCAACAAGCTTCCTCTTGCTTTGTTAGCTGGACCTTGCCAAATAGAGAGCCGCCAACATGCCATAGACATGGCCGGCGCCATGGTTGAAATCACTAAGGAATTGGGAATCAACTACATTTTCAAAGCTTCTTTTGACAAAGCTAACCGCACCTCTATTAACGGTGCACGCGGTGTCGGTCTGGAAGAGGGAATGCTGACTTTTGAAGAAATCAAGAAACTCTACAACAATATTCCGATTGTAACCGATGTTCATGAAAAAGAACAATGCGGCATTGTAGCGCAATACGTTGATATGTTGCAGATTCCGGCGTTTTTGTGCCGCCAGACAGATTTGGTCGTAGCTGCAGCCAAGACCGGAAAAGTCGTAAATATCAAAAAAGGTCAGTTCTGCGCTCCATGGGATATGAAACATATTGTCAAAAAAGCTGAAGATGCAGGAAACTCTAACGTTTGCTTGACAGAGCGTGGTGCTAGTTTCGGTTACAACACTTTAGTAACAGATTTCCGTGGCTTGCCGACAATGGCTAGAGAAACAGGTTGTCCGGTAATTTTTGACGCCACGCACTCGGTTCAACAACCGAGCGGTCAGGGCGGAACATCAGGCGGTCAGAGAGAGTTTGCGCCGGTTTTGGCTCGTGCCGCGGTTGCAGTCGGTGTTGCCGCAGTGTTCATTGAAACACACAACAATCCGGACAAAGCCTTGTCAGATGGCCCGAATATGATACCCTTAAAAGACATGAAGAGGGTTTTGAGTGAACTGATGACCTATGACAGCGTAACCAAGTCAATCATTCACGATTATTAAACTTAAACCTCCCCGAACTCCAAGCTCGGGGAGAATTTTTAAGAGAAAAGCGATGAAAGATTTTTTAAGACAAAGAGGAACATGGCTGATATTGTTGTGCGCATTACTGGCGATATTATCGGCATGGGAGTTTGATAAAAATCCGCCAAATTGGGTTTATGAGGTAATGACGAGGGAATAAGTTGCAGTTTACGGACGAAGGCTACATCATAAACGTCAGAAAGCATGGCGAGAGCTCGTTGATATTAACTCTCATAACCAAAGGGCACGGCAAAATAATCGGCTATGTTAAGGGCGGGCACAGCAAGAAGAATTTAGGTGTTTATCAGCCGGGCAATCTGATAAGCATAGATGCTTATGCGCGCTTAGAAGAAAATATGTTGACGATAAGGGCCGAGCTCTTAAAGCCGACAGCCGTACATTTTATAAGCGATGCCAAGAAGTTGGCAACTCTGATGTCTTTATGCGAACTTTGTAATACCTGCATGCCCGAAAAAGCCGAATTAGAGCATTTTTACTATATGATAGACAGCTTTTTTAATCTGATAGATGAAGATAACTGGCTAGTACATTATTCTTATTTTGAATTTTACCTTTTAGACTTTCTCGGCGTAGGACTGGATTTAAGCGAATGCTCTGCTACGGGAACCACCGATAATCTGGAATATGTTTCGCCAAAAACAGGTAAGGCTGTCTGTGCCGAAGCCGGAGAACCTTATAAGGCGAGGTTATTCGGATTTCCGCATTATATTGTGGATAAAAACTATGCGCCAAGCCTTGCGGAAGTGGCAGAACTCTTAAAAATGACCGAGTTTTTCCTCAATAAAAACTTTTTTCAAACTCACAACTTGAAATTCCCGCCAAACCGTGCTAATTTGCTCCATAACTTAGGCCTATAAACGATTTTAGAGTAATTTTTTATGGAAGAAACAGAAGAGAAAATCAGAGATGTTCACCTCTCGGAGGAACTGAGCAAAAGATATTTGTCTTATGCCATGTCAACCATTGTTGACCGCGCTTTGCCGGATGTTCGAGACGGCTTAAAACCCGTGCATCGTCGCTTGCTTTTTGCAATGCGCCAACTTCACTTAGACCCAAAATCCGGCTTTAAGAAATGTGCGCGCGTGGTTGGTGATGTTATCGGTAAATATCACCCGCATGGCGATAGTGCGGTTTATGGCGCAATGGTGCGTCTGGCACAGGACTTTTCGGTGCGTTATCCTTTGGTGGACGGACAGGGAAACTTTGGTAATATTGACGGAGACGGAGCAGCCGCCATGCGTTATACCGAAGCCCGTTTGACCGAGTTTGCCATGGCTCTGATGGAAGGCCTGAATGACAATGCCGTAGATTTTCGCGAAACCTATGACGGCGAGGAGGAAGAGCCCGTTGTAATGCCCTCAATGGTGCCAAACTTGCTCTGCAATGGTTCGGCCGGTATTGCCGTTGGTATGGCGACCAACATTCCGCCGCATAACTTAAGCGAAGTCTGCGATGCTTTGCTTTATCTGATTGAAAAGCCCGATTGCGAGATGGAACCCTTGGTTCGCCGCATTAAAGGACCTGATTTTCCGACCGGTGGTGTTATCATTGACAGCTTCGAGAGTATTCTAAACACCTACAAACAGGGCAAGGGCACATTCCGCATTCGTGCCAAATGGGAAAAAGAAGATTTAGGCCACGGACAATACCAAATCATCATTACGGAGATACCTTATCAGGTCATCAAATCCAAACTGATTGAAAAGATTGCACAGTTATTGATGGACAAGAAACTTCCGATGTTAAACGACGTCAGAGATGAGTCCACACATGATGTCCGCATCGTCTTAGAACCCAAGAACCGCACGGTTGACGCCAATCTGTTAATGGAACATTTGTTCAAAAATACGGATTTGGAAAGCCGCTTTGCCATGAATATGAATGTTCTGGATTCAGACGGTGTACCGCGGGTAATGTGCATTAAAGACGTATTGGTTGAGTTCTTAAACCATCGGCACGAGGTTCTCAAACGCCGCACCCAATATCGGTTAGACAAGATAAACAATCGTCTGGAGATTTTGTCCGGCTACCTGATTGCTTACCTGAACTTAGATGAGGTAATCCGCATCATCCGCGAGGAAGATGATCCCAAAGCGGTTATGATGAAAAAATTTGAACTGACCGAAAACCAGACCGAAGCCATTCTGAATATGAAATTGCGTTCTCTGCGCAAATTGGAAGAAACCGAAATTCGCCGCGAGTTTGACGATTTATCGGCTGAAAAAGGCGAATTAGAGGCTTTGTTGGCTGATGAGAGCAAACGTTGGCAGGCTTTGGCTGAAGAGATTAAGTTAATCCGTGAAAAATTCGGCAAAAAGACCGCTTTAGGCAAACGCCGCACCGAATTTGCCGAAGTATCGGAAGATATAGAAGTTCCTTTGGAAGTCTTTGTAGAGAAAGAACCGATTACGGTTATCTTGTCACAAAAAGGCTGGATACGTTGCATCAAAGGCTATGCTGATTTGAACGATGACTTCAAGTTCAAAGATGACGATGCCTTACAAATTGCTTTGCACGCCCAAACCACGGATAGAATTATTTTCTTTGACACATCGGGAAAATTCTTTACCGTTCAGGCTTCAGAGATTCCGAGCGGCAGAGGCTTCGGACAACCCTTGCGCTTGATGATAGATTTGGGCAATAATGACAAGATTTGCGAGGCTTTTGTCTTTGAACCCAAGGCTTCATATATTATTGCTTCCAACACCGGTAAAGGCTTTATGGTAGACGAAAACCATATTATTGCCCAAACCCGCAATGGTCGCAAGATTATGAACTTAGGCGAGGGCGAGGTTGCTACATTTTGCGTCAAGGTCAAAGGTGACAGCGTTGCCGTTGTCGGTGATAACCGCAAGCTTCTTATCTTTCCGGCGGAAGAGATTCCGACCATGGCCAGAGGCCGCGGCGTAACTTTGCAAAAATACAAAGACGGCGGCTTGGCAGATATTCAGAGCTTTAATGCAGCAGAAGGCTTTTCTTATGCCCGAAGCGGCGGCGTAAAAGTTGAAACGGATTTGCTGGCTTGGCTCGGACACCGCGCGCAAGTCGGCAAGCTGGTTCCTTTTGGCTTCCCGAAAAACAACAAGTTTATGGGCAAATAATGGCAGAGATTTTGTTTGAGTTTGTGCGGGTAGGGCATAGCGTCAAGGTAACGGCCATAGAACCGGAGACCAAGATCGAGGCTTCTGTCGTTGTGCCCGACACGCTTTCTCAGGACCAAATGAAGTTTCAGGCCCTAAACCGACTGAAATATATTCTGAAGAAAAAGGAAGAAGAATAATTTTACAAAATTGACAAAATATGTTATAACTTAAAACATGTTTTGCCGAGGAGTTTGTAATGAGTTCAGAAATAGGAATTGGTCGCCGAGACTTGAGCCGCCCCAACCATTGGGACGAAAATGTGCCTGAAGACTGCTTTTTGCATGGCAAAAATCTGCTAATCATCCCCGGCGACGGCACAAATGAAGAATATGATGCCAACGCCATCTGCAAGATTGCTGAAAATTTTCTGCATAATAACGAGATATCAGATTTTGACGGACATATTTATAGTCTGTTTTACCCCAATGCTTTTAATTGTCAAACGCATCGCATAGACCAAAAAGCCGAGCTCAATTTATTAGATGACAGGCTCTATCCTTTAGTCAAAAAGCACCAAGACTATTATACAAAATTTTTTGACACTTATCTCTTGCCCTTAATATCTGATGACAATGGTCAAAAAAGGCTCAGTAAGGAAGAAGCCGCCAAAAGAATGCGCAATTTGCCGATGATCAGCCATTGCCACGGCGGACCGGTATTTTTCGAGCTGGAAAATTTATTTTTGCAAAATATGGAACGTTTAGGTTATTCGGCAGACGAAAAAAACTATATTCAAAAACAAATGTTCGTCTTAGACATAGCTTCGGCCATGCCTTACGGAAAGACAAATTCAAGCGTCTTGCATATTGTATCTCAAAAAGATGAAGGTGCCGTGAAGAACTGGAGGCTCGGAAGCCTAAACAGGTTCACCCAAGACCGCAAGCTCAAACAATCCGTAAATGCTTTGTTAGAGGTTTCTCCCAATGAGAACATCCTTTTGCTTTCTCATCTGTATGACCAAGAAAAATGCGCCGCACAAGACGTGTTACCCCCCAGTGAGCATACCTCAGATTCATATTTGGATATTAAGAAAAATGATGACCTGAGAGATACCTCTGAGGCAGAAATCCTAAATGAAGCATTAAACGTCAGCGCTTTAGTAATCTCCGGACAAGAAGAGATATCAGACCTTAAGCACTTTTTTCAAAAGCTTCCCTTAACAAAACAGCTTTACAATGTCGGTCAAAAATATCTGTCTTCGTATCAGCAGTTCCGTGCAAAATTGTTAGACGTCGAGCTGAAAATGTTTGCTGATGTCCACGCTCAAGATGCAGAATTGTTCAAAAAACTGAAAATCAAAGAGCTTTTATTCAGAAGAGATTTTGACCAAAAATCTGCCTTTGAATATATCACACAAAGTAACAATGCCGATTTTGTCGAACAAATGATGAAGTATTTAAACAGCGGAAATGTTCAAAAAGACACAATTCCTCCGCGTCTGTTGCAAAATGCTCTAAATGAAAATTTCCGTCAGAAAAACTTTGCCGTTTATAGTGCTTTAATAGAGCAGGGGCATCATAATTTACCGGAACAAATCTCCGATAATTTGGACGCGGAAGATATCCCGCAAATTCTGCCGCTATTAAAAATCTGCAAATTAGGCAACCAAAGTTTATATAC
>CALXVR010000002.1 GCA_944392155.1 uncultured Alphaproteobacteria bacterium | reverse complement strand
GTAAGCTGTTCTAACGGTTGTGCCTCTTACGGCTCTTGCGGACAATGCACAAGTTGTAATCCGACACCGCCTTCAGACCCGTGTGAGGGTGTAAGCTGTCAGAGTGGTGTCAGCTGCGGTTCTGCCGGATGTGCCAGCTGGTCATCTTCAACATCTTGTTGTTCTTCTGTTTGCACAAGTTGTAATACCGAACCGGATGAGCCTGAGGAGCCTGAGGAGCCGGAAGATCCTTGTGATGGACTTACAAATCAATCTTGCACCTATGGATGCCAAACTTACTATTCAAGCTGCTCATCTAAGTGCCAGACTTGTTACTCCGACAACTGCCGCAACAGAACTGCTGTCAATGTTCCGAGTAATGCTACATGTACAGCATATTATACGGATTGTTCGTCTAAATGCTCCGCTTGGTCTTGCAACTCCGGCTACACTCAATCTGGAAGCTCTTGTGTTGCAACTTGTGAAACCAACCCATGCCGCCGAGGTTGCTACACAGACATTAGTTGCACTTATGGCTGCAAAAGCAGAAATTCCTGTGGCGGTTGCGAAGTTTGTTATACAGAGTACGAAGACACTTGTATTGCTCTCACAGGAAGCCCAGACTGCGACCAAGAAAACGGATACCTTAAATAAAACAAATCTCAAAAAAAATCTCCGGCAAATAACCGGAGATTTTTTTAATAACTTATCGGTCCTTTCAACAAGCAATTCTCTTAGTCATCAGACCTTCGGAAATTTGCAAGTTGGTCATAATCATGGAATCAAGTGTCTTCTGATTAATATCATCAACATTTTTACCGATTTCCAATGTTTTACTTGAAACATAGTCTGCTAATTTTATCAGATTGCTTTTTGTCTCCGGCGGCAACGGATTGTCTTGCTTAGAAGCCAAAGTTTTAATATAAACCCACAACTGCATATTATTATCCAAAGCACTGACCAGCTCTTTGGCATCTCCGTTTTCACGAGCCATAGACAAATCAATAGCACATTTCAAAAGTGAGAAAGCTTCTTCAGTAGCCAAATTATTCTTAACCGCTTCAATCAAACCTTCTGAAATCTGCATATTTATATTAATCAAACAATCGAAATCCGATTTAGTCATTTTTGAACCCTTGGAAAGAGTCATACGCTCAACAAAACGAGACAATTTAATCAGATTCGCTTTAATATCTTCGGGAAGCAAATTCTTTGCACTTTTAAGTGATGTTTCTATTTCCACCCAAAGTTTCAAATTGCTGTCCAACACCGAAACAATTTCCAACTCATCATTGCTTGTAGATGCCTTTGACAACGCCATAGCGTGATTCAGAAGAATAATTGCTTCGTTTTCAGCATTTTTAACTTGGTCAATTTTACTGTTCATTTCCGCTTCCTTAAAAAAAACTAATATGGTTATCACAAAAATTTATAATCTATCAAATTATCTTTTTAAATAATTAATTTTACTTATCACCCTGAAAAAAAGTCTGCCTCATAATAGGGGAAAAAGACAGACTTTAATTTCAGGAAAAATACAGAGCTTGGGGAAACTCTGCACCTAAAGAAAAAATTGGGGAGATTTTTTCTTTAAAAGCGTCAACATAATAATAGGGGAACTTATCAATAATTTTATTAGAACGGCGACACAATATCCAATAGCTGACGCCCATATCTCGGCTGCTGCATATCAGAGATTGTACCCTGTCCGCCGTAAGAAACTCGAAGTTCGGCAATCTTCTTCGATTCGATAGAATTATCGGATGAAATATCTGCTCTCCGTATAATACCTCTGACAGTTAACTGACGCAGTTCATAGTTAACTCTGATTTCCTGAGTACCCTCAATCACCAAATTTCCGTTCGGCAAAACCTGCGTAACCACGGCAGCCATTGTCACATCGATTTCTTCACTACGATCAATTTTACCTTCGCCGGAAACATCATGATCTGACTGAACATCAACCAAATTAGAAGGGATTGCAGCATCAGGTAAATAATCGGTTGCATAACTTTCATAACCAAACAACCGGCTCACACCCAGAGTATCTGAGTTATTGTCTCTCGTCTGTTCTGTCTCGTTTTCAAGCTTAGCCGCGTCTGATGCCGAAATCTTAACCGTCAAAATATCTCCGACCTTAGACGCTCTTTGGTCTTTAAAGAAACCTGAAGATCCGGCGCGCCACAAAGAGTTTGCTCCGGCATAGTGTTGAGGCTGCTCCGGCATCGGCATGGAAACCGGCTTATAATCAGGAGCTTCTACCGGATTTTCTATCGGAGTTAGAGGAGGCTCCGCACCAATATTTTTGATTCTGGTCCAAGCATTGCAACCGCTCAAAGTTGTTGCCATTAGCAATACGGCTGTCAATTTTGCAAAATTTCGATTATCATTCATCGCAATAGTCCCCTTCTATTGTACATCAGCACTAACGGTGTCTTTGTCCAAGACCTCACCGAACAAAGTCTTTTTGCTTTTAGGATTCAACAGTTCAATTTTGTCACCGAGCCCACCATCGCTCAAAGCTTCAACTTTGGCTGTTATCTGCATTTTTTCGGTTTTATACACAACAGTAACCGTATCTCCTTTTCTAATCAGCATTTGTTTACCGACATCTCTGTCCGCCACAATCTTGCCTTCTTTCAAGAGCTTTTTGGCCTCCAAACCCGCCAATTTGTCTTTGTCCGTAACAAAACTCGGCTTAATCCGATTTGTTCTGACCTGAATTTGTCGAAGCATTTCCGGCTTAATCAATTCACCTTTTTGAATATTACGAGCCGGAACCCAAATTTCGCTCAACCAGAAATATCTGCCGGAAATATCCGTTTTAGCAAAAGATTTCCCATCGGCAAAAATTTCCGCATTGCAGGAAAACTTATTTTGCAACTCATCTAACGTCAAACCAGAGACCAAAATTTTAGCTTTTTGAGCATTTTGGATATGAAAGACGGTTTGCCCACCAAAAAGTTCCAGATCCACATTCTGATTTTGGCCCTGTTCGACAAACTCTTGTTCAATTGCCTGCCTGATTTCATCTTCCCCCACAATCAGCAGATTCTCTGCTTTTGCCATACTAATCTGGCTTAACATCAAAACTGCGGCTAAAAAGAATTTCATCATTATTACTCCCGGCATCCGGCCACTATCTCAACGATGTAATCGTGCTCAACATTTGGTCAGAGGTCTGAATAATCTTTGAGTTCATCTCATACGCACGCTGCGCAGAAACCAACTCGGTAATTTCGGCTACCGGATTAACATTAGAAGTCTCAAGGTAGCCCTGCAAAACCGAACCGAAAGATTCGGTATCCGGATTATCAACAATCGGCGCACCGGAAGCTTGTGTTTCCAAAAAGAGGTTTTGCCCCATTGCTTCCAAACCTGCCTCGTTAGGAAAAGTAGCCAACTCAAGCTGCCCGACATTAACTTCATCGGTTTCGCCGTCTTGCTTAATCCAAACTTCACCCGAACTGTTAACATAAATTTCAACGGCATCATCGGGAATAGTGATTTCCGGCTGAACAACATAACCATCATGCGTCACGATAACCCCGTCACCGTTGCGCTGAAAAGCACCGTCTCTGGTATAGGCCGTTCCTTTTCCCTCCGGCAGTTCAATCTGAAAATAGCCGCGGCCGCGAATAGCCAAATCCAAAGTATTATTTGTGTTTGTCAGGCTTGTTCCGTCCGTAATACGATAAACCGCAGCCGTTCTGACACCAAGACCGAGTTGAATACCTGACGGAACAATCGTGTCGGAAGATGTTGAAGCCGAACCCGGACGAATGATGTTCTGATACAAAAGATCGTTAAATTCGGCTCTTCTTTTGGTGTAAGCCGTCGTGTTCATATTGGCGATATTGTTGGAAATAACATCTACGTTTGTCTGCTGTGCCAGCATTCCCGTTGCGCCGATTGCTAAAGATCTCATTTATTTTCCCCTAAATTTAAGCTAATTGTGAATAAGTACTGATTGTGTTTGAAAGCCGTTCATGCTCTTCATCTATCATAGACTGAACCATTTCATAAGAGCGCTGCAACTTAATCATCTTTGTCATTTCGACAATCGGATCAACATTAGACTTCTCAACCGCCCCCTGAATAACTTTTGTGTTATCCGCCGGTTGCATCATGTTTCCATCCGTATTTTCAAACATCGTATCAGCAACTTTTAAAAGTTTTTGATTATTTTCAAACGAAACTGTCTTAATAGTTCCGATAACACCGTTTTCCGTATAAACATCGCCACTTTCCGTAATGGAAATTTCCGTTTCCCCCGGAGCAATAAAGAAAGGCTCGTTATTTTCTGATAAAACCGCATAACCTTCGCTTGTTACCAACATACCATCAGCATTGAGTTGAAACTGCCCTTTACGTGTATATCTCTCCCCTTCAGGTGTCTCAACGGCAAAGAAAGCATCGCCTTGCAAAGCCAAATCAAAAGTATTTCCGGTATGTTGAATTACCCCTTCTCTGAAATCCTTATACATTCCGAAATCTTGTGTAAAATAAACCGGAACCTGACCAAAGCCCTCGGCATTTTTGGTCTGCGTAAGATAAGAGGCAAAAATTGCATCATCTTGCTTGAAGCCGGATGTATTCATATTAGCCATATTGTTGGAAACAATGTCCATCTGTTTCCATAAGGCCATCTGGCGCGATAAGGCAATGTATTTTGTATTATCCATTATATTCTCCCCAATAACATTTGGATAATTTTTACGGTTGTCTATTTTTATGCAACTACCGTGCCAATTTTTAATTAAAAGATTTTTTGATTATAAAATTTCAGTAAAACATCACATTAAAGAACACAGAACGACATACGAGAAGATTTAACCCTTCAGGACACAAAAGAGAGATATGCACTTAGGAAGCATCGCGGTTCAACAAAGGTCGACAAAACAGCTAGTGTCGCGGTCAAGCTGGCAACAGCTTGCAAACTTTTTGAAAAGTTTGGAGAATGAGGCATATAGTAAGAAACAAGGGGAAAATTTTTTGAGTGTACAAAAATGGTACACGACTAAAAATTTTACCCCGTAGTTTCTGTACTAGATGACCATTATACAAACTTTTAAGAGTTGAAGTTAAGCCCCCACTCCACATACCTTGCCGGATCATCACCCCAGTTCTCGCGAACCTTGACGAATAAGAAAAGATGAATGCGGTCTTCCAAGAGGTCTTCCAATTCTCGGCGTGCTGCTTGCCCGATACGTTTAATCATGGCTCCGCCTTTACCGAGAACAATAATTTTTTGGCTATCTCGCTCAACATAGATTGTAATTTCGGCTCGAACAGAGCCGTCTTCACGACGCTCCCATAAATCAGGCTCTACCGTTAGAGCATAGGGAAGCTCTTGGCGCAAATATAAAAACAGCTTTTCACGAACAATTTCAGCCGCCAAGAGTTTTAAGGGCATATCCGAGATTTGGTCTTCAGGATAATACCACGGGCTGACGGGCAGATTATCTGCCAGATATTTATAAAAATCATCAATCTGCTGTCCGGTCATGGCTGAGACCATAAAAGTTTCTTTAAATTTTCCGGCCGCATTAATTTTGGCGCTCAGCTCCAAAAGTTTTTCTTTTTGCACTAAGTCAATTTTATTTAGAAGCAATACAGCCTCAATTTTATTTTTATTAAGCTTAGCTATAATGGATTGAGTTTCATCGTCAAACCCACGTTTGGCATCCACCACCAAAACCGTAATATCGGCATCACCTACGCCACCCCAAGCGGAAGCCACCATTGCTCGATCAAGGCGACGTTTGGGTTTGAAAATCCCCGGTGTATCCAGAAAGATGATTTGCGTATTATCATAAATGCCGATACCCTTCACCAAAGTTCTGGTTGTTTGTACCTTAGGAGAAACAATAGAAACCTTAGAGCCGACAAAATTGTTGGTAATAGTCGATTTTCCGGCATTTGGCGCACCGATAAGCGCCACAAATCCGCAACGCGTTTGGTTAAGTATATCGGAAGAATTATCCATTCTTAACTCCGAGTTTAACAAGCATTTTAGCAGCAGCCTCTTGCTCGGCTAGCTTTTTGTTGCGACCGACACCTTTTTCCGCCACACCGTTAGAGAAGCTGACTTCCATATGAAACAAGGGCTCATGCTCGCTACCTTCGCGCCCGATAAGTTTATATTGCGGACTGCTCAAACCCAAATTATGAGCTGCTTCTTGTAACATCGTTTTGGCATCTTTAGGCGGCGCCACATTTTTATCAATTAAATCTTTCCAATGCTGGTTCACAAAATCAACCGCCTGTTCACAACCGGCATCAATAAAGATTGCGCCGATAACTGCTTCGCAGACATCGCAAAGCACATTTTCGTTTTCGCGGATTTCCTCATTTGCCAAAATAACAAACTTATCCAACCCCAAACGCTTGGCAACTTCCGAAACACAATCTTTGTTAACCAAACCGGTATGACGCTGCGACATATTTCCTTCCGGCTCATTCGGAAACATACGATACAACAATGCGGCAATCGTCAGCCCCAAAACTCTGTCGCCCAAAAACTCCAAACGTTCATAATTTTCAGTAAGTTTGGAAGAATAACTACTATGCGTTAAGGCTTGCTTGAGCAGATGCTTATTTTTAAAACTATAGCCCAAGATTTTTTCGAGCTTTTCCAAATTTTCCATTTTATTTGGCCCCTTCAACTAATCGATCGTATCAAAAAGCCGCTCCCAACGGATTTTTTTCGGCCAAGTCCAAGGCTTATACCAAGCCCCTTCATCATTATGAGAAAAGAACAAAAAGCGCGCTTTACCGACCAAATTTTCAAAAGGCACAAAGCCGACATCAAAACGGCTGTCATTAGATTTATCTCGGTTATCCCCCATAACGAAAAAGCTTCCTTGAGGCACACTAACCTCAATTGTATTATCAGCTCCTTCATTATCGGAAACTTCAATAATCTTATGAGTAAAACCTTCCGGCAAAACCTCTGTATACTGATGATAGCGCTCTGCGTTTCCCGCAGCATCCCTTACTACAAAATCATCGACTTTTCTGCGTTCAACAAGCTTACCGTTAACATACAAACGTCCGTTTTCAACCTTAATCTTATCCCCCGGTAAGCCGATAATGCGCTTAATAAAATCTGTCTTATTATCTTGCGGAAACTTAAAAACAACCACATCACCGCGTTCCGGCATATCGGCCCAAATACGCCCGCTGATTAAAGGCATAGAAAACGGCAGAGAATGTTTGGAATAACCATATGTATATTTTGAAACAAACAAATAGTCCCCGACATAAAGGGTCGGATACATTGAGCCGGACGGAATCTTAAACGGTTCAAATAAAAATGTACGAATCAAAATAGCAATAACAATAGCATAAATCACCGTCTTAATCGTATCGGCCAGGCTCTCTTCTTTCTCCATCGCAAAACCTCATAAACCAATTGTTTTAACCTACTGTTATTTTAGAGAAAAACACCTCTTATGCCTTTTTCTAAAATAACGCTCATATACTAGTCATTATTTTAATTATATCAACCCCAAAGTTTAAATAATTTCAATAACAACAAAGGCCTGTGCCCAAGGATAATCATCCGTCATTGTAACATGCACATGCGCTTGCCCGTTTTGGCAGATTTCATCCAACTTCTTTTTAGCTCCGTTATAAAGATGCATTTCAGGCTTACCGCTGGGCAAATGCACAATCTCAATATCTTTCATAAACACACCATCACGAAACCCCGTACCCAAAGCCTTAGTGCAAGCTTCCTTGGCCGCAAAACGCTTTGCTGCCGCGCAGGCATATTCGCGTGGCGAAAGTTTTTTGCGCCGCGCGATTTCTGCTTTTTCCGTCTCTGAAAATGCTCTATCCAAAAACCTACTGCCAAACTGTTTAAGCGTTTCTTCCAATCTGTCAATATTTGCTAAATCACAGCCGATTCCAACAATCATCATAAATCCCCATTTAGTTTTATTGAGCGGCGCGAGCCACATATGAAATAACTTTAGAAGCCTTAAGAGCGGCAATAATATCAGTCAAATGTTTTAAATCTCTGACTTCAACATCCACCAATATTTCAAAATAACTTACAGTTCGGTTAACAATATTCAAATTGGCTATATTACCGTTATTTCGCGCAATTAAGTTTGACAATTCCGCCAATGTTCCGGGCTCATTTGCCAGCATAATCTTCAAGCGGCCGGTGTGCATTTCGTTTTCAGCTTCCTCGCCCCAAGCAATATCCAACCACCGCTCCGGCTCATCGGCATATTTTTCCAAAGCCTTACAATCAATCGTATGCACCGCCACGCCTTTTCCGGTCGTAACAATACCGACAATCCTGTCTCCCGGCAACGGATGGCAACAACCGGCAAAATGCACGGCCATTCCGGGGATAAGACCTTTGATTTTAAGAGGTTCACCTTTACCTTTCTTCGGTTTAACCAATTTTTTAAAGCTTGGCAATTTAACCGACTTAACCACTTTTTCAAGTTTAGATTGTTTATAGCCGGGGTACACCGCTTTCAAAACATCCCAACCGGTAACAATACCCTCACCGACTTTGGCATAAATATCATCAATCGTTTCCGCCTCAAAATTCGGCAAAACATTAACCAGCCCTTTTTCTGAGAACTCCAGATTCTCACCCTTAAACAACCGCTCCAAAATCTCTTGCCCAAGCGTAATAAATTGCTCACGCTTATAAGCACGAACATAACGTCTGATAGCGGCTTTGGCTTTGCCCGTAACCACAAAACGTTCCCATTCTGTTGACGGATGCTGTGCTTTTGAGGTCAAAATCTCAACCTGATCACCATTTTGCAAAACCGTTCTCAACGGACGAATTTCGCCATTGATTTTTGCACCCACGCAAGTATCACCGACCGAAGAATGCACGGCATAAGCAAAATCAACCGGTGTGGAATTAACCGGCAAACCGATAAGGTCTCCTTTAGGTGTAAAGCAAAAGACCTGATCATTATACATTTCAAGTTTGGTGTTTTCCAAAAACTCCTCAGGATTTGAGGCTTGTTCCAAAATCTCCAACAATTCTCTAATCCAGCGAAAGTTTTTACCCTCAGCTTTTTGCCCTTGCTTATAAGCCCAGTGCGCCGCCACACCTTTCTCACCGATTTCGTGCATTTCGTGCGTACGGATTTGGATTTCAATACGCGTATTCTCCGGACCGATAACTCCGGTATGAATAGATTGATAACCATTCGGTTTTGGCGTTGAAATATAATCCTTAAAACGTCTCGGCACCATATGATATTTGCTGTGAACAATACCCAGAGCCTGATAACAAGTTGCCACATCATCAACAATAATGCGGAAAGCCATAATATCGGAAAGTTGTTCAAAAGAAGCATTTTTCTGCTGCATTTTGCGCCAAATGGAATAAGGCGTTTTTTCTCTGCCGGAAACAACGGCTTTAATACCGTTTTCTTCCATATCTTTTTGCAACTGCTCAATAATCTTCGGCACCAAATTGCTGTCTTTTTCGCGCAAGAAGTTCAGACGTGCCACAATAGAATCATGTGCTTCCTTATGCAGCTCGGCAAAAGCAATTTCTTCCAACTCGCTCTTAACTTCCTGCATACCGATACGCTCGGCCAAAGGCGCATAAATATCCAAAGTCTCTCTGGAAATGCGCGCTCTTTTTTCCGGCGCACAAAAATGCAACGTACGCATATTATGCAAGCGGTCAGCCAACTTAATCAGCAAAACGCGAATATCTTCGGACATAGCGAGCAAAAGCTTACGGAAATTTTCAGCTTGTTTATTATTTGCTGACTTTTGCTCAATCTTGGCCAACTTAGTCAAGCCATCAACAATTTGCGCCACTTGGTCGCCAAAAAGTTCCCGTACTTCTTCAACCGTCGTATCCGTATCTTCCACCGTATCATGAAGCAAGCCGGCAATAATGGAAACGGAATCCAACTTAAATTTTGTTAAAATACCGGCCACTTCCACCGGATGCGAATAATAAGGATCGCCGGAGGTTCTGAGCTGTGCGCCGTGCTTTTTCATCGCAAACACATAGGCGCGGTTTAATGCATCTTCATCGGCATCGGGGTCATATGATTTTACTAAATCAACAAGTTCATACTGTCTTAACATTGCAACCTTATTATTCCAATAAAAAAATTCTTCAAAAATCCTGCTTTGAAAGCTATTTTATACTACAATTAAAAAATTAACAATTACTTTAAACCAGCAAAAACCCCGCAGATTATGCGGGGTTTTTCCAAGATTTTTATGATATTGATTTTATTCTTCGTCAAAATCATCGGCAACATCGTCGCCCATATCAAATCCGTCATCCATTCCGGCTTCATCATCAAGCGAAATATCGTCATCGCTACCGGCATCTGCGGCATCCAAATCCAAAACATCGTCATCATCGCCGCCATGAACCTGCATACCGTCAGCCATTTCGCCGTCAAGCAACAAACCGGAGAACTGCTCATCCAAATCAGCCAATTCTTTTTCGGCAGCCATAATCTCAAGCTCTTCTTCTTCCGGCTCCTCAACTTCAACATATTTTTGCAAGCCCATAACCAAAGACTTTTGCAGTTCTTCAATGCTGACGGTTTCTTCTGCAATTTCACGCAAAGCAATAACCGGATTCTTATCGTTGTCTCTGGCAACCGTAATCGGTGCACCGGAGCTGATATCTTTCGCTCTCTGAGCTGCAACCATCAACAACTCATAGCGATTCGGAATTTTATCAACGCAGTCTTCAACTGTAACACGAGCCATTTTCTTTTACCTTTTTTAATAAGTTAAATCAATTTTTTAAGTGTTATAAGCTCAAATAAAATCAAATTGCAAGAAAAAAATATTAAAAAACCGTCTAAGCAGCTGATTTTAGACAATTTATTTTTGCATAAATTTTTACGGGCAATTTATCAATATCACCGGCTCCCATAGTAATGACGATTCCTTTGAAATCGGAAGAAGCCTTCACAATCTCTTCTTCACTCAGCAATTTTACGGGCACGCTAATCTTATCCATGATAATATCAGACGTAACATTTGGAATAGGCTTTTCACGCGCCGGATAAATATTCATCAAAATAACTTCATCTGCCAAAGACAAGCTGGTAGCAAACTCAGGAGCAAAATCTTTGGTACGAGAATACAAATGCGGCTGAAAAATAACCATCAAATGTTTTTCGGGCCAAATTTGACGAACCGAACGCAAAGTTGCTTCAATCTCCTTGGGATGGTGAGCATAATCATCAATCAAAGTTAAATTTTCATTAGCTAAGATAATATTAAAACGACGATGCACGCCCTTAAATTCAGGCAAAGCTTTTCTAATCTCTTCTTCGGTAACGCCGCAGTCCAAAGCAACCGTAATCGCCGCTGTCGCATTTTCTACATTAACCATCCCCGGCACACCGAGCTTCAAATCAAAAATATCGCCGTTCATACCGTGATAATCAAAGGTATACAAACCGTTTTCCAAACGCAGATTATCCGAATAAAAATCAGCCTTACCGTTCAAGCAATAATAACCGTCAACCTTACGACGTTTAATTTCTAAGCCTTGTTTAATAAAGAGCTTTCCGCCTTCAACGATTCTATCTGCAAAATCTTCAAAAGCCGCCAAAATACTTTCCCTGCTGCCGTAAATATCCATATGATCGGCATCCATGGATGTTATAACCGCTTTTTCGGGGTTAAGCGTCAAAAACGAACGATCGAACTCATCTGCTTCAATAACAATATAATCAGATGTGGTGTCCACCAACAAATTCGTTCCGAAATTCTCGGATATACCCCCCAAAAAAGCACTGCACTTAATTTTGGAATTATGCAAAAGCCAAGCAAGCAATGTAGAAGTTGTGGTTTTGCCGTGTGTTCCTGCCACACACAAAGCCTTTCCCGCTTGCGACAAAAGTCCTAACACCTCGGAGCGTTTATGCGGCTTCATTCCGTTTTCAATAAAGAAATTAAGCTGCTTGTTATCTTGCGGAATAGCTGGCGTATAAACGACCAACGTTTTATCGGTATCACGATATATCTCACCGATTTCAGCGACTTCATCCACATAATTAATCTCAATGTCTTCCTGAGTGGCCATTTTTTCGGTCAAAGCTGTTTTGGTGCGGTCATATCCGGCAACATTATAGCCCTTAATCTTAAAATAACGAGCCAAAGCACTCATACCGATACCGCCGATTCCGACGAAATATACATTTTTAATATTATCCAAAATCGTCATTTTGTTTCTACTTTCTCACTTCTTCCTTAAACATCTCACCGCGATGTTCATAGCTCTTAAACAAATCAAAACTGGCACAACAAGGCGAGAGCAACACAACATCTCCCGCTTGAGCATGAGCCTTGGCTGCCTTAACGGCATCTGCCAGATTATCGGTATCAACCACTTCGCAAATCGGCGAAAAACTTTCAATCAGTTTTTCGTTATGCAATCCCATACAAACCAGCGTTTTGACTTTAGCCTTAACCAAATCAAACAACACGCTGTAGTCATTACCTTTATCTTTGCCACCCGCAATCCATACAACCGGCGCCGTCATACTGTCCAAAGCATACCACGCGGAATCAACATTTGTAGCCTTTGAATCATTAATATAAGTAACACCGTCTCTAACCAAGACCGTTTCCAACCGATGTTCCACTTGCGGAAATGTCCTTAAACCTTCGGCTATTTTCTCATTGCTTACGCCCAGCCGCATACAGGCCAAAACAGCGCACATGGCATTATAAACATTGTGGCGCCCTTTGATGGTAATTTCATCTTTATCAATAACGAACTCTCGACCCGATTCTTTTGCCACCAACTTATTGCCGTCCATATACGCCGCACATTCTTTTTTGTCAAGATAGGTAAAGGGCGCAGCTTTGGGCACAATATTCAAGCTTGCGACTTTCTCACGTACGACATCGCTGTCATAACCATAAATAAACAGGTCATCTTCTCGCATATTCTGCAAAATCCGAAACTTTGAATTAATATAGTTCTCAAACTTAAAATCATATCTATCCAAATGATCCGGCGTAATATTGGTCAGGACGGCTACATCAGCTCTGAAATCATACATTCCGTCCAACTGAAAACTGGATAATTCAATCACATATAAAGAATGCGCATTTTCTGCGACCTGTGCCGCCAGAGAGAAACCGACATTTCCGGCCAAACCGGCATCAACGCCTGCCACATCCAAAATATGTTTAGTTAAAAGTGTTGTGGTTGTTTTGCCGTTGCTTCCCGTAATACAACACATTCTAGCAGAGCTGTTGCGTCCGGCAAACTCAATTTCCGAAATCACTTCAACCTTGCGACGGCGCAACTCTTCCACAACCGGATTATTTTCCGGTATCCCCGGACTTTTAATCACTAAATCGGCATTATAAATTTTATCAAGACTATGTTGCCCTTCCTCAAAATCTATCTGATTTTTAATCAAAACCTCTCGATACTTGTCAGACAAATTCCCCTTGTCGGATAAAAACACTTCATGTCCGAGCTTTTTTGCCAGCAAGCAAGCGCCTGTCCCGCTTTCACCGCCGCCCAACACAACTGTTCTCATACTTTTCGTCCTTGCTAAAAATCCTGCTTAATACAACACTAAAATTGGAGCATTACCTATAAATCTGTTGTTGTCAATAATCTTTCTTCTGAGTTCGCTTCTATTTTTTCTCGTTTCCAAAACATCATTCATCGGCGCTCTATACATGGCCAAAATGGCCTCAACCGTTTCTCTTTGCAGATTACCTATGCGTACTCCGCCGATATCACGCAAAGCATCATAAACCCCTTGTTTATACATCAAAATACCGGCCATGATACTTCTGGTCAGCATAGAAACTCTATAAGCCTTAACGGTCTTATCGCATGTATAAGCCCAACCCTCAATATCAAAACCGTCTGCATTAATCAACTTAGAAAAATCTCTTTCCAATCCGGCATACTTTACCTTTTGCACCAATCTTTGACATGGATTAACCAAATCTTTGAGCAAACTAACCTGCATACCGCTTCCCTGCTCTTTTTCCCACATATCAATAAGCCTTCCGGCAGTATTAATCCTGTCATAAATTTTCAAATCTTTTGTAAATTTATTAACTTTATCTAAAGTTCCGATGAATGCCTTCACATCAGCAGATGTCAACGGACTGTTTTGCGTCGGCTCAAGTGTTCTTAAATCACTCTGAGTAATTTTATCTTGCTTTGAAGCACCGGGATAAAACATCTCATCCGGAACCAATGCATTAACTTTTTTAAAAAATTCGGGATCATGTTTAACCTTTGCCTTTGTTGAGGGCAGAGGCATTTTTTCCATGGTTTTGCGATAATCCGGCCAACTTTCCGGCATCAAAACATAATACAAATAAGGAGAAACAAATTCCAAATCCTCAATTCCCTCGAGCTCTTTGGCAATTCTTTTAGGAAACTGATTTTTAGTCTCTTTTATCCCCGGCATATTTAATATCTTTTCCGGCATATTCGGTACGGTATGCAAATACGGACCGATATACTGATAATATTCTGGCGGAATTGTTGAAAGCATTACAAATAAATCATCTTCATGAATATTCTTAACTCTTTTTTCCGTCTGCCCGTAATAATCAATGGTCATCCGAAAAACATTGTCAAAAACATTACCTATATCCCAATGATAATCATACTTCCTATCAACGACCTTATTATCATCCACAAACTTTTTAAGCATAACTTCATATGGCGGAAGCTTTGCATCCATATCAACAGAAAAATCGGGTTTCTTCTCCAAAGCAGCCTTAGCCCCGAAACTAACCAGAGCAACCAATATCGCCGATATTAAAAATATTTTTTTCATAATGCCGTAATTCTGCTTTTAAATGTCAAAACCTTTTCGCCGTTTGCCGGAATTTCAACACGCCACAAGGCTGTTGAAGCATTTTTCTTCTCGCTGGCTTGGCTTTCCGAAACGATTTCCCAATTACCGTTAAATGCTTGTTCAAACTCTACCTTTACCGATTCGTTTTTAGCATTTTTAAAGGTTATTTCAAAATCCGCTTCCGAACTTTCTTTACTCAATTTTATAACATTGCGAAGTTTTCCGCTAAGCGCCACATCAAAAGATTTTCCGGAGACAAGTTCAGCTTTTCCCCCTTTGGCAAGCTGAGGAAATTCGCTTTCCCCGACAAACAACATATTCCCTTTTACGTCTTTTTCATAAAAACGGGCAATACCTTGCGGCAAAGGCAGACCCAAACCATTAGCCTCCGAATTTGTCAACTTAAACACTACTTCCGGATGCGCATTTTCAAACTCATTCTCACGCAAGTTCAAACCTGCATACAAAGAAGACCTTGCTCTGTAAACACGTTCAAAGCGCACATTTTCTTTTGCAAACAAACTAATTTGCTTAGCTTGGTTATTTTTAACATCTACACGTTTAGGCAGCTCATACAGATAATAATCTCCCAATGCTTCGGGAACAACACCACCCATTGCGTTTTCAGCCATCACGGCATCAGATGCCAGTGCTTTCATGGGTGCGGCATACATTCTGGGCATAACAACAGCTTGCACGGTGTTAACATTTCCTGACACAAGCTGTACGGAAGCATTTTCAAAATCCGCACCGGATTTATTATCAATTGTAACCCAACCGTTAAGGCTCATAACATTATCTTTTCCGACTTCCGCAACATATGCTGCATTCCATCTGATTCCGTTGGTCAAATAAGCCAACTCCAATTTTTTCTTTCCCGGAGTTTTATTCTTCAAACGAACATTCAAAGAGGGTTGAGATGTCAAATTTTCAGGAAGTTTATTATAAACAATCCGCCCCGGAAAATCAGTCTCGATACCATAGTCAAATTGCAAAATCGGTCTGCCGTTAACACTATCGATAATCTTTGCCTGAGAAAAAATCTCCCGTCCTGTTTTCTCATCATATCGAACGGTTTTAACTGTTTCTCCGACAGAATTATCAACAATGCTGTAAGGCGTTAAAAGATTATAATTATAGTTTTGTTCCTTAACGCTAACCCCCTCACCCGAGAGCATTGCACTTTCAGGATTAATCTGTTCAGCCACTCCGCTAAAAGAAACGAAGTTGCTGCCTCTTTCAAGTTCTGCCTCTCGCGTATCTCGAACAAAACCCATACCATTGTTATAAATACTGATTGCCATATTCACAGTTTTTTCGGCATCCAGTACAATTTTATTGTTTTCGGCACAAACAATTGAGGAAGAAAGAACACTCAAAGAAACACTTAAGAACAAGACATTAACAAACTTTTTTTGCATTTAATAACCCCTTACAACATAATTTTTGACCAATATAACCCATAAATTTGCAAAAAAAAAGTGATAAAATGTTAATATTGCTAGACTCGGTAACAATATTTTCATAATATCGGGATATATATTGAGTAAAGCTAAAGTTTTAAGGAGATAAAAACATGGCATGGACAGATCAAATGGTTGAAGACCTGAAGCGGATGTGGGAGGAAGGCTTAACCACCGGCGAAATAGGCAAACGCCTCGGTGTTTCCAAAAACTCCATCGTAGGTAAAGTGCACCGTCTTCAGCTTTCCGGTCGTCCGTCACCGATTAAAAAGAAAAATGCCCCTGCTGAAGAAAACACAACACCTAAAGCAGCCAAGGCAGAAAAACCTGCTCCGCAAATAAACAAACCCAAAGAAGAAAAAGCTCCGGCAAAAGAAGAAGAGGTTGTCGTTGAGGTTTCGGCCCCCATATCGGTTCCTGAACCAAAGATCCAAGTCAAGCCCTCAGGAAAAACCATGCTGACAGACCTAGACAACCACACATGCCGTTGGCCTATCGGGGACCCCAAAGACGAAAATTTCCATTTTTGCGGTAGAAAAGTCAAAATAGGTCAAACCTATTGTGAGGAACATGCCAACATTGCCTATGTAAAACCCGGCAAGAAATAATTATTTATCAATATAAGGACGATGCTCATTATGTCAAAAGGAACATTATTTGGTTTTATAGCAGCAATCTGCGTTGTACTCGGCTCCATCTTGTCCGCCACGGACAGACCTTTGGCCTTTGTCGATGTCCCGAGTATGATTATCGTTATCGGCGGTACCTTTGTTGCTTTGTTTTTGTCATATGAAACAAGCCTTGCCTTAAAAGCTATCAAACTGATGGGCAAAGCCTTTGGACGCCATAAAGATTCTGAAATCTCACTCAAAGACGAAGTCGGTCAGATTGTGCGTTGGGCATACATCATTCAAAAAAACGGTTTACAAGGTCTTGAAAATGAGATTACCGATGATGTTCGTGCCAACAATCCGTTTTTAGCATACGGCGCAGACTTGGTTGTAACCGGTTACACCGGAGCAGAGATTAAAACCATTATGGAGCATATGATGGAATCTCAAGCCGAGCGTGACCGCCGCGAAACAGATGCTTTGAAAAAAATGGGCGGCGACGCTCCTGCTTTTGGTATGCTTGGTACGCTGATCGGACTGATTATCATGCTCAGCAGCATGGGGGGGGATCCATCGGCAATTGGCCCAAGTATGGCCGTTGCTTTGGTTACAACATTCTACGGTATTATTCTGGCCCGCCTGATCTTCATTCCGTTGGCCACAAAAATGAGCATGCGCAATGACGTAACCATGTTTAAAAACAACTTGCAAATGGAAGGTTTGGTCTTGTTAGCGGAGCGCAAGAGCCCTCGTTACATTCAAGACAAAATAAACTCTTTTGTTAGCTTGAACGAACAATTCTCCATAGACCGTGACCTTAACTCGGGCAGATAGGATAAAACATGAAAAAGAAACCGGAAGAAAAGATTGATGAAGACTGGATGTCAACTTATGGCGACATAGTAACTTTGTTGCTATGCTTTTTTGTCATGATGCTTTCGGTTTCCAAACCCGACGTTGCAAAATATGAACAAATTTCAGCCGGTTTGAGTGAAGGTTTAGGCAAAAAAATAATCCAACGTCCGATAGAAATGCTTATGACGGAGCTCAAAGACGACATCCAATCTTTAGATTTGGAAAAGAAAGTAGCCATTGGCAGTGATACTCAAGGTATTGTCTTGGAGTTTGGCGGAGATATACTTTTCAACAAAGGTTCTGCCGAGATAAAAAACACTGCTTTACCGGCACTCAAGCGTATGGCGGCCACATTACAATCAGAGCGCTATAAAAACTTTGTCTTCAGCATTGAAGGACATACAAGTGACGAAAAAGTAACCAGCGAAAAATATCCCTCTAACTGGGAGCTTTCTTCAGCCCGAGCCTCTGCTGTAGCTCGTTTTCTGGAAGAAAGAGGCATTGCGAGAGTCCGGATGCGCGCAACCGGAATGAATGATGTCAGTCCAAAATATCCAAACCTAGACCCGTTTGGCGACCCCATACCGGAGAACCGCATTCGCAACCGCCGTGTTGTCATCCATATTGAACCGTCTTTTATGTAATTTAGGCTAAAATATTCCGCCAAGTGCAAACCATTTGCCGTCTTCAAAGACCAAATGAAACGTGGCACAATTTGGGATAGCGTCATAAGCAACATTAAAATAATTTAAGAGTTGGCTCATTGTTCCACCATGGATAGCCACCCCCATAACATCATATTTTTCAGATGTTAACTTTTGGAGTTCGGCAAGCACTCGCTCACGCGCTGTTTTTTTGCTTTCTCCTTGCGGAAAAGATATATCATCATATTCCGGGGCAAGGCTCGCCCAATGAGACAAAATTTCGGGATAACGATCAGCCAAATCTATTGTAAGCTGTCCTTCCGCCACGCCATAAAAACATTCTTTAAGATTTTCGCGAACAATAACGGGAATTTGCAATGCTTGAGCAACAACATCGGCCGTATGTTTTGCGCGAATAAGCGGACTGGAGAAAATAGCCTCAAGCTTTTTATCTTGGAGTTTGAGCAAAAGTTGCTGAGCTTGAGCAACACCGGTCGGAGTCAGGTCATAATCCATACCGGAACCTTGCCAACGTCTTTGGCGATTAAGCTCTGTTTCGCCATGTCTGAAAATATAAAAATCTTTCCGCATAAAGCACCTCCGAAGGGGGAGTATAAAGAAAAAAACGCTAAAGAAAAGCAAAAAAATATATTGATTAATTTGAGAAGCGAATTATAGTAGCAGTGTTTCTGCCGCGGGTATAATTCAATGGTAGAATGAGAGCTTCCCAAGCTTTTAATGCGGGTTCGATTCCCGTTACCCGCTCCATTAAAAAACCACCCCCAAGAGGGGTGGTTTTTTAATGGAAAGATAAAGACTTGAATCGAACCCGAGAGGACTCGCTAAGGAAAAAATGTCAAAGTAATGACATTTTTTCTCTGCAAGAGCAACGGAATATCTTAGTAAGCAAGGACGCGTCTCCGCGGCCGAAGCGAACTTAGATACCGTTGTTACGAGCAATGTTTACATTACGTATTCCCGTTACCCGCCTTTACTTTTAGCACAATTACCACCCCCAAGAGGGGTGGTTTTTTAATGGAAAGATAAAGACTTGAATCGAACCCGAGAGGGCGTGAGCCGATAGAAAAGCTCCGGTGGAGCTTTTCGTTGCGAACGGTGCAGTTTTGTTAATTTGCGAGAAGCGACAGCGTTTAGAAAGCGTTAAACAAAATAGCATATGCTATGTAAAGTTTTTATTTTTTTGAGATTCTTTAAATGTATATACTTCTAGCTTTTTTAACACCGCTTTTACACGCTTTATCTTGTATCGTAGATGCGCATTTTTCTAATAATATTTTTAAGAAAGTGCCTTCACTCGTATTTTATGCCACAATCAGTAACATCATTATCATTCCTTTTTTATTTTTCTTCGGAACACCGACTATTCCTTCTTTAGAGATTCTGGCGATATTATTTATCATCGCTTTGATTGAAGTTTGCTATCAAATCCCCTATTATCACGCTCTCCGCAATATTGATACCTCGATTGTTGTGGCTTTATTTTCTTTAGGTAAAATTTCAGTTCCGGTATTGGCTTATTTTATCGTAAACGAAAAACTGAGCCTAACTCAATATTTCGGTTTCGGAATTATTTTACTTTCCACTTTTGGGCTTAATTTTGATATCAAGAAATTAAAAATTAATATTGCATTTTTCTTGATGTTGGTCGTATCTCTTTTATTATCGCTGTCTTCGGTATTATCCAAATATTCTCTGCAGAGTGTTGACTTTGTAACCGTTTTATTTTGGGGGTCAATTTTTGCAACATCAATTTGTTTATCTCTTTTACTTTTACCTCAATATAGAACGGATATTGTAAGCTCATTTCCACAGTATAAAAAAAGAATCAAACTCTTTTTATCTAATGAACTTCTTAATCAAGGCGGAACTTTAGCTGGAACAATAGCTTTAGCTCATTTACCTGTATTAGCCGTAAAATCAATAGGCTCATCACAGAGTATTTTTACGCTTTTGTTAGGGTTTGTGCTTTATAAAATCTTCGGAAAGAGCTTCAAGGAAAACTTAACCAGACAAGAAGTTATCAAAAAGCTCATCTCATTTACTGCCATTATCATAGGCATTAATATGGTATTGCTATAAGACCATTCAGAACCCTACCCCTCGCGGGTAAAAAGGTCTGATTGCTTAACATCCAGAACATTGGCGATTCTTTTGCCGGCCAAGTCATAATATTGCGGATTAAGCTCTACCCCGACAAAACGCCGTTTAAGTTTTAGTGCTGCCACACCGGTCGTACCGCTTCCCATAAACGGATCTAGAATCAAATCATTTTCATGGGTAGAAGCCGTAATAATCCGCTCCAACAAAGCCAAAGGCTTTTGGGTCGGGTGTTTGCCGAAAGTTTTTTCGCTCATCTGCGTTGTGGGAATAGCCCAAACCGTGCGCATTTGTGTATGCGGTTTTTTAATAAAATCTTGCGGAAAATCGCCGTTTTTCATCGCATCATAATTAAAATAATGCTTGGCTTTTTTATCTTTTCTTGCCCAAACCAAACTCTCATGGCTGGCCGTGAAATATTTGCAGGACAAATTCGGCGTTGCATTAGGCTTAAACCAAGCAATATTATTCAAAACATGGTAACCGAGCAACAACATCGCATAACCGCAGGAAAAAATGCTGTGATAAGTGCCCGAAACCCACAAAGTCCCGTTAGGTTTCAATAGCTTTTTGCAAAGCGCCAACCATTGTTTATGAAACTCAAAATCTTCGGCAATCCCGCGACTTTCATCCCAAGCCCCTTTGTCCAGCTTAACCAACTTGCCGTTATAACAAGTTTTGCCGGTTTTTGAGAGCATATAAGGCGGGTCGGCAAAAATCATATCAAAAGTTTCTTCCGGAAACTGCTTAAGAACCTCAAAACAATCTCCGTTATAAAGCTCATAACTTTTATTATCTGCAATCGGCGACACTGACAATTCCCCTCGCCCGCTTACTGATTATAAGAATTGATGATGGCTGTGGCATTAATCACCGATTGGCGATACAAACCGCTGTCCAACATATCCAAACTGCGAATGCAATAATTCGCCACCTGATTAGCGGCCAAATCAACATCGCTGAATGTCTCTGGCAAAACCGCTTTTTGGCGTGCCTGTTCCAAAATGCAAGCATTAAGTTTGCCCTGCGGGGTCAGAGGTGTTTTGTCTTCCTCTGGAAAAGGAGCCAAACTCGTGCAAGCAGAAAGTCCGCTCAAAACCGCCAACATCATCAGATATTTTTTCATAATTCCACACTTTGCTAAAAATAGTCCTAACTTATGTTTTTTAATATAAAACAAACCGCACAAACTGCAAGCCTTTTAGCTGCCTTATACAAAAAAAGAGAGAAAACCTTAAAGGCTTTCCCTCTCTTTCGTCATTTCTTAGTTAAACTATGCTCAGCCATGCCAAGAAACCGCCGACAAGCAGTCCCAACAGGAAGAAAGTCAGGCAAAATATCCAAACCTTGTAAAAAGGCTTGCATAGATTAACCAAATCGCCGTCCATCAGAGGCATTTTTTCTTTCATAGCCTCAAACAAAGAGTCCTTATCACAGGACACAATGTTCGCTTTACACCACTTTCTAACCTCAGGCTCCTCAATGTGGATATCGGCATACATTGCTATAAACTCCGCCGGTGCACCGCAGGCTTCAAGAACCTTGATTTCACCTTGGAAAAAGACCGGAGACTTATACATGTGGCACATCAAATCCTTGAGGTCATCATGCTTCAGCAAGGACGGCATTTCTCTTGCAATCACCGCCAATGCCAAAAAGAAATCCAAATTTTCATCCAGGCAACGTTGGAAACCATCTTTTGCCGTGAATACACGATACTCTCCCCCGCCAATCAAATGAGAAAATTCAGACAACTCCGCCTCTAACTGGGTTAAGTTTTTTTCACAAATAACACCGTAATCCTCCTTAGACAACGCATTGGCCATCATCAGGACAGTTTCAAATTTTTTCATAAAAATAAAATTATTTAGTTATTACTTGCGATGAATAAATCCACCGCGTTTCATCAACACAAACATTCTCAAGCCAATAATCTTTGCCGCTGGCTCAGATCTATCATACCAATCGGCATAAACGCAGATACCGTTGAACAACTGCGGATGCTGGCTTTTGTATTTTTCACAAAGTTCTCGCGCCTGTTCCGAAGTTAAGATCGCCGCTACGGAAGCTATTGCTTCTTGAGAAAGACGATAATCTCCCGTGCCGGCAACCCACCAGTTCCACAAAGCCACACCACTTAACTCTTGCGGTGCAAGAGCTTTCTTTTTCGGCGTAGAAGCAGGTTCTGGCTTAGGTTCTGTTTTCTCTTCAGACTTCAGAAAATCAGCTGCTGCCTCAACTTTTTCTTCTTGCGGTTCTTGTGTTAACACAATCCGCTTGGAAGCTTGTTGCCGGTTAAGCTGTTCAATTTGTTCTTCCGTCAAAGGTTCAAGACCACCGACATCTTCTTTTTCAGATGTTTTTTTGCGCTTTAACAAGCCCAAAATCCACCAAATTGCCAATACTGCCAGTACGGCAATTACAATAACTAAATCTAAATACATGTTTTTTATTTTTAAGTTAAACAATAATTCTATATCCCATCCCACAATAATCATCACTTAAGCTCTTTTCATACCACAACGAAAGGCTTTTGTCTAGACAAAAACTTAAACAAAAATACATATTTTAGAATTATCCCGACAAGCATAAAAGTTGAGTCTTTTTTTCTGGTATTTAAAAAAATAAAGTGCTATAAAACGCGTACAAGATTCTATTTAAAGTAACCCATGGCCGGAAGATAAGGCATAAAACCGTCTTAATCCGAGGGCCTTTTTTATGTTAACCATACAAGGATAAAATATATGTCTGACGTTAAGATGAAAATGATGGATGGTAACGAAGCAGCTACTTCCGTTGCCCACCGCATGAATGAAGTCTGCGTAATTTACCCGATTACCCCGTCTTCACCGATGGGTGAATGGGCAGATGCGTGGTCTGCTGCAAAGCAAAAGAACATTTGGGGCGTTGTACCTGAGGTTCAAGAAATGCAGTCTGAAGCAGGTGCTGCCGGTGCTTGCCACGGTTCTATTCAGGCCGGTGCATTGACCACCACCTTTACGGCTTCTCAAGGCTTGCTCTTGATGATTCCGAATATGTACAAGATTGCCGGTGAACTTTCTCCGTTTGTAATGCATGTTGCCGCTCGTTCTTTGGCTTACCATGCATTGTCAATTTTCGGCGATCACACCGACGTAATGTCTTGCCGTCAGACCGGTTTTGCAATGTTGTGCTCTAACTCCGTTCAGGAAGCTCACGACTTTGCTGCCATTGCTCAAAGTTCTACTTTGCGTTCTCGCGTACCGTTCATGCACTTCTTTGACGGTTTCCGCACATCTCACGAAATCAAGAAGATTAAAGTTTTGTCTGATGACGACCTCCGCGCTATGTTGGAAGGCGTAAACTATCAGTTCAATGCTGAACACGCTCTTCGTCCGGAAGCTCCGGTCATCCGCGGTACGGCTCAAAACCCGGATGTCTTCTTCCAAGGTCGTGAAGCTTGCAACCCGTTCTATAACAAGGTTGAAGGCATTGTTCAGGAAGAAATGGACAAGTTTGCCAAAATCTCTGGCCGCAAATACAACGTTGTTGACTATGTTGGTGCCGCAGATGCCGAACAAGTTATCGTTATTATGGGTTCTGGTGCCGAGACGGTTGAAGAAACCATCAACTACCTCAACGCCAACGGCGGTAAATATGGTTTGGTTAAAGTTCGTTTGTATCGTCCTTTCCCGACCAAGTCTTTCTTAAAGGCTTTGCCGAAGTCTGTTAAAGTTGTTAATGTTTTGGACCGCACCAAAGAATCTGGTTCTATCGGTGAACCTTTGTACTTGGATGTTGTTGCAACCTTAACCCAAGCTTTTGGCAAACACGAAATCGCTTCTATGCCGCGCATTTACGGCGGTCGTTATGGCTTGTCTTCAAAAGAGTTCACCCCTGGCATGGTTAAAGCTGTTTATGACAACGGTGCTTCAGCCAAAGCCATCAACGGTTTCTCTGTCGGTATCACCGATGATGTAAGCAAGACCTCTTTGCCGTTTGACGATTCTATTGACACCGAACCTAAAGACGTTGTTCGTGCCGTATTCTTCGGCTTGGGCGCAGATGGTACAGTTGGTGCCAACAAGAACTCCATTAAGATTATTGCTGAAGATGCCGGCAAATATGGTCAGGGTTATTTCGTATATGACTCTCGTAAATCCGGCTCTATGACAACTTCTCACCTGCGTTTCTCAGATAACCCGATTAAGGCCGCTTATCTGATTAACAAAGCAGACTTCGTTGCCTGTCACCAGTTCCCGTTCATGAGCAAGGTTGACATCTTAAAGATTGCCAAACCCGGCGCAACTTTCTTGTTGAACGCACCTTACAAGGCAGAAGAAGTATGGGATCATCTCCCGATTGAAGTTCAGGAAGAAATCATTAACAAGAAGCTGAACTTCTACACCATCAACGCTGTTGAAGTTGCTCGCGAAACAGGTATGGGTCAACGCATCAATACCGTAATGCAGACCTGCTTCTTCGCAATCTCCAACATTTTGCCGAAAGATGAAGCTATTGAGCAGATTAAGAACGCCATTAAGAAGACCTACAGCAAGAAAGGCGATGCCATTGTTCAAAAGAACTTCCAAGCTGTTGATGCTTCTTTGGCTCACTTGCACAAAGTTGAATATCCGTCAAGCGTTACTTCCAAATTCCATCGTCAGCTTCCGGTTCCGGCCGATGCTCCTGAATTTGTAAGAAAAGTTACCGGCGAAATCATTGCTGACCGTGGTAACGAGCTTCCGGTTTCTGCTTTTGAACAAGTAGTAGACGGCACATGGCCGACAGGTACAACTCAGTACGAAAAACGTTGCATTGCAACCGAAATTCCGGTTTGGGATCCTGATACATGTATCCAATGCGGTAAATGCTCATTGGTATGCCCGCACGGCGTAATTCGTATGAAAGTTGCCGATGAAGCAGAGTTGAAAAATGCACCTCATGGCTTCAAGTCTGCTGCTTATAAAGGTAAGGAATTTGCCGGCAAACAGTTCATTTGGCAAATGTCTCCTGAAGACTGCACAGGTTGCGGCATCTGCGTAAGCGCTTGCCCGGCTAAGAACAAAGCCGACCCGACCAAGAAAGCCATCAATATGGATCATATTGAGAACCACTTGGAAGAGCAAAAAGCTTGCTGGAAGTTCTTTGACACACTGCCTTACGTAAAACGTACAGAAGTTGCTAAGAACTTGCCGAAGACCACTCAGATGATTCAACCTCTGTTTGAATTCTCTGGTGCTTGCGCAGGCTGCGGTGAAACTCCGTACATCAAACTTTTGACTCAGTTGTTCGGTGACCGTATGGTTGTTGCCAATGCAACCGGTTGTTCTTCAATTTACTCCGGCAACTTGCCGACCACACCTTACACCAAGGATGAAAAAGGTCATGGTCCGGCTTGGGCAAACTCTTTGTTTGAAGACAACGCAGAATTTGGTCTGGGTATGAGATTCTCTATTGACCAGCAAACCAAATTTGCCCGCACACTGTTGGAAGGCTTGAAGGACAAAGTTGGCGAATTGGCTGACAAGATTTTGAACAACCCGCAGTCAACAGATGTTGAAATTGACGAACAGCGCAACAATGTAAAAGCTCTGCGCGACAAGCTCGCTTCAATCAATTCTGAAGAAGCAAAATCCTTGTCTAAATTGGCAGACTACCTGATTAAGAAGTCTGTATGGATTTTGGGCGGCGACGGCTGGGCTTATGATATTGGCTTCGGCGGTTTGGATCACGCCATCGCATCAGGCAAGAACATCAACATCTTGGTAATGGATACGGGTGTTTACTCCAACACTGGCGGACAACAGTCCAAAGCTACCCCGATGGGTGCTTCTGCTAAGTTCGCAACAGCAGGTAAATCTTTGCCGAAGAAAGACTTGGGTATGATTGCTATGTCTTATGGCAACGTTTATGTTGCTCAAGTTGCCTTTGGCGCTAACGATACACAGTTGATTAAGGCTTTGAACGAAGCTGAGGCTTATGATGGTCCTTCTATCGTTATTGCTTACTCTCACTGTATCGCACAAGGCTTCAACCTTGCTGATGGTTTGGAACACCAGAAGGCTGCTGTTGATACAGGTTCTTGGCCGTTGTATCGTTACAATCCGGAAAACATTGCTCAAGGCAAAGCTCCGTTGACTTTGGACTCCAAAGCTCCGAGCAAACCGCTTTCTGACTATATGTCAAACGAGACACGTTTCCAGATTGTTAACAAGATGAATCCTGAACGCTATGAAACCTTGCTCAACAAGGCTCAGGAAAACGTTAAGGAAAAGCGTTCTCTGTATGAACATATGGCCGAGTTTGCCATTAAAGAAGGTGCCGAATAAGCTCCGTCTTTAACAAAAAAAACCTCTCCCCCTTACCGGTGAGAGGTTTTTTCTTTGTCACAAAAAGTTCACAAATAATTTTATACAAAATATTTGACAAAAATTTCCGAATATGGTATATTTTTTTCATAATCAACCCAGCAAGGAGAAAACATTATGACCCCGACCCAGTATAATAAACCTCTCCACCAGGAACGTCCCCGCAAGATGTACTATCAGCTGCCGCAGGAACATAAAGAAGTTGTCAGCCTGATGGCCGAACTCTACATTCAGAAAGCGCTCGCACGCGGCGAAAAAGTAGAACAATACCAGAAATTTGATTTATACAATTACTTAAGCAACAAATATTCCGACGCCGATTTGGACGAAAAGCATAAAGAGTTATCCAAGAACCGGCAGCAATACAGCGAACAGCAACGCTACCAGATAAACAACAGTTTATATAACCCCATCGGAAGAAACTGATTTCAAAGCCCCACTAAACTGGGGCTTTATTTTTGCCTCTGGTTCAAAAAAAAACGCAGTGTTTTTTCACAAAAACAACTGCGTTCTAAGGTTAACTAAAGGCCGGGGATTATAATTTTACGCCATAATGAGCAAGAATTTGCTTCATTCGGTCATAATCCCCTTGTTCTTCTTTCGTGAGTTTTTCCTGTTTTGCTCTGAGCATATTAAACTCTTTCCGCAATTTTTCTAATTCTTCTGCGGAATAAGACACATGTGAGCTGGCCACTCTCTGATATTTTTTGCCAGACTTAATAATAGACTTTTCCATAACTGAAAAAATTAAAATAAATAAATCTATAAAACTAATCTCGAAGACTGCAATGTAGCACATTTTTTCAACTTGTAAACCTTTTTTGTCAAAAATTTCATTAAAACAAAAAAATCTGTTGCTTTTTAAAAAAAATAGCCCTAACTTGATTAGACAAAAATGTATAAATCTTTAAATTATTATATTATGAATCACAAGTACTTACGACCGACAGATGACTTTTGCATGCTTAAGTCTCTGTCCGAAGCAAAACAAATGTTTGAGGCAGACGGGTTTTACGGCAAAGTAGCCTTAGGGCTAACCCGTCTTACAAGGACCGAACCTCTACCCAAAATGGTTTTAGGTAAGCGTCCTCCGGAACAGATTAACATCATCCAGTGGATTTGTTATGCCGGAACCAAAGGTATGGTTGGTATTCCTGCATTTTACCACAAAGAAAATTATGCTGATTATGGAAACATTCAACTCCTTACGGAAATTCCGATTAGTACGACTTTTGTTGCGGATGAGGAAATATTCTGCTTTGAAAGAGAAAAAAACGCAGACAACTCTTTCAACCCGACCATTTTTTCTTTGGCCTTTATTGACAACGAGGAAATGGCCATGTTCATAGCAAGGATTTGGGGAGAAAAGCCGGTTAGCGCCACCTTAAACAAACTAACTGTCGTCAACAACGGCGTCCTAAACACAGAACTCCCGTTGTGCGAAAATTATGTGGCTCCGGTTTGGAAAGTTAAATGTGAAAACGGCGGTTTTCGTATGCTGGCAGCCTTCACGGATGATTATGCCATATTCTCAGAATATGACACAAAAACATTCAACTGGCAGCCTCTTTCGCCGGGAAAAAGCTTCATGAGAGATAACAAGCTCTACATTGTTTCCGATTCGCCTGATTTCGGGTACTGCTTTAAGGAAACAATGTCTGTATCCTTCAACAAAAAACCGTCTCCTTAACCGGAGACGGTTTTTTGTTGGCTTATTTCAAATTATTTGGGTTCAAGCATTCAAGCTCCGGCAAAACAAAAAGCCCGTCCTTGCGGATTAACACGTCATCAAACCAGATTTCACCGCCCCCATGGGCCGCATCTTGCATCTGGATTAAATCCCAATGATTGGCGGAACGGTTGCCGTTAAAAGCAAAATCATAGGCATTGCCGATAGCCATATGGAAAGACCCTCCGATTTTTTCATCAAACAGAATATCCAAAATCGGGTGTGTAATATGCGGATTAACGCCAAGTGCAAATTCTCCCATATAGCGTGAGCCCTCATCTGTCTCCAAAATATCCTGCAATATATTATCGTTAAGCTGAGAAGTAGCTTTAACAATTTTACCTTTTTCAAATTCCAAACGAATACGAGAAAACACCGTTCCCCGATAAGCGCTGTCCGTATTAAACTGCACGTAGCCGTTAATTGAATCCTTGACAGGAGCTGTATAAACCTCACCATCAGGAATATTTCTCTTGCCTTCACTCTTAACCACGGGAATTCCCTTAATGGAAAATTCTAAATGCGTATCCGGAGCTATGATTTTGACCTTGTCTGTCTTCTCCATCAATTTTTGCAAAGCGGTCATCGCCTCACCCATTTTGCGATAATCAAGCAAACAAGCATTAAAATAAAAATCTTCAAAATCTTTAAGCGACATTTTAGACATCGCTGCCATTGTCACATTCGGAAAACGCATAACGCACCAACGCTTGTTAAGACGAACTTGCGTATGTACCTTTTCGCCAAACCCCTTAGACCACAACGTATTTTTCTCCATCGACAATTCAGATAAAGCAAAAATATCATCAAAACCTCTAACCGCCACATAAGCATCAACACTTTCCATAATCTTGCGATGCATATCGGCATAAGCTTTTATCTGCTCCGCAGTGGCATCTCGCAAAAAGTCTTTGATAAAAGCATTATCGTTACAAAAATAAAACGGCACACCGCCGGCGCGTATAACCGCGGCAATCAGTTCTTCAAACAAAGGCAAAGCCGACTGCCCGAAGCACTCCACATAAACCTTGTCGCCTTTTTTAACCTCTATGGAATAATTAACAACGTTTTCCGCAAGTTTTACAATTCTCTCATCTCTTTTCATCTTATTTTTTCTCCGAATTTTTAAGATATTCAACTAATAACCTGATTCCAAAACCGGTGGCACCTTTGGGGCACAAATCCGTTCGCTCTTGAGCTATTTCCATATCTGCCATATCTATATGTGCCCAACTTACGCCTTTTTGAATATAGCGCTGCAAAAAAGCTGCCGCTTGTGAACCATCTCCGACATTTTTGCCCACATTTTTCATATCTGCCTTATCAGAATCAATCCACTTATCAAAGGTTTTATTCATTGGCAAGCGCCATAGGAGCTCATCTGTTTCTTCGCCTGCTTTCATCAAAGCCATTGCCAATTTATCATCATTAGAAAATATTCCGGCATATTGGCCGCCCAACGCATAAGCCACCGTTCCGGTCAAAGTTGCAATATCAATAACTTTTTTAGGCTTAAACTTTTCTTGACCAAACCACAACAAATCAGCCAAAAGCATCCGCCCTTCTCCGTCCGTATTGATAACCTCCACGGTTTGTCCGGACATTGAGCGAATAACATCATTCGGCCGCATTGCGCTGCCTGAGGGCATATTTTCGACCAAACCGACCACCGCTGCCACATTAATCTTTCTTTTTTGCAAAGCTATGGCTTTCATTGTTGCAACAACTGCGGCTGCTCCGGCCATATCGGCAAACATATTATCAAAATCTTTGCCTGTTTTTATGTTAATTCCACCAGCATCATAAGTTACGCCCTTACCTACCAAAAGTGTATCTATTCCTTTGCTGTTCTTATTTCCGCGCCAAACCATAATAGCTGCTCGAGGTTTGTTCACAGACCCTTTGGCCACATCTAAAAGCAAATTAAAACCATGCTTTTTCAAAGCCTTTTCATCCAATATCTCAACTTCAAGCTTCAAATATTTCAATCGTTCAATATCTGCGGCAAAAACCTCCGGCGTTAAATAATTTGCCGGCTCATTGACCAAATCTCGCCCATAACGCACGGCATTTGCCAAAGAGGCAAACTCGCCAAACCCTTCGAGAGATTCTTCACCAAACTTTTTACCTTCAAAACAAACTGTTTCCAAAGCCGGATAATCTTCAGCCTTCTTTTGAGTAAAATATTTATCAAAGTAATAATTTCCGAGTTCTAAACCTAACCCCAACTGATGAGCTGCTTCATCATACCCTACGGCACAACCTTTAATCCCATCACACCAAATTTTTGCCACACGGTTTTTGTTCAATAACTGCGCCAATTTTCCGCCACAGTGCAAAAAATCAAGTCTTTCCGGTTTTTCACCCAAACCTAAAACTATCAATTTTGCTTTTTTTGCATAAGTTTCAACACTTTTCCCAAGCTCCCCGCAAAATTTTGCATTTTTTACAGCCATATGCAGCAAAGCAATCTCTTCTTTGTCCAAAAATTTAGCATACTCCGAGTCGCAAAGAGCTTGATTCTTAGATAAAAAAATCACTTTTGCATCACATTTTTGAGCACATTTTCCATTGAAAATCATCTCAAGCATTAATCTTCCCCCAAGAATAGTAATGTTTTTAAAATTTATACACAAAAATCAATAACAAAAGACTAATTTAAACTAGAAATAACAAAAAAAATATTGTACAATTTGGACAAAATAAAGTTAATCCAGAAAAAAGGATTAGATTTTGGTCAAGAAGCGCATAGAAAAATTAGAGGATGCTTTTCCGGACTTCTTTGATGAAGAAGAAAATTCGCTTGACCAAATTTTAGATAACATTACCTTTCAGAAAAGCCAAGAAGAACACAACCGGCTTTCGCCGGAATCTGCTCTTCAGCATGTAGATGACTTCTATGAAGAAAAGATTTCCGAAACCTGCGAAGACATCCTCCTATTAGAGAAAAACACCACCACATTAATTCAGGCCGACATTGAAAACCTCTATAAAGGCAGCTTTGTCCGCGACTACGCCAAACGCTATCAAACAACCGAAAAAGAAGCCAAAGAAAGGCTCAGGGCGGAATTATCCCACCAACTTCAGACCCTCGGCATGAATTGCATTGACAAGAAACACTATGCCTTACCACGCGAAATAAAACACATCATCCGCATGGATTTTTACGGCACCATTGATAAAATTGATGAAAAATTAGACAGCAAATCAGCAAAAAAACTATCCTCTATATACCTTAACCGCGACCCAAGAAAAACCAAAGATTTAAAACCCTCTGATTACGACCTGAAAAAATCCCACACTTGGATGATTTATCGCCAATTCAGAAGTTTTCGGCTTTTAGAACGCAATCTGCCTGAAATTCTCATTCATGCAGGCATCTCTCCGGAAAACTTCGCACACCTAAACGCCTATGACATTTCTCAGGTCTTATACAATCACTACATTCACAAAAGCAAGCCCGACGCCGAAAAGGATGAGCGGGCAAATTTGTTTTTGGGAGCCAAATATCGCTTTGTCAAAGCCTTCATTCGCCGCAACAAAACAGCCTTCAAACATATCATGGATCTCCGCGGTGTAGATACTCGCTACACAGATGCCCTCATCAAAAACATGGAACAATACGGAATAACCTCCGGATTTGATATGGTTGAAAAAAACTACTCAGCCGAAATACTGAGTGTCTTAAAAAAATACAAACTCGTTCCGGAAGACACCCCAATCGGAGCTCCGATTAAAGAAGAGCAAATTTCCAAGATAAAAGAAGCCGGATTAATTGGGCTTATCTTGGCAAGAGATGAAAACGGCAATCCCGTCACCGGACCGGAACTTAATGTTCATCACAAAATTGCCGTGCAAGACAGTGGAGAAAAAACTAATTTCGCCGAAGTGAACCAGTTCAAAAATCTTTGCTTAATTATTGAACCTTACCACTTTTTCGCCCACGCCTTAGACCGCACACAAAACATAAACGGAGCAGAACGCTATGTTTCAAGAATTGAAATTAATGAAAACATTGCCTTTTTTGGAGGTTTTAATAAAATCTTTCAGGTTGAATGCGATTTCGGACGCCCTCACTATAACGAATACGACCATGAAATTTTAGATCAAATCCATCAAAAAGATTCTGCAAACAACAAAAACCTATCAGACACAAGTGATAAAATTTCTCGCAAACAAAAAAAGAAAGAAAAACTACAACAGCAAAAACAAATAGAACAGGCTCTTAATAATTCTAAACCGCAAAAAATCAAAAAACATAAAAAGAAAACAGACGAAACACCTAAACCTGCACAACACACGGACACAGAAAGCAAAAAAATGCAAGGATTATCAAGACGCATAGATAAGCTTGCTCACAAAAAAGACGAATATAACAAGATTCGCGCCGAACTTATTGAAAAACGCAAACAATACCTAAGCCTACGCGCTGCCAAAAAATCCGCTATAAAAACCATCAGTCAATTTGAAGATGACGAAAAATTTGAAAGATTCATTCAATACACCATAAAGATGCAAGAAAAACAAAGATGAAAAATATAATCCAAACACTAAAAAAAATTCCTGCCGCCATTTTAGGCAGTCCGGTCAATGTAAAAAAAATCATTCTTTGCCAAAAAGAACTTACCCAAAATCATAACGCTATGATTCCCGAAGACTTTTTGGAACTTTTACATAATTTTAATGCTGTGGCTTATGACGGAGCTAAAATTTTTGGAATTTCGCCTAATGGAAAAATATTTATGGACATTGTTTTGGCCAACCAAATGAGCCCCCTTGCCGGAAACCCCAACATAGTCGTTTTAGGTTGTGATGAATTTGACTATCTCGCCTACAATACAGAAACGCAGACTTATCAAATCATTGACAAAGAAGACCTTGAAGTGCTAGAAGAATATTCAGAGATTGAACCGGCCGTAAAGCACATTTTAAAGATCTAAACAATGAACAATATCTATGAACCTAATGAACAAAATATGAAGCTTGCCGCCCAAACCATAAAAAATGGCGGTCTGGTAGCTATGCCCACAGAAACCGTTTACGGATTAGGGGCTAATGTCTACATTGCTTCCGCTGTTGCCAAAATTTTTGAGGCTAAACAACGTCCTTTTTTTGATCCCCTCATCTCTCACATTGCCGAAACAGACTTCTTAAAAACCTATGCTCAGACAGACGAGCGAATTATCTCTTTGGCAAAGAAGTTTTGGCCGGGACCGTTAACCATGGTTCTGAAGCGCATAGATAACAACGCCGCCATAGATTTAGCTTGCTCTGGTTTACCTAATATTGCTGTCCGTATGCCTTCGCATCCGGTCGCCCTTGACTTGATAAAAAAAAGCGGCGTACCGATTGTTGCTCCCTCAGCCAATAAATTTAAATCCATCAGTCCGACAACAGCCCAACATGTCTTTGACAGCCTTGGCGAAAGGGTTGATATGATTTTAGACGGCGGAGCTTGCAGTGTCGGCGTAGAATCTACCATCATTGATGTCACAGGCAAAAACATTGTTATCCTGCGAGCCGGCGGAACCTCTAAAGAAGATTTGGAAAAATTCTTAAATGAAAAAGTCTTACTCTCAGACGGCGACCCAAACAAACCAAGCGCTCCTGGACAGCTGCTCAAACACTATGCTCCGGAACACCCCTTGCGTATCAATGCCGCCACGCGTCAACCCGGAGAATTTTTCATTGGCTTTGGCAATGTTGCAGACTGCGACTTAAACTTAAGCCCAAGTGGAGACTTATGCGAAGCTGCCGCAAATCTTTTTGCTTTTTTAAGAAAAGCCGATAAGATTAAAGGCTACAAAGGTTTAGCAATGTCTCCCATACCCGAAACCGGTTTGGGCTTAGCCATCAATGACCGCATTCGCCGCGCCTCATACAAAGCTTAATGCCGCAGGAAAAAAACATGACAAACTTTTCCGAAGATTATCTTCTGGACAAACAAGTTAAAATATTTCAGCCGACAGACGGTTATCGAGCCTCGACTGACGCTGTTATTTTGTCCTCAGCTATCTCTGATCTAAAAAGCGATTCGTCCGTTTTAGACGTTGGCTCCGGAACCGGTGCAATTTCTCTATGCTTAGCCGAAAGATTTAAAGATATCCGCCCCAAAATCACCGGACTTGAGCTCCAAACAGAGCTGGTCGCTCTCTCCAATGAAAGTGCAAAAGCCAATGGCTTTACAGAATTTCTTAGCTTCATTAATGCGGACATATCCGATAAAAAAACTTGTCCGGCTCCCTGCTCTTTCTCACATGTCATCACCAATCCGCCCTACTCCGAACATGACATGCCTTCTCCCAACACAAGCAAGGCCTTTGCACACAACGGCAAAAGTTTCAGACTTTCCGAATGGATTGCATTCTGTATAAAAATGCTGCGCCCCAAAGGCTATTTTTACATGATAAACAGAGCCGAAGCTCTGCCTGAAATTCTATCTTGTTTGCACGGGAAAATGGGAGAAATAAACATTATTCCGCTTTTCTCAAAAAGCAATCAAAATGCCAAAAGAGTAATAGTTAGCGCCCGCAAAGACTCCAAAGCTGCCGCCACAATCCACCCCGGTCTAACCATCCACAATCCGGATGGCACCTACAGCCAAGCAGCCCACAAGATTTTAAGACTGGGACTAACATTAGAAGACAGCTTACGCGATTAAGCTCCGAATATCACTACGCGTTTTCCGCCGTCATGTTGAGCCTTTTGAATTGAAAGTATTGCTTGCTCAATTAGCTTTTTAGCTGATGTTGCCGGATCAGGAAAAATACTTACCCCGATGCTGGCATCAATGTGATGTTCCGTAAAATTATCTGCGACAGGCTCATCCAATGCCGCCTTAACACGCTTAATCTCAACATCAAAATTTTCCAAATTATCAATATTGGGAAGCAAAATCCAAAACTGATACTTTAAGCCCGTAGCAACAGTAAAAGTTTTCTTCAGACTCAAAATCAATCTTTCTGCCAATTTGCGTAAAATAAAATCATCAATTCCCAAACTTTTAAAAGCTTTCATATTATCAATGCTGACCCCAATCAAACCAATCATATTTTTCTTTTGGCGAATATCTTTATAATTTTCAGCATTTACGGCCATCTGCACACGATCTTCCAACAAATAAAAATTTGGCAACCCCGTCAAATCATCATACAGTCCGGACACCAGATTAATTTTCGTAACAATCTTGCTGCCGACGAGAATAAATGTAAAATGCTGATTATCCGGCAAATAAATAGCATCAAAATTCATTCTCTGAACCTTATTATCCGCTAACTTCAAACGCACCATCAAACTCTTATCGTTTGTCAGCATTTCACCAATATTTTCCGCCAACAAATTCCAATCTTCTTTAACCACGAACTTCAAAAAATTTTTCTTCAAAACATCATCTTCACCGGCAACGCCGAGTATCTTTAAAAATGTCTTGTTGGCATACTCAATTTTATCATCTCGCACAATAACAAACGAACGATCAGAATTTTTAAATATCTTATCTATAATATCTTTCAAATGCACATCGGCATCTTCAATAAAATCCTGAACGACCAAATCATCCTTTTCAGCGTTATTTGCTTTTGATGTTTGCTTGATTGTATTAAATTTTGGCGTTTCATCCAAGCTTTCAAGCAAATCCAAATCAACATTTAGTTTTTTGGCTGAGCTTAATATTCCAAGGTCAACTTTAGACTTGGTCTCCTTATCGCTAACACCTTCCAAAAAATTAATCGTATCCGTATCAAAAACTAAATTATGATTGACATCATCCATGGCAAACTTCCGTTTAACTTTCAAATTAAGAATTATCTTAAAATGATTATTTTCAAAAAACAATCAAATAATTAAAGCTATGTACCCAAATATTTGCTCTTTATTAACTTTAATCAATTAACATAATAAAAACGAATTAATAAACAACGGACACCAAACATGGCAGAAGCAGAAAACGAAGTTTCCGAAGAAACTGTTCCGCAACCCGAGCCAGAAAGCAACGGAGAAATCGGAGCAAACAAGTTTCTGGTAAAAGAAAGATTTGAAATAGATTACGCTCAACCTCTTCCTTGGCTTGATTGCAATGGAGCAAAAGCCTACCGCGTTATCGACCGCATAGACACCAAAAGAGGTCTGTTTGCACTTATTTGCAGCAACAAAACTTGCCCACGCTCTACCATCCTTCCTTACATTAAATCCATTGAATGCAGAAGTCTAATGAAACTTGTGGAGTTTGGAATAGTAACATGGCTGCCGGAAAAATCTCGCAACCTTGCGCTCATCTACAAGCTCCCTTACGGAAAAGTTTTTGAAGGCGGAAAAACAAGCCTCGACATTCGTAGTTCTGAAAAATTCAAAAGCACTCTAATTAACTTACTCTCCGCAATCGAGGCCTTAAAAAATTATAATATAACCCACAGAGCAATCCGAGCAGACAACATCTATTATGCAAATGCAGAAAAAACAGAAATTATGTTGGGAGACTGCTGCGCATCATTTCCGGCCTTTTATCAGCCCTCAGCCTACGAAACAATTGAAAATATGCTGTCTATTCCCGAAGGACGCGGCAATGGTAGCGAAAAAAATGATATTTATGCAATAGGCGCGCTAATGATGGCTCTGTATCTCAGACACGAAATTGTCCCGGAAATGAGCACCCCAGAACTTTTACGCATAAAATTAAAAAAAGGAAGTTATCAAGCTCTTCTTGCTGATGATCACATCCCCAATCAAATATCTCCTGTTTTACGCAATTTATTAAACGACAACGTCGAAAATCGGCTTAATTACATTCAAGCCTATAATCTTCTCGACGGCAAGACAGGAAACTACAGTAGTTCTACAGCAACGGACCGCCCCAAAAGAACCATATCTTTCAACGGCGAAAAATTTTATAACGCCCGAGATTTTGCTATTGCCATAAGCAATGCTCCAACTGAAGCCTACGAACTTGTCAAATCAGGAAAATTGCTTGATTGGATAAAAAACGGCCTGGAAAACGAGAAGCTAGCCGGAAAAATAGAAAAACTTCTGACAACTTATCCCGAAGGAACCACTTCTACGGATATCATAATATCAAAAATCTGCATTTTACTAATGCCGGATCTCCCCCTTAAGCTAAACAATCTTTGTCTTTTTCCGGATGGTGCCCCCAAAGCCATATTTTACGCACTCAGAAATGGCATGGAAACAAAACCGTTCTATGAACTCTTTTCGGCAGAATTAATTAAGCTTTGGTATCAAGAACAAGAACACATGCGTTCTCCGGCCAATGCGGCGGAGTTTCGCATTTACATCAACCGCCAAGACATAGGCTACGGCTTGGATAGAATCATGTATGACTTTGATGATGACATACCTTGCGTCAGCTCTCTGCTAGGTGATGAATTTGTAAACTCTCCGACCAGAATTTTAAGAGCTTTAGACAACACCTACTCCAAACAAATTGTTAAAAGCATGCCCTATGATCGCAATATTATAGCCTATCTGCGCTGTAAAATGGGTAAAAAAATTGATGGCATATTAACAGATCTTGCCACAGGAAAAGACTACTTGCAAGCAAGCGCCATTTTACGACTCTATACCTCTATGCAAAACAAATTCGGACCGGCCCAATTGCCTCATTTATCACAATGGCTTGCCAGCTCATCAATATCCATAATCAAAAGCTATCACAACCTCAAATATCAAAAGTTTTTGGAAAGAGAATTACTTAAAATCAACAAAAACGGAAAACTTCATGAGCTTTGCGATATTTTGGAAGACGAGGAAGCCCGTAACAAAGATAAAGCAAACTACACCAAAGCGGTAAGCGACATAAATTTTCTGCTTTCCGAAAAAAACAAACTCATCAACAACAGTTCTAAAATAGATGATGAAGCTCGTAATATGGCCATTCGCTTTACCTCAATTTTAGCCATAATGGTCATGTTGGCATCATTTTTATTTAACCTGATTCTATGGGTGTTAAAATGAAAAAAGAAAATAACAAAAAACCATTAATTAACCTAAAAAAATCCTACAGCAAGCTATCTATTGCTCAAAAAATGCTTCTGTTCATCGGATTAATGTTCATTGTTATCAGCACGCTCCCCGCCGTAATGGTTTTACTGATTGGTTTGTTACCGACCTTTACAATTCTCATAACCGATCCCAAAAATACAGATAAACTTGTCATTGTCGGAAGCTTTAACTTAGCCGGCGTGTTCATATATCTCATGAGCGTCATCAACAGTTTCACCCTACACAATGCCTTTTTCATAGTAGGAGATATCTTTAACCTTATCATAATGCTTGGCTCTGCTGGCCTTGGCTTAGTTGCATATTATGAAATTCCTAATCTCTTTATCTTCATTTCAAAAGCATCGGCACAAAAGCGTCTCAAAACAATAGATGCAAAATTAGCCCATCTTGCTGAAGATTGGGGCTCAGACCTAATAGACCGACAAAAAGAATAATATAAAAAAACTCCCGTCTGGGAGTTTTTTTATATCTACAATGCAATGGCTTTGCGAATTTTTTTAATAGAATTAAGTTCAATCTGGCGAACTCTCTCTTTTGATATACAATAAGCTTTGCTTAAGTCGTCTAATGTAACGGCTTTTTCGGACAAACGTCTTTTAAATAAGATATCCTTTTCTCTTTGATTGAGACACCCCAACGCATTTTGAAATAATTTGCGCCTATATCGCATTGTTTCGCTATAAGCCAAAACATCTTCCTGATTGGGCTTTGAATCTGAAATAAAATCAATCCATTCCGTTGTGTGTTCCGAAGAATTATCCAAAACAGAATTTAAAGATCCGTCATGCGCACCCAAACGCATATTCATATCTGTAACATCTTGCACCGAAACATCTAAAGAAGATGCAATATTACCTAAAACTTCCTGCGACAAATCTCTGTCATCAATTAAATTAAGCTTATTTTTAATTTTCCGCAAATTAAAAAAAAGCTTTTTCTGCGCTGCTGTCGTACCGATTTTAACCAAAGACCAAGAACTCAATATATACTTTTGTACAGATGCCTTAATCCACCATAAAGCATATGTTGAAAAACGAAATCCTCTGTCTGGATCAAACTTATCTACGGCATATAATAAACCTATATTTCCTTCAGAAATCATTTCGCCGACAGGCAATCCATACCCTCTGTACTTTGACACAACTTTAACCACTAAACGAAGATGTGATGTAACAAGCTTATAAGCGATTTTTTCATCTTTTGTTTCCTTATATTTTACAGCCAACCGATATTCTTCGTCTTGCTCTAAAATAGGAAATTTTCTTATGCTTTGCAAATATCTTGCCAAATTAAATTCTGGCGAAAAGTCAAGTCCGTTAAGAGCGAAAGCACTGTCCATAAGGTTTCTCCTCTTCTCTTCTGATGTTGACTTTTTCACGTTAAATAAGTGATAGCTAAATTACAACCTATTCTTTAGTATAGTTGGTACACACACCTAAAACGAACGCAGTTTTTTTAGAAGAAATTGCATATCCTCGGGAAAATCAGATGAAAAATATAGTTTTTTACCACTTCGAGGATGCTGAAAACCAAGAGAAGCGGCGTGAAGAGCTTGCCGCGGAAAATCATTTACAAAAGCAAGCGTTTCCGCATCCAATCCTCTGACAGAAGTTTTTTTGCTTTTAACATAAAGTTGGTCTCCGACAAGATTACATCCTATTGAGGCCATATGTACTCTGATTTGATGCGTTCTTCCCGTCTCCAAGTTGCATTGAACCAAAGCTGCCGTACCATTAAAGTTCTCTAGGGTCTTATAATTTGTTGCTGCATATTTTCCGCCATTTTCAAGCACAGCCATTTTTTTTCGATCAAACCTGCTGCGCCCGATATTAGCCTCAATTCTGCCATTAACCGGATTAGGCAAACCATAAACAACGGCATAATAAGTCCGTTCGATAGAATGTTCAAAAAACTGTGCACAAAGTCCCTGATGCGCCAAATCATTTTTAGCCACAACCAACAAACCACTGGTATCTTTATCTATTCGATGAACAATTCCGGGGCGTTTAACTCCGCCGATGCCAGACAAATTATCTTTACAATGATACAAAAGCGCATTAACCAAAGTTCCGTTATAAGCTCCCGGAGCCGGATGCACCGTCATTCCTGCGGGTTTATTAACAACCAAAAGATCATCATCTTCATACACTACATCAAGCGCAATATTTTCCGGTTCTGGCTCAGCATCAGAAGCCTCCGGCACCAAAACCTGATAAACATCACCGAGACGAACTTTAAAAGAATTATCGGCAACCGTATCTTCATCACAAGCAACATTTCCTCCGACAATCAACCTTTGAGCCTGAGATCGAGACAAATTAGGCAGAACCCTGGCTAAAAATTTGTCCAGACGCTCACCTTTGTCTGCGTTTTCTACAGCTGGCGTATAAAAAATATTATCGGAAAAATCATTCATATTTGCACAAATAAAAAATTTACGATATAGTTACCAATGAGTGCTAACATAAACAAAATATGGCAATTTGGCAAGGATAGATTCACATGGATAAATTAAAACTGGTCAAAACAATCGTATTTATTCTAACCTTTTTACTTGTTTTTGGCAGCCTTATGCTCATCGGCACTATTTTTAAAAAGACCAAGACACTATCCCGTCTGCCTAAAGAAATAAATCTGCAAGAACCTGCCGGCAGTCGCATATCAAAGCTACAAACCAAAGATAACCTCCTTTATCTAACGGTCACAGACGGCGGAATATCTGACAGAATAATCATCATCGATACAACATCGGGACAACAAATTTCCACAATTCACCTAAATTAGAGGGAACAATGAGCGAAACAGCTAATAAAGAAAAATTAGACGCAAAAACAGGGCTCAATAAAGAAGAAGCTTCACCACAAACCAAAAGTTATGAAGAAGAAATCGCCGAAGACGATGAATTTGAACGTTTGCTCAACCAATTCATCAACTCCGAATTGGAAGGTATTGATACCGGAATAGAGGAACCAACCCTCCAGACGGAGCAAACAACGGCGCCGACACCTTCTGCCCAGCCCAAACAAAATCCTGCACCTAAGAACAAAGGTCCCGAACTGGATACAAATGAAAAAGCTTTGTTTGACGCTTACAAAAACTTTTCGAACTCCATTGTCATGATGGCTAGCATGAATGATATTCCCGCCCCCAATTTCCGGCTAGATACATCACTGCTCATTCCTCATTACAAATACAAAACAGGCTCTCTCATTGCCTCAGAGGCAATCAGTGGCTGGGAAATTATGCTCCAACTGCACCCGGAAGAGCTTCAAGGTTTAAGTCCCGACGCCTCTGATGAAGAATTGTTAGATTTTGCCGAACGCTGTGAAGACGAAATCTTGCAATTAGCCATCATTTCTTATGTCGAAATCTTAATAGAGATGGAAGGCTGCGAAATCGCAATTGAAGAACGCCGCCTAAAAGCTCAACGCCGCAAAATAGAAAAAGAAATTTATGAAGAACACCAACGTCGGCTAGAACGCAAACAACGCTATATTGAAGCAATCAAGAAAAAAGATTTTCCGATTGATGCCGAACGCTTGGTTACCAATTATTTCCGTACGGCGCAAAAAGACCCTGATGGCGCCTATCAGGTTCTGATAAACAATCCTGCTGTTTACGCTCCTATAGATGGCTCTCGCATCAAACCGCGCTTTTTTGGATTAATCAAACCCACTCCTCAAGATGGCATCAGAGTAAATCGAGAGATAGGAGACTTTTTAAAGAGATTAAAAGTTTAGCGAAAATATAATAAATATAGACAAAAAAGATTTTTAATGCTAGAATATGTAGTAATAAAAAAAGACTGATAGGACAAAAACAATGGCTGACAATCAAAATACTCCCCAACCTACAACCCAGACGCCAATTACCCCACAGCGCCCGGAAGCTCGCCCGCGTACAGAACCGGAGCCCACAGCCAGAATAAGCGAGGTTTCTCCCCAGCAACAACAAAACTCTGATGAAAACACAGCCACCGTCAGTGAAAACAACGGCTCTGAAAATACCGCTACGATTAGCGAGAACACTTCTTTTGATACCTTATCAGTCAGCGAACAACAAGATTACCTCAATATTTTGGAAGAAAAAAACAAAAGAGGTTTGCTCTCAGTCAGTGAAAAAGCCATTTTAGACGGTGAAAACAAAAAAAAGAATGAAACAACCGACAAAAAAATTGGCGATTTCGGAGCAAAAGAAGGAGATGAAAACCAAGATCCTGATCCGGAAAAGAACGGTCCTTTTAAAGAAAAAGACGTTATCAAATATATGTATGAAGACTGGCTTTTAGCCGGAGCCAACTGGCTTTGGTGTAAATCGGCCGCTAAAATAGATAAAGGATTTTATTGGGCACAGAAAAAAGTTCTTGACCGCATAGCTGAAAAACGTCTCGAAAACAACAGAACCTACGATACGGAAGCTCGTCACGAGCAAATAGCCAAACAAGCCATATCCAAAGGTCAGGCTAATATGGATGCTGTTCAAAAGCACGAAGACGCCCAGCTCCAAAACCTTCGTCTTCTTAAAGAAGGAAAATATAATGAAGCCAAAGTTTCAGACACAACAAAAGTTCTGTTACAAAATATGAGCGATAAAGAAAAAGAACAATTCTTCAAAATTTCTGAACAGGGTATCAAAAACTTTTATAACAACGTGCGAATGGCCGAGCAATTTGCATCAAATTATGCTCAAGCTGGCATGACGTTAGACCTGGCTGGCAACAAAGACTATTATCAGGGCAAAAACTTAAATACAGAATTCGACAAACAAAAAGCACACGCCATGCAGCTCTTTGCCAGAAGGATGGACGAAGCCGCCAAACGCGGTGAAGACCCGATGAAAGTTGCGGAAAAACTCTTTAATCTGTCTAAAAATGCTCTGGATGCATCTTACAAAACCATAGAAAAAGGTCAATTTTCAGAAAAGGGCAAAAAAACCAATAGTGATTTAGCCGCTTATGTCGTTAAAATGAGTGATGAGCTCAAAACCGTAGCCACTCCGGAAAAAGGACAAAAGCGCGGAATGTATGAAGCCGCCGTTGCCGACATGAATTTTGACAAAGGAGCCAACCTAACTCAAGAGCAGCTTAACCAATCTTTTGCGGCAATCCTGATACAAAAAGATCAAAACAACCAAAACCGCAGCCGTGTTGCCTTGCTCAAGCAAAAACTCGGCCTGACAACAGAAAATATGGATGAGTTCACCCGTATTTACAACCGCACACAAGATCAGATACGAACCACCGAACGCAACCAACGCATGGCGGACACCTTATCAGGTCCAGCCACTTTAGGCCGCCATATGATGGGAGGCGACGGTAGATGATAAAAAAAATCTTCAAGTTTCTTAAAGCTCTGGTTGTCGGAACAATATGGACTGTCATTTTTGCTTATCTGGCAGAAAATATTATGATTTATCTTTGGAATTTTGATATTCTAAATACACGAGACTGGCAGGTTATAGACGCTTTTTGGGAAAGCGGAGGCAAAATAAAAACAGGCAAAGACTATATTTTTATATTTATGCTTCTTTCACTTATCCCTCTATGGTTCTGGGGCTGGAGATATTTTTATCGAGTAAATTTTATCAAAGTATTGCTGTTCCCGATAACTTGGTACAATAACCGTATGATAAAAAAATACGGCGAAAATACCAAACGCATTGTTCTAAAAAATATGGGAACAACCAAAAACAAACCCAATATGGAAGAGATAATAGAAAAAAGACTAAAAGAAAGCACAAAACCTCGTGAAAAAGAAACAGGAAAAATCCGACAATCAATTCATGAGAAAATATCTGCTTCCGAGCAAAAATAAAATTACTAAACACTTTTTAACTAATTACGGAGTAATATTCGTAATATACGGAATAATCTGCTCCAAGCAGATAAAAATTGGAGAACAACTTGAAACCCTTACTCATCTTAACAAGAATCATTTTTGTCGGATGCTTCTGGAGTATCTTTTTTCTGGAAGGCATAAGGGTCATTATGCTCCGAAACTGGCGTTTTGACATTTTCAACAACGACCACTGGCTCTATGCTTGGAACAAATGGAATGACGGCTGGGTCATTGATGACCCCAAAGAATGGGCCTTTGTGCTCATTATCCTTACTTTTATCCCTCTATGGCTGACGGGTTGGGCTGCTCTAAGCTTAATTCCTTGGGGTAAAATATTTTTAAATATTATAACTTTCCCGATAAAAGCCTTTCGCAATTTATTTTACAAACCCGTTAAAATCATTGCCAAAACAGCGACAGGCCCAAATATAAAAAAGAAAAAATCATATAAAGAAATTCGTCCTCGCGGAACACGTGCTCCCATTACGGATTATAACGACCCCGTACGTCCGTCAATACTAAGCAATGCTGCCAAGCCCGTAGCTCCAAGCAAACCTGCTCCAATCAAAAAAGATGAACCGGCAGCCCCGGCAACCTTTGAACACAATCTATTTAAGTTTGATGATGATGCGGATGACGATTTTGATTTTGACTTTGACTCCTTTGACAAGACGTTCAATGATGAAAAACCGGCCGAACCGCAAAAAGAGGAAAAACCGGCAGAAAATAATAGCAAAACACCTCAAAACAAAAATAAAAATCGCGAAAACAATCGCGACAAAAAAACTCCTCCTGCTAAAAACAATGCAGCACCGGCTCCGCAAACACGTTCCGCAGGAAACTCCAGTCTTGATGTTCTAAAACAAAAAGGCTATGAGGTCATAACAACCGCCACAATCAAAAACAGCGTCATCGACTTCATCGGTGTTTCAGATAAACAAATTGTCCTTTGCTTATTAGACAAGGAACCTGGAGACTGGCTTGCCGATGAAGAACGTTTCAACGATGAAGAACCTTTGTGGTTTTCGGAAAGCAGCCACCGCATCTCTCCCGTCAGAAAAGTTGATATTGCTCGCAAAGTATTAGCCGACAAACTATCAGAATCTGATATGAATTTTGATATTAAAGCTTTTGTCGTTGTCCAAATCGGCAATATTATCAACGCGGAAGATATGTTTGAAACCTGGGATGATTTGAACATATCCGTAACCAGAATTGACAGAGGCACACCAAAAGAACTAAAGTTGTTCTCAAAGACCTTGGAAGAAGCATCGGCTCACATTGAAAAAGAAAAATTTGAAAAAATAAAGAAACTTATTCGAAGCATCGCATAACAACATAAAAAAAAATAGGTATAAAGAAAAAATGGCATTACAAAAAAGAGGTGAAGAATGGGAAGAATATGATCATGCCGTCCAATGGATGGTCATGACCGTAGTCATCACACTTATAGTAACAATAGCTCTGGCAATTATTTCCATGCCCTTAGGATATCTGATAGGTACAGGTATATCTAAAGATTCTCTTAATGATGTCGGCAAATTTATCTCAACGGTTTTCAATAACCCCTCCTATCTTTTTTCACGCTACTGGAACTGGTTTCGCCAGCTTTCGGCATACCACGGAAGTTTCTCTGTTAGTTTATGGTTGCCCATTTTACCAATAATATCTCTTCCTGCCGGTCTAATCATAGGCGCGGCAACAAACCCCTATCGTTTTCAATCAAACATTCATGGCTCTGCGCGCATTGCCGAATATAAAGATATCAAGAAGATGGGGTTATTTGATGGTTTTTGCATGGTCGTAGGCAAATACAAAGGTCGCCTGCTGATGTTAAAAGAAACCTTGTCCACCCTGTGCTGCGCACCTCCGGGAACAGGTAAAACCGTTGGTGTCGTTATTCCGACAATTTTTAACTCTCATGGACTAAGTATTGTCGTTAACGACCCTAAACCGGAATTGTGCTACTCCACAACCGGCGCCAGAGCCAAAGACGGACCTGTTTTCGTAATCAACTGGGGTGCGGAAGACAATCCGGCAGAAGGTGTTTATTATCCAAGCTGGAATCCGCTGTCGCCAAACGCTTTACCCGCCCCCGGACCTGACCGAGACATGTATGTCGATTCCATGTGCAATATTCTGGTTGAAGACCCTAAAGGCGGCGCAGACCCGCACTGGTCAAAAACCGGTCGTGCGGCCTTAACAGGCTTCATCCACTTTATTGCCTCAAAATGTGAACGCGCCCGTGCCAACGACTACTTCATCGGACGCATTTACGAAGGCAAATTGGATGAAGAAGATAAACGTGTTCTGGAAGGTTATTATTTGGATATGCGCGATCCGATGTCGGCTCGTGCCATCCAGAATCTTAGAAATGACAACATCACCATAGACAACTATTTGCCGATTGGTACATGGCAGTTATTACCGGAAAAATGGATTGGACACGAATCTTGCTTAGCTATGATTTTGGAATGGATTACCGAAGCCCAAATCAAACAAGCGCAAGACATTAAGCGCCGTATCGAAGAAGGCGACCAAATGGCTGCCATGTCAGATCCCATGCGCACCATGTTGGAAGAAGCCGTTGATGAAGCCAGACGTTTTGGCTACTCTCCGCGTTGTATTACGGAATTAAGCCAACTATCTTCCATGCCGGATAAAGAGCGCGGCTCCGTATTATCAACAGGTTTTGCCGGTATTGGTATTTTTAAAAACTCGGCTGTTGTTTCGCGTACCAGTTTCTCAGACTTACAGTTCAAAGACTTACGCGGTATGAAAGACCCGATTACGGGTGAATGGAAGCCAATTTCGGTTTATCTGTCGGTTAACCAGGTTGATGCACGCGCCTTGGGTGTTATTTCGGGAACATTCATTGAGCTAATGTCCTCTTACCTGATTGCCAACCCGCCAAAATTTGTAAACAAGACCGACGGTCAAATGGGACCCTTCCCTTGTTTGTTCGTATTGGACGAGTTTCCGCAAATGCCGAAACTCAAAGCCATTATTGATGGACCTGCAGTTGGTCGTGGTCAAAAAGTTTCATATTTGCTGATTGGACAAGACTTAGGCCAAATTTCCGGTAAATATGGTAAGGATGACTTGGAAACGGTTATTTCAACAACCGCTTGCAAAATCATCTTATCTCAAAACAACGAACAAACAGCCCAACGTTTCTCTAAAATGATTGGTAACAAAACGGTTCAAACCACATCTTACTCTAAGAACGAAGGTGCTTTGGGCAAAAGTGCCAACCCATTTGCCAAAAACGTTTCTTACCAGCTCCAGGGAACTTCGGTTATCAGCACCACGCAACTTTTGAGCTTACCTATGCTCAAGCAAGTTGTTTTAATGCAAGGTTTCATCGACCGTCCGATTATGGCTGATTCCCCACGTTGGTTCCTAGATTCCACAATGAAAAAATTGGCTGCTCTTCCTCCCTCGCCCTATGTTCCGGATTGGATTGTTGCTCAGCGAGAAGATATCAATGAAGATATGTTGTCCAAACTTGGCATAGACTACGACCCTGAAGCAGACGAAGGCGATGACGAGTTTGATGAGGAAGATGAGGATACCACAAACAACCAATAATGACAGAGTACAGCGATGTGGGAATGGTCAAACAAACAAAAAAACAACACTCCCTCACCGGAGAAAACCAAAAAAAACTCCGCATCGCTTCTCTCTGCCTATAATGACCTGATTGGTAAGAGCTATTCCTCTTACCGCAACCGCATCAAAAACATCCAAATTGCCGACACCCCAGAAAACGAAAAAATAATATCCCCGGAACCGGAAGAAGTTTATAATCTCGTCAAAAAAAAGATTTCAGACTTAAGACTTCCCCAAAAGACCAAAATTATTGAAAAAGAATACGCTCCTCAATCTTGGCAAGAAATGAACAGAGCCTTTGACCGTTATTATAATCTCAGAGCTCGCTTTTTCAAACTTATCGGCTATTCAGAACAAAATGAATGCCTCAAAGCCGGACTAACAGAAGAAGATATCATTTGCTTGCAAAATGGTTTTGCCCCTGAAAATTTTAACATTCATCTCAAAATCCCTGCCGACTTCGGAGGATTAGCTGAGTTCGAAAATTTCAGTTTGATAAAAACGCATCCATATCATGATAACATACACCAAATTATTGATATGCAAATTGAAAACAATTTTTTAAGAATTCACAAAAAAATCTTTTTACCTTGGTTTGAGGGAAAATTCTATCATGATTAGCCGTTACTTAAATCACTTTCGCCAAATCACCGGAAACACTTTTTTCGAACCGGCTGTAGAAAGTAACCTAAATAAAATTAATATGGAGCTGACAAATCGTAAATTTGCTTCCATTCCGGACGAATACCGCAATTTTCTAAAACTAAGCGACGGACTAATAATCAATGGTATAGAATTTTACGGAACCATGCCTCATTATCGAGAAGAAAAAGAATACACATTTCCTAACCTGATTACGGTAAATGAATACTACTTAAGTTATGACTATTTTATTCATAAACTTGTCATCGGACGAATTTCGGAAAATCTATTATTATATAATGAAGCAGAAAAAGTTTACACAATCACGGACCGAATAAACTTACGCCCGATTTTAGAATGCGATAGTTTTGTAGCCTTTTTAAAGATTTTTTATGATCATGCCCTACCTCAGAACGAGCGCTGACACATTGACAAGAAAATACAAATCTTATATATCTGACAAATAGAATTAACCTTAATTTTTTTTGAAAAGAAACACAATGTCTGACACAGATTCTCTTCATAATCACGGCGAAAACATTGCTCCCTTGCTGGATAAGATGCCTAGTGAAGACGCTTTTTACAAAGCTTCAGACATTTTTCAACAACTCTGCGACCCCACACGCTTACGGATTTTGTGGCTGTTAGCCCATTGTGAAGCTTGCGTCCAAAATGTTGCAATCGCCGTCGGAATGAGCACTTCGGCCGTTTCGCATCACCTTCGTATTTTGCGCCAAACAGGGCTGATAATCAACCGCCGCTCGGGTAAAGAAGTTTATTATAAACTGGCCGAGACCCAAACAGCTAAGCTCATCCATAAAATGATTGACGATGTTTTTGAGATGAACTGTCCTCAAAATAAATTATAACCTTACTTGGCTTTGAGTGCGCGCATAGCATTCAAAATAGCAATGACCGAAACACCGACATCGGCAAATACGGCATCCCACATTGTGGCAAGCCCTTCAGCTCCCATAACTAAAACCAAAAATTTAACACCCAATGCAAAAACAATATTTTGTCGTACAATCCTCAAAGTTTTCTTTGAGATTCTGATTGCTTGTGCAATTTTTGAGGGTTCGTCATTCATAATCACAACGTCCGCAGCCTCAACAGCAGCATCAGACCCAACGCCACCCATAGCAATACCGATATCCGAAAGAGCCAAAACCGGAGCATCATTAATTCCGTCTCCCGTAAAAACCAATTTTCCTTCCGGTGTTTTTTCACGCATCAAAGATTCAACTTTCTCAACCTTTTGAGCCGGCAACAAATTTGCAAAAAATTTATCCAAACCAAGTTTTTCAGCCACATTTTGAGCCACGGCAAAATTATCGCCCGTCAACATCACCGTTTCCTTTATACCGGCTTTTTTCAAAGCCGCTATAGCCGACAACGCATCTTCTTTTATCTCATCAGCAATAAGAATATATCCTTTATATTTGCCGCTTTCCGCCACATAAACAATTGTTCCGACTTCTTTTGCTTCCTCAAAATCAATCTTAAACTCATCCATAAGGCGTTTGTTGCCAAGCAAAATTTCTTTCCCGTCAACAATGGCTTTTGTACCTCTTCCGGCGAGCTCCTCATAAGACGATATTTTTTCAAAATCAGGTTCTTTTCCATAAGCTTTACGAATAGATTGCGAAACAGGATGCGTTGACCCAAATCCGGCATAAGCGGCCAACTCAAGCAATTTTGCCTCATCAATTCCCAAACCTTTAACTTTACAAACTTCAAAACTTCCTTTGGTTAAGGTTCCGGTTTTATCAAAAACCACAATTTCGGATTTGGATAGGGCTTCCAAATAATTGCTCCCTTTAACCAAAATACCTTGGCGAGAAGCCGCGCCGATTCCGCCGAAAAAGCTCAAAGGTACAGAAATAACCAAAGCACACGGACAAGAAATAACTAAAAATGTCAAAGCCCGATAAAACCAATCACTCCACAAAGCTTCTTTTATTAACAAAGGAGGAAAAACGGCAATGGCAACAGCCAAAAAGACCACAATCGGCGTATAATAACGAGCAAAACGCGTAATAAAATTCTCTACCACGGCTTTTTTAGAGCTTGCATTTTCTACCAAATCCAAAATCTTGGCAACGGTAGATTGCGCATAGATTCGGCTGACTCTAACCTTAAGTCTGCCGTTCAAATTAATACAGCCGCTGATTATCTCATCACCGACAGCAGCTTCTCTCGGAACCGATTCTCCCGTAATGGCAGAAGTATCAATTAAAGAATATCCTTCAATAATTTGACCATCTAAAGGTATTTTTTCACCGGCATTAATAACAATGACATCATTAACTTTAACCTCTTCCGGACCAACCTTAACAAGCTTTCCTTCTTGCTCTATATTGGCATAATCCGGACGAATATCCATCAAAGCGGCAATAGATTTGCGAGATTTTGCCACGGCATAAGATTGGAACAATTCCCCAACCTGATAAAACAACATCACCGCCACGCCTTCTGAATATTCACCTATGGCAAAAGCACCGATGGTTGCCAAAGACATCAAAAAGTTTTCATCAAAAACCTGCCCATGCCCAATATTTTTTATGGCCTTCAGCAAGATTGGTAAACCAACAATAATATAGGCAGCAACCAGACACAACAGCCGAAAAACTTCTTTCTCCGCCGAAAAGAAAAAAGCACCGAAAAACAAAATTGACGAAACAATAATTTTATAAAGAAGTTTTTGCTGTTTTTTCATCTAAATAAGCCCTATCTTATAAGTGTTACATCATCATCAACTTTGGCAATAAGCTTTTCCGCCTTGTCCAAAATCTCTTCAAAACGAGCTTCTTCGGCTTCCAAAACCAACTTTCCGGTCATAAAAGAAACCGTTGCCGAAACAACCCCTTCAATCTGCTGAACGGCATTTTCAATTTTAGCCGCACAGTTGGCACAGTCCAAATCTTGTAAAATAAAAGTCTTTTTCATTGTCGCCTCGCAAAACATTCAAACACTCATTTAATTGTTTATATGTTTATGCTAGCACATGTATTTTATATTGTCAACAATGCAAAAGTGAGTTCGCACACAAAAAACACACTCCGGAAAAACATTCTAAAAACAAAAAAGCACTCTGTTTTCAGAGTGCTTTTTTAACTGAAACGGCGGCAATGTCTAAATTTTTAGCACACATCTATCAGTTTCACTTTTTGCAACAACAAACATTAAAACATCTACTAGAATTATAATATATTCTTTTGAATAAAATTAGTTATATCCTTAATTTCCCCAATATTTTTGTTTCTAATAAAATTCTTATACTTAACATAGTCTAACTTAAACAACTTATTTACCGATTTAATGGTGCTAGAGGCCAAATCCCAATACTTAATGCAACCGCCACCATTGCGATATTGCAAATAAACAATCGGATTCCCATTATAATTCAAAATTCCGTTCCATAACTCTAACAACTCACCAAAGGTAAATTCTGAAATCTTAAAACCTGAACAACAACCTAAAGAAACATAAAACCGTACCCCATCTACGATGACAATCTCCTTTATTTCTTTTGGAAAATCATAATTTTTATACTGTTCGTACATACAGACTAAAGTATAAAAATCTCTATCAGCTTCAAGCCTTTTAATTTCCAATTCTTGAGCTTCTATATTTCTTTCAAGCTCGCTTAGTTTTAGTTCAATATTAAGTTTTTCATTTTTAGCAATTTCCAACTTTAAATATAATGCCCTTATCCGATTTGTAAGTTCATCCAACATATTTAATATTCCATATTTTTCTAATCATAACTTAAAAACACGACAAATAATGTCGCAAATATTTTGTGATTGAGGATAAAATTTAAACAAAAACCTCCCACGTTATACAACGAGATGTTAATATTTATAAGGGAACATTTTAGCGCGTTATTTTATTCGCAATAAATTAGCAGATTTTAGCAGATTTCAGAATATCCCGTATCTGTATCCAATAGGCATTAATATATTTGTCCATAAATTTACAAACAAATTCCTCAATATCTTCATAAGGCAAACCTTCCTTTAATTCAAACTCTGCATACAAGAGATTATCATCACCAAAATACTCTTCTTCCTCTTCAAATGATTTATTTTGAAAATATTCATCAACCGCTTTATTATGCCGCTCTCTATTATATACCATACTATTTTCAAAGTTTTCACCTTGATAAATCATACTCAAACGCTCATTTAAATTTTGCAGAAACTCTTCATCCTTAGTCCATATCATAAAATTTATCAATAAAGCAGGGGCATAGCCAAAACCATCCCCTATTTCGCCTAAATCAAATTCCAACTTGAGTTGTATATTATTTTCCCAATACTCAAATAGCCGACCAGAAAATTTATTCATATTTGTATATGATAACATTTTCTTACGCGTAACCATCTCAAAACGATTCTTTTCTGCAGTAACAATCTTTGATATTACATCAAACAAAATTTTGTTATCATTCAGAAGCTTATTTTTTATCTCTTTTATTTTTTTACAACCTTCATTATTCAGAAGTTTATTTCCTTTTTTATCATCTTCAGCACTCAAAACTGTTTCTTCTTCGCTATCTAATAATTCAAGCAATGAATCCATATTTTCTTTGTTTTGCAAATAAAACCACTGTGTACGGCTTATCTTATCTGTCATTAATCTTCTCCGCTATCTATTAACTGGTTTATAAAATCAATAAGTTTATCTTTATTTTTCAACGATTTTTTATCTGTAAAGTCCTTTTCCTTCGGACATTTATAAACTGCACCCAGAAAGCTCCCAATCCACAACTGCAAAAAGCTCAAATAAGCTGATTTTTTATTACCCTGATTTATCCGTAAAATATACTTTTGCAAAGCCGCAAGAATATCTAGCCAAATAATATTCTCAAAATTATTCGTCACATCATCTTCATTTTCTAATGTAAGATATAGACAAGTATTCTTTCCAAAAAGATTTGGATTTTCTGCAATCGTTTGTTGATAAAGCTCCTTTTGCGTTACCTCCATTTGATTTATTTTATAGACATTTTCTTTAGAATAAACTTTAGCTTCAATAATGACTGAACTGTTATAGGTATTTACATTTTTATCACTTCCAAAAAATATGATGATATCAAAACGGCATTCTTTGTTATATTTCTTATTATGTAAGCAATATTCCGAAGTTACCTTAAACAGTCCTTTTTCAATATAATTATCAAAATCATATTTATTAAATTTATGCAAAAAAGCTTTCAAAATTTCTTTATTTTTTAAGAAATAGGCTAATGTTCCTGTGTGTCTTATTTCACGAGAAGTATCCGAATGTGCCACAAATATATCAGTAGTATCTTCTATTGGATTAACCAAGCCTTCAAATTTGAACTTAACTTTATTATAGCTTTCTTTAAATTCGGACATCAACTTTTCATTAGCTTCGTTAAGAAGTCTTCCAAGATTATCTTGCAACCATTTCAGATTTTCATCCTCTTTATCAATATCTCTTTGAAGATCTGCTTGAAATTCCTCATCATAAAAAGCATTCAGTTTCTCCACAAAAAACTTATTCAACTTTTCCAATTCTATTCCCTTCTCAAAAATAGTCCATCATACTGGTCTATGCTAATTAGCAATAAATAAATTTCAATCATAAAAATAGTTCTTAGATACGACATATATTGTCGTATGGCGGCATATACTTGTTGTTACGGAGAAAAAAATTTAGCATTTTTATACATCAGGAGATAACATTAAATTCATAAAACCAAACGACTAATATAAGGAATAACTAGTATGAATGAATTAAATATACCCTCTAATTTTGCTGTCATAAATATATCTTCAGGAATCAGATATATAAACAATAGAATACACGGAATATCAAAACAATCGTTTTCAGAAGTGCGAACTTGCATAGCACAAGAATACAAAAAAGGAGAATTAAAAGGCATTGCTTTTGGCAAGACCATTAAATTAGAAGGCGTTTCCGAAGGAAAAATTGTAGATATGTATTCCTTCACTAATGCAATTGTTGAATCTATTGAAACCGCCGAACAGGCTGCCAATGAACGAATTCATAAAATTATATACCACGTTTCTTTGGAAGGATACGAACAAAACTATATTAATAAATGCATAGAAGAAGCACTATGTCGGGCAAACTTTAAAAAATCAGACATAACTTACTCTAACCTCCCTGTTAGTGTTCAGATTTAAAGGGATATTAATGTAATATAAAAAAACACACTCTGGGAAAATGTTCTAAAAACAAAAAAAAGCACTCTGAAAACAGAGTGCTTTTTTAACTGGGGCGAACTATGGGACTCGAACCCACGACAACCGGTACCACAAACCGGGGCTCTACCAACTGAGCTAAGTTCGCCATCAGACTTATGAGTTTTTACAAACAATCTTAATGAAAGTCAAGACAAAAAGCATAAAAAATTTTTTATATTCTTAAAAAACACCGATAAAAAATTAACAATTTATTTTCTTTTTAGCGCTAACCTGAGTTTAAACAACTCCAGAATAAGAGATAAAAGAAGCAATGAAAAGAAGTCTTAACAGACATTTGGCACGCATATTCGGATGCTCATTTTTAATTTTCGGATTAGCTTTTTATTTTGCAACCGAAGCAAATGCGTCTGTATCATCAATCACGATTGATGCTCAAACAGGTGAAGTTTTATCTTCATCAGGGGCTGATACCTTAAGATACCCGGCTTCTTTAACAAAAGTTATGACTCTCTACATAGCTTTTGATGCTTTGGAAAAAGGCATTATTAAGCTGGACGATGAACTTCCCGTTTCTCGTACGGCAGCCAACCGTTCTCCTTCAAAACTTGGATTAAAAGCAGGCTCAACAATTGATGTGAAAACTTGCATCATGGCGCTCATTGTTAAATCCGCAAATGATTGCGCCACGGTTTTAGCTGAAGGTCTGGGTTACAGTGAAGAAAATTTTGCCAAAACCATGACTCGCGTTTCCAAAGAACTGGGCATGAAAAACACCACTTTCAAAAACGCTTCCGGTCTGCCCAATCGCCAACAAAAAACCACAGCTAGAGATATGGCTTTATTAGCTGCCGCCATGTATCACCATTTTCCACAATATTACAAATGGTTTTCCGAAACCAAATTCACCTATCAAGGCAAAACAATTTATACACACAATCATGTACTCAAGAAATTTGAAGGAGCTGATGGCTTAAAAACCGGATTTACCAATGCCGCCGGCTTCAACATCATCACTTCTGCGGAAAGAGACGGACATCGCGTCATTGCCGTAACCATGGGGCATAACACAGCCAAAGAGCGCGATAAAAAAGTTGTTCAGATGATGAACAAAGGTTTAAGCAAATTAGCCTTAAATGATAAGGTAAATTCTGCTAACATGTATGCCAACCTGGAAGAAAAAAAGCTTGAAACAGAGGGAAAAACGCAAGTGGCTTCGACCATGCCGACAATTCCCCAAGAGCAGAACTGGGATATTCAAATTGGCGCTTTTTCAAACTACGCAAAAGCACGCAACTATGCTTTGGAAGTTAAACAAAAATCTCGCACTCTTGCCAATAAAGAAATACATATTGAACCAATTTCCACAGGGGCGGCCATTATCTATCGCTCAAAAATCATCGGTTTTGAAAAAAGAGAAGCAGATGCCGCATGCAAGAGTTTGAAAAAATCAAACAAGTCTTGTATAGTTGTAGCACAAAAAGATAACGAACAACTTATTTTAGCTCAAAACCAATACCAACAACAGTAACAACCCATGAACGACCCTATTGAAAAAAAAGCACATATCATCGTCATTAGTAACGAAAAAGGCGGCACGGGAAAATCAACTATTTCCATGCATTTAGCCATCAAACTATTACAAGAAGGATTTTCTGTCGCCACTATAGACATGGATGGACGCCAAGGAACTCTGTCCAAATATCTTGAAAATAGAGAAAACTTTTGTGCTCATCATAAAATATCGCTGCCGATTCCGATCCATTACAGGTTTTCTCCTCAAGAAGATTATAGTCTGATTCCGGCAGACAGAGCTAATATCCGCACCCAAATTTCAAAACTACAAAATAATTACGACGCTATCATTATTGACACGCCCGGAACAAAAAACTATCTTTTTGAAGAAGCACACCGTTTTGCAGACACACTAATCACACCGATATCTGATAGCTTGGTTGATTTAAATGTTTTGGCAGACATCGACTTCGAAAATGAAAAAATAGGTCAACCCGGACATTATGCCAACTACATCTGGGAAGTAAAAAAATATTTGGCTTCTCTGGGAAAACCTTACTTAAATTGGATTGTTGTCGGCAATAAGCTGTCATCATACAACTCCAAAAACAAACAAGTCGTATTTCAATATCTGGAAAAAATGTCCAAGCTTTATGGCTTTCGTCTGGCCGAAACCATCAAAGACAGAGTTATTTATCGCGAACTGTTCTTGGAAGGCCTTACCGTACTTGACATGCAACATCCGGATCTTCGCCTAAAAATGAGTGTTTCGCATATTGCAGCCAAAAGAGAAATTCGTGCTCTGGCGGAGTTCATCTGTCCCGAATAGGAGAATAAAATGAAGGAATTAAGCCTATTGATGTTTGTGGCAGCTTGCGGCTACATTCTCAACAGCTTTTTTAATCGCTTTACTCCGAACAAAATCCGACAACGCAACTTTTTTATACCCTCACAGCTAAACTATAATATTTTGTGGGGATTCGCATTCTATATGGGATTTGCCGCCCTGACATCACCGGCACAATATAAAATTTTACCACTGGCCGCCATAATCTTTATTTTTTGTTTATTATGCTATTACAAGCTACTATACAAATGTCTTGCCAACCCTCATAAAGGTTTTTTCCTGCGCGACTTACAAAACAGACTGAAAAAACAACAAAAAAACGATTCTTTGCTCAACCGCCCCTACTCAAGAACCGAAGCCTTGCGCTTACTGGGATTACCGACCGGTACGGACAATGATAATCCATATCTTAGCAAGCGCCTTGAGCTTTTGCAAAATTTTGCCGACCAAAATTCCGATCTTCCGTATCTTTCGGAGCTTGTTGTAAACCTAAGAGAAATTCTCTTCTCAAAATAACGGCTGATAACTTCGTGTTAGACTTGAGTTTAATGCTCAGAGTGCTAAACTCTGGGCATTAAAATTAAACCCACAACAAGGAGAGAGAATGATAAAAACAGTTTCTACTACCCCTTATACCGACCAAAAAATGGGTACGGGCGGTCTGCGTAAAAAAACCAAAGTTATGATGCAGCCTAACTATTTTGAAAACTTTATTCAAACTATTTTCAACACCATCGGCGGCGTCAAAGGCAAAACTTACGTAGTTGGCGGTGATGGTCGTTATTTTAATGACGTTGCAATACAAAAATTCATTAAGATGGCAGCTGCCAACGGCGTTGCAAAGCTCATTATCGGTCAAAACGGATACATGTCAACTCCGGCCGGCTCAAATGTTTTACTTAAAAACAAAACCAACGGAGCATTCATTTTTTCCGCTTCACACAACCCCGGCGGTATAGATAACGACTTCGGTGTCAAATATTCCGACGAAACAGGCGGACAAGTTCCGACTTCCATTACAGATGCTATCTATAAAAATTCTCAAAGCATCAGCGAATATCAGATTCTTGATGCCCCGGATGTTGACATCAGCCAAATTGGCACACAAAAATTGGAAAATATGACCATCGAAGTCATAGACCCAATTAAAGATTATGTCGAAATGCTGGAAGGTATTTTTGACTTTGAAGCTTTGAAAAAACTATTCAAATCCGGCTTTACCATGAAATTCGATGCCATGAATGCCGTTACCGGACCTTATGGCAAACGCATTTTTGAAGAGATTCTTGGGGCTGCTCCGGGATCTGTTATCAATGCCACGCCGAAACCGGATTTTGGCGGTTTGCATCCAGACCCGAATATGGTTTATGCCAAAGAGCTGATAGGCATTATGTATGGTGACAACGCTCCGGACTTCGGCTGTGCCAACGACGGCGACGGTGACCGTAACATGATTTTGGGTAAAAAGTTTTTTGTATCTCCGTCAGACAGCTTGTCTATCTTAACAGACAATTACAAACTGATTCCTGCTTACAAAAACGGCATTTACGGTGTTGCAAAATCCGCAGCCACTTCGACAGCGGTTTGCCGCACGGCAAAAGCTTTGGGTATGGACTGTTACGAAGTTCCGACCGGCTGGAAATATTTTGTAAACCTGATGGATTCCAAGCGCATCACCTTCTGCGGCGAAGAAAGCTTCGGTACCGGTTCCAGCCACATTCGTGAAAAAGACGGCATCTGGGCGATTCTGTTCTGGCTGAGCATTATTGCCGCCACAGGAAAATCCGTTGAAGAAATTACAAAAGAACATTGGAAAAAATATGGTCGCAGCTACTATATCCGCTTTGACTTTGAAGGCATTGACAAAGCCGTTGCCGACAAACTCATGGCAGATTTAGAAACCAAATTACCTTCGCTCAACGGCAAAAAATTTGGCGAATATGAAGTCAGCGACGCAGCACCGTTCATCTACAATGATCCGGTAGACGGCTCATCTACCAAGAATGGTTTGGTTGTAAAATTTGCTGATGGTTCTCGTATCGTCTATCGTTTGTCCGGAACAGGCACCAGTGGCGCAACCTTGCGTGTTTATATGGAAAAGTTCGAACAAAATCACTTAGACGAAGAGCCCTTGACAATGCTCAAAGACATTGCCAAAATTGCAGCAGAAATTGCAGAAATAGGTTCTCGTACAGGGAAACAACAACCAGATGTCATTACTTAAAAAACTCATATTAACCATTTCAATCAACGCACTTGCCACTTCGGCAAGTGCGGCTGATGGTTTATACGGTTTTACTTTTGCCAACCCTTATACTTATGAAGAGCAAATTTTAGACTTCAAAGTTGCCCCCAAAACTATTATCAACTATCGTGAAGCGATGAGAGAAAACATCATCGCCCTGGCAGAATTTGCCAAAGCCGAAAACAAAAACTTTGAGCTTATAGCACATGAGGGCGAAGAGCTTTTGCACAAAAGCTTATGGGAATATCATCTAGACGGCTACAACGAGGCTCGCAAAAAAGGCTTAAATGCGGATGATCCTGTTTTTCTGGTTCATCTAAAACAAACCACACCAGAAAAAGACTACTCTTTATCTTCCGAAAAATATGGAAAGAGCATAAGTGGTCTGGCCATCAATAATCGTTTTTGCGGCAAACATGTCCTCAATGAACACATAAAAAAACATAATCTTAAACTCATATCCATAGATCATTGCAAAACCGAAGCTGCTTTTGACGAAGCCGCAATGAACGCAACGGGACTAAACTACCTGCTCTATGCATTCATCAAACCTGATGCTGCTTTCAAAAAAATAAAGAAACAACCGATTATTAATGAAAATGCAAAAAACATTTTCAAAGTAGCAGATGCTGAAAACATCTCCTTGCTTATTGATGATAGTCTATACAAAGAAAAAGAACGATTCTTACAAGATATCAGAGATTCGAATTATGACATTGTTGTCATAGATCCGTTTTTTCATCACGAAAAACCTTATAGCAAAGAAGATGTAGAAAGCCTAAAATTCAAAAAGAACGGAGCTAAGAGGCTCATCTTTGCAAAGATAAACGTCAGCGAAGCTGACCAAGATGACTACTACTGGCAAGATGATTGGGAAATAGAAAAAACTCCATGGCTTGCCAGAGCTTCTTTCACAGATAAGAATGCCGTTATAACCCAGTATTGGAACAACACCTGGCGTCACCTGAACGGATTATATTTTAAAGGAATTGTTGAAAGCGGCTATGACGGCGCTTTCCTTACCGGTATCGAAAACCACACCTATTTTGAAAAACAAACCCCGCTGGAGTAACAAATGAACGAAATAGAAGTTTTAGACATATCCCGTGAAGCCGTTTTCACGCTGATTAAAGTAGTTTCTCCCGCATTGCTGGTTGCCTTGTTCATTGGTTTAATTATCGGTATTTTCCAAGCTCTGACCCAAATTCAGGAAATGACTTTAGCCTTTGTTCCAAAAATATTAGGTGTCTTTTTCACCCTGATTTTGCTATTTCCTTTTATGCTCAATCAAATGCGTATGTTATCTGAAACCTTATTTGATAAAATAGTAAACGGTGGATGATACAAATGACTCAACTGCTTAACTTGGAAATATACCAGTTTATATTTGTCTTTTTGAGAATAGGCTCGGCGATGGTTGCAATGCCGGGCTTTGCGGTCTCTTACGTTACGGAAAGACAAAGACTTTCCATAGCCTTGGCAGTGACTGTTGTTTTAGTCCCGTTTTTAAGTGGTTATCTCCCCCCCGCACCGACAGACTTTTTAGAATTTTTGCGTATTGCATTGTTTGAAATCATCTATGGTGTATTTATGGGAATATACATGCAGATAATGTACTCAGCCCTAAGTTTGATCGGAAACTTTGCCGGACAAGCAATCAGCTTTTCAAACGCACAAAGCTTCGACCCCACCTTTCAAAACCAAAGCATCGTCATAGAAACCTTTTTAAGCCTGATAGCCTTAACCATCATTTTTGTCACGGACCTGCACCACTTAATGCTTTCTGCCGTCATTGATAGTTATAAACTTTTTCCGGTCGGCGCCGCATTACCTGTTGCGGATTTCTCTGATTTTTTAAGCCAAACAGTCAACAAAAGTTTCATCATCGGTTTTAAAATCGCCTCTCCTTTTATTGCTTTCTCAATTGTTTTTTATGTCGGCATGGGCTTGGTTTCAAGACTAATGCCGCAATTAAACATATTCTTTTTATCCTTACCGTTGCAAATCTACTTGGGTTTGGGCTTATTATTTTTAACAACCCCAATAATGATTCTTTGGTTCACCAAATACTATGAAGACGGTCTTATTAAATTTACATCAGGGAGCTAAAAAATGATAGCCGAAGATGATGATGAATCCTCAAAGACAGAAGAACCGTCGGAACGAAAAATCAGCAAAGCCAAAGAAGAAGGCGACATTGCCATCTCTCAAGATGCCAAAAGCTTCATTATGCTTATTGGTATGCTTTTTGTAATATGGCTGATATTACCCCTAATGTTCAAATGGTTTTATATTTTTTCACTGCGTTTTATAGAAACACCTGAAGCCATTCCCACAGACGGCAGACATCTTCGTTTATTAATGTATGAATGTGTTATGGCCCTTATCAAAATCTTAGGAATCCCTTTTGCCATATTTATGCTTTTGGGAATCTTCGCAAGTGTCGCACAAACAGGCTTTGTTTATGCCCCGAAAAAACTTGAACCCAATTGGAACAAACTCAATATTTTTGCGGCACTCACCCAATTTATTAATATGAAAAAAATCGTAGAAAGCTTAAAAGGCATCATTAAAATTACGGTTATTGCTTTTATCGGGGTTCTGGTTTTAAGACCTTATTTAGAAAAAGTAAACCTAATGCCTGAAATGGATGTTATGGCTATTTTATCTTTCATTCACAAAGTCGTCGTCGTCCTAATTTTCACCGTAGTTATAGCTGTTTTTGTTATTGCTGTTGCCGACTATGCTTACCAAAAATACCAACATTTGAAAAAACTACGAATGACCAAGCAAGAAGTCAAAGACGAATATAAACAAATGGAAGGTGACCCCTTGGTCAAATCGCGCATCCGACAAGTTCGTATGGAAAGAGCCCGTCACCGCATGATGGATGCCGTTCCTCGTGCCGATGTAGTTATCGTCAACCCGACGCACTATGCCGTTGCACTAGAATATAAAATGGAAACAATGGATGCTCCGGTGGTTGTTGCCAAAGGTTTGGACAATCTGGCTCTACGCATTCGCGAAATAGCCGAAGAACACGAAATCCCGATTGTAGAAAATCCACCGCTGGCGCGTGCATTATTCGCATCAGTAGAACTGGATCAGTCAATTCCGGCCGAACATTTCAAGGCCGTAGCCGAGGTAATTGGATATGTTATGCAGCTTAAAAACCCACAGACCAGATAAACTTCTGCAAAAAAGACTATTGCAGCTGGCCTATACTTTAATAATCCTAAGCATATCAATAATTTTGTTTATGCTTTACCCCGAATATTACATATATTCGGTCATTTGCATGCTTATTTTAAGCATTTTATGCATAGCACTGACACTCAAAACACTCCAAGCCGGAGAAGAAGCCATCAGTTACGGCGGCTTTGCCAATGAAATAATAAAAAACGACTTCAAGGCCCGTCGCATAGATAACGCAAACGGAGAGCCGGTCATACAAAACGATGTTGCCAAAGAACTTCTAAAAAACGAACCGATTCTGGATTATTTAGAAAAGCAACTCAGTGAAAACCGTAATAATAAAGCGGCTTTCTATCGCTTACAAACCGCTTGCCATAATTTAGCATCAGAAAGAGTTACTCTCGGTCTCAACCTTCACCACGAAACAGATAAAGTCTTTGCCGAGGAAGAATGGTTTGACATTTCTGTTAAACCAATATTTCTAAAAAAAGCCGATATTTTTGAAGGCCCCTTCTCTATCAAGGCCATAAAAAAAGATACCTATTTATATTGGAACTTCCAAGATATTACAGCTACGAAAAACATGGAACGCATTTTTCAGGAAGAGCGCCAAAATCTACACGATTTTCTAGACTACCTCCCTGTCGGACTTTATACCTGTACCAAAGATTTTGAAATTGAATATGCCAACCATGCCTTTGCTAATCTGGCCGGCAAGCCCAGAGAAGACATAATTGGCACGGACTTCCGCAAATACCTTGCAGAAAATCAGGACGCTCCGCAAAACACAACTTGGTCAGGACGACAATATTTTATAAATAGCGCACAAGAAACAACAGAATGTTTTGTCGTTCAGGAAAGCTTCCGCAGCAATAAAGAATACAAAATCAGAGGAGCCGCCATAGCCGGAATTCCGTCAGACAGAGACGTAAAAAAAGAACTGAGTTCTTGCCTTGATAAAATCAGTTGGCTGTTTAACGCCGCTCCTGTCGGAATTATCTTTATCAACAAAGAAGGCAGAATCACGGATTGCAACGCCAAAGTCAAAAACTTCTTAAAATCAGGAAAAGAAAATATCCTACAAAGGAGCATTTTTGACTACATTAAAGAAGAAGACCGAAACGCATTAGAGAAAAAATTTGCAGCAATTTACGCTGCCGTAACCACATCCGATTCTTTAGATGTCCATATCAACCTAGGTCAAGAAGAACATATTATTCAGCTCTACATCAGCCCGATGCGCAAATTCTATTCTTTCGACATTAGCGAGATAGATGGCATTGTTCTGTATATGATTGATGCAACCAAACAAAAAACTTTGGAAATGCAATTTGCTCAAGCTCAAAAAATGCAAGCCATGGGACAACTTGCCGGAGGTGTCGCTCACGACTTCAACAACCTCTTAACCGCCATGATAGGCTTCTGCGATTTGCTGCTACAAAGACACGGTGTAGGCGACCCTTCATTTACGGATTTAATCCAAATCAAACAAAATGCCAATCGAGCCGCTGGCTTGGTCCGTCAACTTTTAGCATTTTCACGCAAACAACCGCTCAAACCAAAGCTAATAGATGTCACGGAAAACTTCGTTGAATTAAGCCATATGCTTAAACGCATCTTAGGCGAACAAATTGTCTTGGAATTTTACCACGGAGCGGATTTGGGCTACATAAGAGTAGACCCTGTCCAATTTTCACAAGTTATTATCAATTTGGCCGTCAACGCCAAAGATGCCATGAACGGTAACGGAAGATTAAGCATCGCTACTCATGTCGAAAGCCTCAATGAACCATATCAATTCGGAGCAGACACCATAAAACCCGGAGAGTTTGTGGTTATAGATGTTAAAGACACGGGCTGCGGTATTCCACCGGAAAATCTAACCCGCATTTTTGAACCTTTCTTCTCAACAAAACAAAATGTCGTAGGCTCAGGAACCGGATTAGGCTTAGCCATGGTCTATGGTATTGTTCGTCAAACCGAAGGCTTTATCAAAGTCGACAGCAAAGTCGGTGTCGGAACAACCTTCTCCATTCATCTGCCGCGTTTTGAATCTCTGGCAGAAGAAGATGAAGAGAAACAGCTGCCGCAAACAGAAAATATTGTAGCCAAAGACGGCTCCCCCATCATTACCGTACAAGAAAGAATATCATCTCCCGTCGCCGTCAATCAAAAACTCATTTTTGGTCTAAATGTCTCCGCAATAGACAGAGGCGTAAAAGAAAATCCTAATGCATCTTCAACGCGAATTTTGTTTGTGGAAGACGAAGATTCTGTTCGTTCCTTTGGCGTCAGAGCCTTAAAGAAAAAAGGATTTGAGGTTGTCGCTTGCAATTCGGCAGAGAATGCGTTAGAACAATTGGCGCAAGACAAAAACTTTGGTCTCTTAATAACCGATATGGTTATGCCCGGAATGAACGGCGCCGAATTGGCAGGAAAAGTCCGAGAACAGATTCCAAACATAAAAATTATATTGGCATCTGGTTATTCTGAAGAAATCGCCAGGAGAGAATTAGCCGGCTCCCAAGACTTCGACTTTTTAGCCAAACCCTTCAGTCTTGGTGACTTAACTAAAAAAGTTTTTGATGTCTTAAGTAAAAACTGATATATGGATTTGTATGAATAAGAACACGAACATAGAACAGTTATCTTTCAGCTTTGAGCATCAACCATACCTCGGCAAAGAGGATTTTATGGTAGCCTCTTGCAACGCCGAAGCTTTTTCTTATGTGGAAAGCTGGCCGAATTGGCCGTTTTTTGCCATCTGTTTGTATGGACCTGAAGGTTGCGGCAAAACCCATTTGGCTCATATGTTTGCCGACAATGTTTCGGTTAAGACCCATTTTCCGTATAAAATACCGCAAGTTAGAGCTTCTGATGTCAAGCCCGAAACTCTACGCCTGTTTGAACAACATCCTTGCCTGATTGTTGAGGACTTAAACGACAACATCAATTATGAGGCAATGTTCCATTTATACAATCAATATAGAAACGAAAATGGTTTTATTTTATTTACCTCGGAAGTCGCTCCGGCAAGACTGAATATCCCTCTGCCCGACTTACGTTCAAGATTAAACATCATTCCCTCTATTGAAATCAAGGAACCCGACGATGAACTTTTACAAGCTCTGATAGTCAAATTATTTACAGATCGTCAGGTTATTATTTCCCAAGAGGTCCTAAATTATATCATCGCAAATATGCAACGCTCTTACGCTTATGCGCGTAAGTTAGTTGAAGAAATTGACAACATTTCTTTAGCAAGGAAAAGAGCCATAAGTATCCCCATTGTTAAAGAGGCTCTATCCGTTTTAAACGACAATCATCAAGGTGAACTTTTCTAAAAACCAAAAGAGAGACGACTAATGTTCAATGGACTAAAATCAAAAGCCGCATGGTTTAACCTTTCCGGAACAAAATTTAACTTTATATTTTCGGGATTTCTACTTCTCGCATACAATATTCCCTTTGCCCAAAAACTCTGGATGATTAAACCTTCTGTGTTATTCATCATTTGTGGTCTGCTTTGTGTATTTTTACTATTTTGCATAAGCACTACTTTACTATTTAACAAATATAGCGCCAAACCTCTAAGCATACTGTTGTGTATCATTAACTCTTTTGTCCTATATTTCATGGTTAGCTACAACACCCCAATTGATAAAGTAATGCTCTTAAATGTAATCCAGACAGACGTTTATGAGGTTCAAGATTTGCTCAGTTTCAGAATGCTGATTTACTTTCTTCTGTTCGGCATACTTCCGAGCTGCCTGATATTCAAAACCCAAATAAATTACGGAAACTTTAAATCTGAATTTATCAGCGCCGTCAAAATAATTCTCAGTGCAGCGATTCTTTGCGGAATAATTATGCTAAGCGGCTACCAAACTACAGATGATGTTTTTCACAATCACAGAGATACAAAATATTATTTATCTCCCGTAAACTACATCGGAGCCGGTCTATCCGTTGCAAAAATGCGCCGCAAATCAAATCATCCTTTTGTCGTTGTTGCGCCCGATGCCAAATTAGATAAGTATTGGACCAACGAAAAGAAAAACTTATTCGTTTTTGTTGTTGGGGAAACAGCGCGCGCCGCAAATTTTTCTTTAGGTGGTTATGAGCGTCCGACCAATGCGCCGCTCAATAAACATTTGTCAGATATTGTTTATTACTCAGATGCCACAGCTTGCGGAACATCAACCGCCGTTGCTCTCCCCTGCATGTTTTCTCCCTATGAGCGTAAAGATTTCAAAATCGGCACGGAAGAATACACTGAAAACATGCTGGATATATTAGATAAAAGCGGATACAAAGTTTTGTGGCGTGAAAATAATACCGGCTGCAAAAACAATTGCGACAGAGTAGAAATTGAAGATTTTTGCACCAAGAAAACTTGCCTCGATGAAATTTTGCTTAGAAATTTTGCTGAAAAAATACAACAAAACAAGGAAAACACTTTTGTTGTCATGCACCAAACCGGCAGCCATGGTCCTGCATACTTTGAACATTATCCCAAAGAAACAGAACAATGGTCGCCTGTCTGCACAACCGAAAACTTAAGCAGTTGCACCAAAGAAGAGCTCATTAATGTTTATGATAATACGGTTTACTATACCAGCATATTCTTGAGTAAGATTATGGATGAATTAAACAAACTCTCAGATGAATATAATGTTGCGCTGATTTATGCCTCAGATCACGGAGAATCTCTGGGCGAAAAAGGCATCTATCTACATGCCCAACCTTATGATACGGCACCGGATTATCAAAAAGATATTCCGATGCTTATCTGGCTTCCTCAAGATTCGGCAAAAGCTTTCGGCGTCGATATTGCCTGCCTAAAAAAAGCCGCAAAAAAACCTCACTCTCATGATAACTTGTTCCATTCGGCTTTAGGTCTTGCTGGCATAAAAACCAACATTTACAACCCAAACTTAGATATTTTTGCCTCTTGCAAAAAAAATTAACAAGTGCAAATTTTTTATCAAAAAAAACTTGCAAAAATTAACGATTTATTATACATACCTACCGGAAAGTATATATGTAATTTGAATATAATAGAGGTACTATGCCAAGAAGAACCAAAGAAGAAGCCGAGCAAACAAGGCAGGATATCTTATATTCTGCATTAGATATTTTTTGCGAAAAAGGCTACTCCAAAACCACATTTGACGAGATCGCCAAGCGCATCAACCTAACCAAGGGAGCTGTATATTGGCATTTTCGCAACAAACCAGACATCATCACGGCTCTTATAACCGAAGCATTCAATCGCACAAACAACGCCATAACCGAAAAGATCCCGGAAGTAAACAATCTGGCAGATTTGCGTACACATTTTAAGTGCTTGGCAGAAATTGTGCGAGATGTTCCCAATTATCGCAAGTTTTTATTTTTTATGCTGTTTCAAATGGAGTGGTCTGAATCCTTGTTTTTACATATCGGTTCCGCTGTCAAAGAGATTCGCGACTTTCCGATAAACATTATAACTCAAGCATTAACCAACTCTCAAAAAAGCGGCGAAATTTCTGAAAAAATAAACATTAATGAAACAGCTGTATGCATCTTCAGCCTATGGCAAGGAATGCTTTCTTATGCCATTTGCAGAAAATCATGGGTTGATTTTCCTAAACTCTTTTTAAACGGATTTGACTTAATAATAAAAGCTCTAAAAGACGAAAGGTCAGACAATGAAACTAGGTAAAGTAAGTAATAGAAAAATTCTAAAACAAACTGCAATTTTGCTTTTATGCGTTGGTGCAGGCTGGTTTTTAAAAAGCCGTCTGACACCTCAAATGCCCATGATGGGAGCCGGTGGCGGCGACCCATATGTGCTGGTTCAAAAAGTTCAACAACAAAATATCTCTCCCAAGAGAAGCTATATCGGTCATGTTGAAGCTATTAAATCTGTTGACTTACGCCCGCAAGTTACCGGCTATGTAGAAAAAGTATTGTTCCAAGAGGGTTCTTTAGTCAACGAAGGAGACATTTTGTTTGTCATTGAACAAAAGCGCTATATGGCAACTGTTGAACTGCGTGAAGCAGAATTAGACAGCGCAAAGGCTAACCTGGTCAGAGCCGAGAGAGACTACAAACGTCAAAAATCATTAAGCAGTCAAAACTATGCCTCCAAAGCCACTTTGGATACATCTGAGAGCAACTACCTGCAAGCCAAAGCCGCCGTTGCTCAAGCTGAAGCAAATCTGGAACTGGCCAAAATTGATATGGGTTATACCGAAATCAAGGCTCCGATAACCGGTTATATCGGTAAAGCTTTGGTAACGGAAGGTAACTATGTTAACTCCACAACCCAAAACTTGGCACGTATTGTACAAGTAGACCCGATTCGTGTTGCCTTTTCCGTTGCCGATAAGGATTTCTTGAATATGCGTGAACAACGCATGTCTCAAGGCAGCGATTCTATTAAAACAGAGATTGTTTTGCCAAACGGCAAAGTCTTGGTTAATCACCTAAAATCTCGTTTTAATGACAACGAAATCAACTCAGACACAGCCACCATCGCGGTCTATGCTGAATACAACAACAAAGACAATCTTTTAATCCCCGGCAACTATGTAGACATCCGTTTGGGTAATAAAGAAGATAAAATGGCTATTCTGGTACCGCAAGCCTCAGTTGCTCAAGACAAACATGGTAACTATGTTATGGTTGTAGGTGACGACAACATTGCCTATGAAAGACGCGTTGTTATGGGAGACACCTTGGAAGATAAGCAAATTGTGTTAGATGGCTTAAAAGCCGATGAACGTGTCATCATCCAAGGCTTGCAAAAAGTAAGCAACGGCCAAAAAGTTCAAGTTGGTGAGATTGCCAACAATTCAGAAAAAGTTACTGTGGAGGGCAAATAAACAATGTTTTCCCGTATTTTCATTGAGCGCCCGCGCTTTGCGATGGTTATCTCCATCGTATTAACTCTTGCGGGTATCATTTCGGTATTTTCTTTGCCGATTGCCTTGTATCCGGAAATCACACCTCCGGAAATCGTTGTTTCTGCTTCTTATCCGGGAGCCAGCGCAGAGGTTATTGCCAAAACCGTCGGTATTCCGTTGGAAGAAGAAATCAACGGTGTTGAAGACATGTTATACATGAGCTCATCTTCAGAAAACTCCTCATACCAATTAACCGTAACCTTCAAAGTCGGCGTTGACCGAGATATGGCGCAAGTTAAGGTACAAAACCGTATCCAACAAGCCCAATCCAAGCTCCCGTCAGACGTAACTCGACAAGGTCTAACGGTTAAGAGCCGTTCTTCAAACATCTTAGGCTTCATCAGCTTGCTCTCACCGAACAACACTTATTCGCAACTAGAGTTGGCTGACTATGTTCAAAACAACATCAAAGATAGCCTAAGCCGTGTATCCGGTGTTGGTGAAGTAAACGTTTACTCTTCAAAGTTAAGTATGCGTGTATGGTTGGATGCAGACAAAATCACGGCATTAAACATTCCGGTAGATACTATTAAGGCAGCCATTGAAGGTCAAAACTACCAACCTTCCTTGGGTAGCATTGGCGGCATCCCCGGAGACGGCACCCAACAAATGGTTTACACCTTGCAAACTCAAGGACGTATTAATGAAGTTGAAGACTTCAAAAACATCATTGTCCGCACGGCTGAACAAGGTGGTTTGGTTTACCTTAAAGATATTGCACGCGTAGAAATCGGTGAAGAAAACTACCACGCGACATCAAAATTCAACGGAGCTCCGAACGTCGCCATCGCCATCAACCAGTTGGCGGGAGCAAACGCACTTGATGCCATGGCCGGCGTAAAAGCCGAAATGGAGCGTTTGGCTCAACGTTTTCCTGAAGACATCATCTACACCATTGGTTATGACTCTACAGGCTACATTAAAGCATCCATTGAAGAAGTTGTTTTCACTTTAATTTTGACTTTTGCATTGGTTATTTTGGTCTGCTACGTTTTCTTGCAAGACTGGCGTTCGACCTTAGTTCCGACCCTAACCATTCCGGTCTCTCTGTTTGCCACCTTTGCCGTTATGTTGGCTTTAGGCTACAGCTTAAACATGATGACCTTGTTTGGTTTGGTCTTGGCAATCGGTTTGGTTGTGGACGACGCTATCGTGGTTGTAGAACGTGTTCTGTTCTTAATGGAAAACGAAAAACTCACCCCAAAAGAAGCGACCATCAAAGCTATGGAACAAGTATCAAGTGCGGTTATTGCCACGACCTTGGTGTTGTTAGCCATCTTTGTACCGGTTGGTTTCTTGGGTGGTATTACCGGACAAATTTACAAACAATTCGCAATTGCAATTTCAACTTCGGTAGCCTTCTCTTCTATCAATGCTTTGACCTTATCTCCGGCTTTGTGCGCAACCTTGCTGAAACCGTTCAAACCGGCACAATCAGGTCCTTTGTATTGGTTCAACCATTTCATTAACCGCTCCAGAGACCGTTACGCATCTATTGTTGGACTTCTCGGACGCAAAGTCAGCGTTATCTTCCTTTTGATGATAATGTTGTTTGCCGGTGTAGGCGGATTCTTACATATCAGTCAAACATCATTCATTCCGTCCGAAGACCAAGGCGTTATCTTCATGAACATTCAGTTGCCTGAGGGTGCAACCCGCAACCGCACACAAGAATTTGTTGATAAGATTTACCCCTTGGTTAAAGAAGAACCCGGCGTAGACAATGTGATGAACGTCGTTGGCGCCAGTATGATTGGCGGTTCCGGTGAAAACGTCGCCATGGGTATTATTACTTTACACCCCTGGAACGAACGTAAAGGAGATGAACTCTATTCATCAAACATCTTAAACCGTATTCGTGCCAAAGTTGCCGGCCTGCCGGAAGCAGAAATTCAATTATTTGAACCGCCTGCAATTATGGGCTTAGGTATGAGTGGCGGTATGGATTATCGTCTGCAAGCCTTAAACTCTGACGATCCTCAACAACTTGAGGCCGTTTTAAGGAGCTTTTTGGCAAAAGTTAACCAAAACCCCAATATCTCATATGCCTATACGACTTATACGGCCCAAACCCCGAACTACTATATTACGATTGATAAAGAAAAAGCTGAGGCTATGAAAGTAAGTATCGGTAGTATTTATAGTGTTCTGCAAAACTACTTGGGTTCAAGCTATGTTAACGACGTTAACTTCGGCACACAAGTAAACAAGGTTATGATTCAGGCCGACTGGAAGTTCCGTAAAGATTTGGAAAGCTTGAAAAAACTGCATGTTCAAAACCAAAACGGCGAGATGGTTCCGCTGGAATCAGTTATCTCAATGAAAAAAGTTTTGGCACCGCGTGTTGTAACTCGTTATAACCAATATCCGAGTGCATCAATTACGGCCGTACAAAACCAAGCCTCCAGTACAGGTCAAGCCATGGGCGCAATGGAAGAAATGTCCGCAAGCCTGCCAAATGGTTTCAGCTACGACTGGTCAGGCATGAGCTATCAGGAAAAATCCAGCAGCGGACAAATCGGCTACTTAATTGTGCTGGCGATGACCTTTGCTTACCTGTTCTTGGTTGCTCAATATGAGAGCTGGTCAACACCTCTGCCGGTTTTAACCTCTGTATCCGTGGCTATGCTTGGTGCTTTGGTTGGTTTGTTCATCACAGGTCTCCCGCTGAGTATTTACGCTCAGTTAGGTCTGATTTTGTTGGTAGGTTTGGCAGCCAAAAACGCTATTTTGATTGTTGAGTTCTCCAAAGAAGAAAGAGAAAAAGGCTCTTCAATCATCAAAGCGGCAACAACTGGTACCAAAGAACGTTTCCGCGCGGTCTTAATGACGGCCTTCACCTTCATCTTAGGCGTTTTGCCAATGATTGTGGCCACAGGTGCAGGCGCGGCCAGCCGAATTGCCATCGGTGTTCCGGTATTTTACGGAATGTTGCTTGGTACGACAGCCGGTCTGATTATCATTCCTCTGTTGTATATTCTCTTCCAAACCTGGCGAGAAAATACATACAAATGGAAAAACAAAAAAGCCGAATAATCAAAAGCCCCTCTTCACTGAGGGGCTTTTTTTCTACCCCTTTGAAAACCTTTTCAAAATAAATTATCCAAAATAAAATGTAGGCTCATTAATGGTAGACAAAAATAAATGTAGTCTCATTAATAGTTGACTCTTTTGCCAAATCAGAGTATCCTAATATTCAATAGGTGTGTTGTTTAAGGTGCGAAGTCTTTCGGCTTCCCCTGTCTTTGACGCATACCTTATTTTAATCGCAGGCTTTGTTTTTTGATTATTGTTTGAGGTGTGCCATGTCTGATACTCGTTATCTCTTTATCGCGGCTCTGTTGAGCGTTGTTTCGCTCCCTTGGAACGCTAATGCTTTAACCGTTTCGGATAAACCTATCTCAAACTTTATCAACACACATACATACACATCCACACCATCAACAAAGCCTGCGGTCTCTTTTGCTCAGCCGGATAAAGCTTATAAAATCGCAGGTATATGTTTTTTAGGAATGGGCAACTGCGGTGATAATATTGATTTTGGCAAAGGCGAGGAAGATTTTACTTTGCCCGATTGCCCTACCCTCGGTTATTCTTTGACTTCTTGCTCTCCGCCTACATATCCGGAAAATTTTTGTCCCTATGATTCCACTTACTTTGCCAACTGTCGTGAAGATAAAACAAAGGCTTGCAGCGATAGCGGTTTTAAAAACAAATGCGAAGAAGGAAAAATACTGAACCCACAAAATTTGTGCCCTTATGATGAATCTTTCGGAGATTGTATTTGCGATTCTTGTACTGGATATGATTACACACAAAGTGAGGCTACATCAATAGGATATGAAATAGATGGAGAGGCTTGTAATAGTTGCGGAACCTTAAAATATAAACGCAAACCGGCAGAATGTCAGGGATATTATAGTTGCAACTGTGGTGGAGAGATAGGTTCACCGGATTGTTGGAGCGGAACTTTGCAGTTGTTTCAGAAATGTCAGGAATGTTGTGAACATAAATGTACATTAGACACCTGTCCGTCAGGAGCAATCTGCACTTTGGAAGATTGCTCTGGAAAATATTGTGCTACAGGTTGTGCTGTTGGTTCTGTAAGCTTGGAAGATTATTGGTGTGACGGAGCCTTGCAATATTGGATGCCTCCGATGGGCGTTTGTCAAAAAAACGAAAATTAAGGAGAAAGAAGATGAAGAATTCAGAAAAGAAACTAGGAGCCAGCCTTTGGGTTTTGGGGATGATGATAAGCGGAAATGTCTTAGCTCAAACTTGTGTTGTTCCGCCAACTTGTGAAGAGCTTGGCTATGATAAGGTTGCATCAGATTGCGGAAGTTTGGCCAAACTAAAATGCCCGTTTGATGACAGCAAGTATTTTTGCACGGCATATACGGATATGAATGGTAAAAAGATTGCAGAAATCGGAGACTACGTCTATACGGATGCAATTTCCGCAGAACCTATTTCAGGCCGTATTCCGGTCGGCATTGTTTATGACAAGAGCGGCAAGATGATGTCTATTGCCCAGTTTACGGGAGAAACCGCTGACCAATGCAACAGTTATACAGCGGACGGCACGGCCGGTTGGAAACTAGCCGCCATGGAAGACATGGGCTTGATTAAATCCAATGTGGCCAAAATCAATGCCTCACTGGCCAAGCTTCCCAATGTGCCTCAGATTGAGACATCAAAGCAATCCGGAGGAACATCTCACCAAGAAAGTCTTTCGTGTATGTGGAAAACAAGTGGCGGTTATGCTTGTATGGACAAAAGTGCGGCCATAAACGGAACTAGTACCTGTTGTGATAGGAGTGATTTACCAACATTTTCCCACTATATTGTTCATGCTCTCTGCATACGAACATTTAGTGCCGGCGGGGCGGGTAAAGATCCGATAACCACCCCGACGACTTATAAAGTCGGTGACGTTTATACCAATGATGAGGGCGTGGCTATCGGAACCGTCTTTGAAATTGAGAGCGGCGGTACACACGGCCGGATTTTGTCCCGTACTTCCCGCTCCGGTACGCAAGCCCAAGCCATCGAATACTGCGACAGCCTTAACGCATCCACCGGTCTTACCTGGGGTCTGCCAACATTGTATCAGATGCAAACGGTTTGCAAGAATAAAATTTCCGGATTTGCCGAGAATGTTGAATATTGGACAGGAACTAGTAATGAGACCTATAATGGTAGTAACACTTGCTCTAATTGGGGAGGCCATAAAGACCCAACACAAAACTACTCTTACTTCTGTGCCACCTCTTTCTAAGCCGGAAAGCAAAGCCCTCTCTCTTGAGAGGGCTTTTTTTAACATTTAATCTTTCAAGGTCAATTTACCGTTGCTGAGTTTGGCCGTTCCGCCAACCGGAATAGTCAACAACGGTGTGCTGTGCCCAAAGTCAACATTCGCCAAAATCGGCAAATTTTTAAGTTCACGTTTGTTATTTAAGATAAACTCTAATTGTTCACGGTTGATTTGAGAACCCTTTTGAAAGCGTCCGATAACCAAAGCCTTAACATTTTCAAAATCGGGTTGATACAATAGCGCCTGCAAATTGCGCTCAAACTCAACCAAATTAGAACCTTCCGTATCTTCAACAAACAAGATTGTATCTTTTACAAATGCCGGACGATATTTTGTGCCGAGCAACAAATCAAAAGTTCCGAGATTACCACCGACAATCACGCCTTCTGCCGAACCGTTATGAATATTCCAATATCCTTCGTTTTTGATAAATTCGCGCTTTTCTTGGTCAATAAACCACGCATCGTCGCTCCACTCGGCAGAGGGTTCAACTTCATTAACGCCGTCAAGCATCAGCATCTTGCGCATATTTTCCAAAGTATAATCAAAACCATACTTCATACCGCAAGAGCTATAATGCGGACCGGAATAAGTCTCTAAGCCGGTCATGGCATAAATACCGTTCAACAAAGCCGTAATATCCGAAAAACCGCAAAAAATCTTCGGATTAGCCTTAATCAAGTCATAATCCAAATAAGGCAAAAGCTGGTTAGAGTTTGCACCGCCGATAATCGTAAAAATCGCTTTCACGTTTTTATCAGCAAAAGCCTCATGAATATCCGCCACTCTGTCCTCAATCGGAGAAGATCCTGTCATATCCCAGTTATCATCGGTCATATGCTTGCTAAAACTGACTTTTAAACCCAGCTCGGCAAATCGCTTGGCTGCAATATCACGAGAATCTTTTCCGATAATCTTAATTCCGCGCGCCGGCGCGATAACTCTGATTTCATCACCTTTGGCTAACTTTGCCGGAATAATTTTTTGCATCTCAAAATCTCCTTTTTTCAAAACACTGCACCCAATATAATGCAAAAAAATTCTTTTGCTAACAAATTTTTGTTGCAATCTGCAAACAAACTTATAATATAAGAACAAAATAAGAACATTTTATAAGGAGTCTGCAATGCCATTTGGTTCCCCCGCTTGTGATTATGTTGAAAACAGCCTTGACCTCAACCGCTTTTTAGTCAACCACCCCATCGCCACCTATTTTATGAAAATGCAAGGAGATGCACTCAAAAACGCCGGCATTTTCAACGGCGACATCTTGGTTGTTGACCGCTCTTTGCCGGCCTCTGACCGCAAACTCATTGTTGCCGAGCTCAACGGCGAATTGACCGCGCGTCGTTTCCGCTCCCATGAGGGCAAATCTTTCTTACTCGGCGAAGACGGTCGCACCCCGCCCTACTGCCTCAGCCGCAAAGACCGCTTTTCCGTTTGGGGGGTCGTAACTTCGGTGATTCGGAAAATCTGAAAATGTATTTTCTTATAGATTGCGACAACTTTTTTGTTTCCTGCGAAAAAGTTTTTCAGCCACGGCTGAAAAATCGTCCGGTTGTCGTTCTCTCCAACAATGACGGCTGCGTTGTTTCCCGCTCTTACGAGGCCAAAGCCTTAGGCATTCCGATGTGCGCACCATGGTTTAAGATAGAACAAATGTTCAAAGCCGCCGGCGGTGTTGCTTTGTCTTCAAACTACGAACTTTATGCAGACATGTCCAAACGCGTTATGCAGTTGCTTGAAAACTACTTTGGCAAAATAGAGATTTATTCCATAGATGAAGCTTTTGCGCAAACCGGCGATAATCAAGACTTGCTCCATACGGCGCTCACCATCCGCAATCAAATTTTAACCCAAACCGGAATTTCGGTTTCCGTCGGTGTTGCCCCAAGCAAAACGCTTTGCAAAGTTGCTTCCGAACAAGCCAAAAAGCTCTCCTTTGCTAAAGTTTGCCTTTTGACCGAACAATCAACAATTTCACAAGCTCTTCAAACACTAGATGTCGGTGATGTCTGGGGCATTGGGCGAAAACTCGTTAAAAAGCTCAATTTTATGGGCATTTTCACCGCCGCCGAACTCGCCGCCGCTCCTCAAGCCCAAATCCGCCAATCTTTCGGCATCACCACCGCCAAAACCCAACAGGAACTAAATGGTATCTCTTGCCTCAAAGCTGAGGACAATCCGGCTCAAAAAAGCATTATCTGCTCCCGCACTTTTGAAGCCGAAATCAAAGACTTTGCCAAACTTGCTCAAGTCATTTCCGAATTTGTGGACAACGCTTGCTTGCGTTTAAGAGAACAAAACAGCCTTGCCGGCGGCATAATTGTTTTCATCGCCACCAACCGCTTTCATGAACAAACCTACAACAACTCCAAGCTTATATCTTTATCTGAAGCCTCTTGCCATACGGCAAAATTCATCAAAGCCATGATAGAGGGACTGAAATGCATCTATAATCCTCATTTCAGCTACAAAAGAGCCGGTGTTATGTTAACAGATATTTCGGATGTTAATACGCCGCAAACCGACTTTTGGGTTTCTAAGCAATCTCAAAATAAAGACACTTCCTTAATGCAAACCATAGATGACCTAAACCGCAAACTCGGTCGCAAGACTCTTTACTTCGGCACACAGGCCCAAGGCATCAAACACTACATCAAAAGAGAATTCAAAAGCCGCTCTTATACCACATCTTGGACCGAACTTCCTTTGGTTAAGTAATCATTAAAATAGCTTGATTTTTCAGAAAAAACAGAATATATTACAGGCATTACATACCAACAATTCCGGGGATAAAAAATGCTAAAAAATTTTTACATTTTTCGTCACGGACAGAGTTCTTGCAACTTGGAAGGACGTATTCAGGGTCATACCAATAATTCTGTCCTGACTAACCAGGGGATTGACGAGGCACACAATGCTGCCTGTCTTCTTCAAGATAAAGATATTGAAGTTGTTGTTTCCTCTCCACTTCGAAGAGCCAAGCAAACCGGCACCATCGTTTCTAAAATAATAAAAGCTCCCATACAATATGATGACCGCTTCACCGAGGTTAATGTCGGCGTTGCCGAAGGTCTGCATTACACTGAGGCTCAACAACAATTTGGAGATTTATACCGTCAATGGCGTAGCGCTGATCCCAAATATATTGACACACGTTTCAAGGACGGCGAAAGTAAACGTGATGTTCAAAAACGCGTTTTCAAAGCCTTAAACGAGTATGCAAAAAATTCCAAATACCAAAATATTGCAGTTTCGGGACACGGTATTACCTTGTCGCAAACTCTCATGGCTTTAGACGTTGAACAACCTGATATTCCCAACGGAGCAGTCATACATTTGCAATATGACAACAGCAATAATCATTGGAAATTTTTAGGCTTTGTAAATTAAAAAAAAACCTCGGCTTTCCAAAGCCGAGGTTTTTTCTATTGCAATTCAAAGAAACTCTTATCAACACCGCACAACGGACAAACCCAATCTTCCGGCAATTCTTCAAATGGTGTTTCGCCGTCATAAACATAACCGCAAACCGTGCAAACCCATTTTTTACCTTCATTCTTATCTTCAGCCATTTTTTTCTCCTTTGCTTGTTTGACTTCATTAAATTTCTTAATGACTTCATCTTTAAAGTAACTGCGATAATCCAAATATGTCAACGGTTCGCAGTTCTTCCCGTTCACACAATCCTCAACTTCTGCCAAAAACAAAGTATTGCTTTCATAAGGAATGCTCTGCAAAACCTTGCAGCTCACCGTTGCAATATTATCTTTCAAATACGGCAGATTATCTTTCATAACATAATCCATCGCTTGCCATTTATCAACATTCCGACTGGACTGAAAACCAAAATTAGCAACCACATATGGATCAATCTTTTTACTTAAAACCGACAAACTAAACTTTCCGCTACGCTCAATACATTCTTTGGTATAGCTCTGATTATTACAAGACAATGCCAAAACCAAAGGCTTGTTTGCCACTTGCATCACGGCATCCACCACCGAACCGACAGGTCTTTCCCCATCCATCGCACCCAAGACATAAAGTCCATGCGTTAATTTATATAAAGCCTCAAGTTCCATAAAATCCATCTCCAATTAATAATGCGGCGGCGGAGTTTCCTCGCTCAAAGGTTTAACCGTTTCCTCTTCCAAACGAGACAACAAATATTGATTTTGTTTCTGCAACAAATCAATCACTTTGCCCTGCTCAATTACTACCTGGTTTAAGTCATCAACCACGCGCTCTTGGTTCGCTAAAGCCATCTCAATATTCATCAATCGTTCTTCTAAATTATCCATAGTCCCTCCGATTATGCTTTTAGATATAGCACGCTCCCTCAAAAATACAACCAACATCGAAGTTATCAAGAGCAAAAAAAATCCGCTCTTTATAAGCGGATTTTTTTAATAAGTATGTTCACTTTGTTTTAGCATTCGCATTATATTGATTTTAGAAGCCTCATATTGCTTCAAAACTTCGTTCATTTGTTTGGCCAACTCAGGTACATCCAAACTTCCATCCAACTCAAACACCGGAGACTTAATTTTTTTCAAAACATTATCCCCAAACATCATTTCATCCAAACGTCTCTTGGCTCGAATATCATCTAAGTTTTCACCGCGATTAATCATCCGTTGAATAACCACCCGAGACGGAGCCGCAATCATCATCACCCGAATATTTTTTGGCGAAACACTTTGCTCCAATTGCAAAATACCTTCCGCATCCAACGTAACAAATGAACGACCTTTATGTTCTGTCAATGCTTTTTGATTAATTCCGTATAAGCTATAGCCAATTCTTGACGTAACCACCATTGTCGGGTCAGAAATAAACTCATCCAAAGTTACAAATTTATAATCACGCCCGTCAACCTCATTTTCATGAGGCTCACGCGTAGTCATCTTCAAAATTTTGTGCTCACCTTGCTCAACCAAATAACCGCTCAGCGAAGACTTACCGACAGCTTCTTTACCGGTCAAGACAATTATTTCTTTGTCATCAATCATACGGGGAAATCCTTTTATTTGGATTTTAGCACAAAAATACAAAATTTCAACAAGATATTAAATTTCTTTTTAAGATTAAACTAATATTTCAATGCCAATCCGGTAATAACGGCATAACCCTTATTATTATCATCTGTGTTTCTCTCAAACCCCTTAGAATTGATATAAGCGTTAATCCAAAACAGCTCAAACCACTCATTCAACGCAAATCGGTTTGTCTGCACAACTAAATCATCACGATTACGCGTATTTTTTGATTCTACATGCAAATAAGCCAAATTAGTCTTAAATCGACCAAAATCATATCCCATACTAAAATCCCAAGCCTGACTTTCTCGATAATTATCAAAATAAGCCGGCAAATGTGCATTCACGGCTTTTGTGGCAATCGGATTTTTATGCCCGTCAACATAGGCATTTTTATAAGCCGTAGAAATATTAAACTTTCCAACAACCCATCGCACCCCGAAAGCCCACTCTTTATCGGTTCGGTTAAACAAACCATAAGCTGCTGAAGTATACAAATTTCCCACGGCAAGCTTCCATTGGTTTTTCATTGCCGCCGTATAACCATCTTCTTTTGTTTCATAATTTACATAGCGGCTAACCATACCTCTTCGGTTGGCATTATCCGGCGTATAACTGAAACCAAATTGTGTATTGCCAAACATCGGCGTAAAATAACTTATCTTCGGCGCGCGTCCGTCATCAATCATTCTGGTTGATTTTGGCGTAAAAAATCTAACTTTCTTAAAACCGTTACTCCAGTTTGCGCTACTCAGATAATAAGTCAGATTTGAATCCTGAATATTAAGCCAAGAAATATCCTGTGCCCCCAGATGTAAGAGAGCTGCCGCACTATAAGTATAACCGATGGTCATTCGGCCGTAATCATCATTTTCCACAATCGCATAAGGATAAAAACGCCAATCTCCTTGTCCATAATCTTTATCATGTTGCCGAATAACCACCGTATAATTTGCCGCAGCGCCAATATGCGTTCCGTTATCCGGTTCATAAAGAGCCTCTAACTTTCCGTCAGCCCGAAACACCGTTCTGTCTGACCTATTGGCAATATTATTATTTTCTCGTGTTTGAGTCGCGCCATAATATATTCCGGCCGTGCCAGATTGCGAAAAACTCCATCCGTTTGCCCAAACAGAAAAAGGAAATAAAAAAACAAATCCGAATACTAAAAACTTTTTTGCCATACACAATCCTTGAAAGGAATAAAATAAGGATTAAATAATATCATCTGAAAATTAATTTTTATTAAACCCCCTTTCCCCAAAAAAACATATTTTCAAAATTTATAACAAAAAAGCCACCTCAAAAGGTGGCTTTTTCTATTGGTCGGATTGACTGGACTCGAACCTTCTCTCGCTTGGTAAGTTTGTGCTCCGCACGCACTAACCGCGCTTCGGTCACTCGTTTTTTATGTTTTTTAGCGGTGGCTCACACCGCCTCAAAAAACTGACAAAACTTCGCCGCTTGTGGTAAAATCAGCCGGAGCAACGGCTGATTTTATCCTCGCGCCTCTCCCGAGGTCGCTGGTTCTTATAACAAAAAAAGTCACCTCAAAAGGTGGCTTTTTCTATTGGTCGGATTGACTGGACTCGAACCAGCGACCTCTTCGTCCCGAACGAAGCGTTCTACCAGGCTGAACTACAATCCGATAACGAAGCCTATATTTACCATAAAAAATAAAATAAACAAGACTTTTTTTATTAAAAAATGATTTCTCCTAAAATCATCTCCTCCGCACAAAAATAATCAAGCTTTTATAATATGTTAACACTTATTATCTAAAATATAGCAATAACATTTCGGAGAAAATTATGAAAATTAAAGCCGCTATTTTTGATTGGGATGGCACCATTACCGATTCTAATTCTATCAAAACCGAAGCTTTTATCGAAATATTTAAAGACTCTCATCATAACACGGCTGAATACATACGTTCTTACCAACAGAGTAATGGCGGAATATCTCGGTTCGAAAAATATCGCCACTACATACGTCATTTTTTTCACCACGAAGTTTCTGAAGCCGACTTAAAAACTTTTGCCCAAAGATACAGCAAGCTCTGCAAAGAAAAACTTCTTCAAGCTCCATTCATTCCCGGCGCTGTCGAAACTTTGCAAAAACTAAAACAAAACAACATTCCGGCCTTCATTGTTACAGGCTCCCCGGCAGAAGAAATAAGAGAGTTGGCTGCCGCCAGAAATTTACTACAACTCATCACAAACATCTACGGCTCTCCCCAAACAAAAAACATCTTGCTAAACAAACTCCTGCAAGAACATAAGCTACAAGCAACCGAAACAGTTTTCTTCGGAGATTCCATAACTGATTACAATGCCGCTCAAATTAATAATATCCCGTTTATTGGTATCTGTTTGAATAAAAATTTTTCACCATTTCCGCAAAAAACAACAGTGTTAAACCATATTCATATTGATTTTGATAAAAAAAATTAGAAAAAAGTAAAAAAAATATTAACAAAAAATTGACAAATTAGAAAAATTGATTATATTTAAGACAAAATAATCTAAAAAAGTAACTATTTATTAACCTTTTGAGAGAGAGAAAAGCTATGAAAAAAGCTCTTATTGCCTTTGTCGCTCTTTTAGCGGCAGCCTGCTCTTCAAACCGAGAGCAAGAACCAACCGTAGTTTATCGCGGTTATGACAACGCCGGTTGCAACTACTACAATGGAGTTTGCCACCGCACAGCTAAAAAATATATTGTAGAATCTGCAGATGGTTCTGAATATCGCCCAACCACAACCATCGTTAAAACTGGCGAATACAAACATTGTTCAGACACACTCTTCGGCGACCCCGTTCCGGCTCCGAAATACGTTGCCAGCGGTCCGAAAGTTGTTACACAACAACAACCTGTTCAGGTTAGACGCATCCAATATGTTCGTCGCATTCCTGCAGTAGAATATGTACAACAACCCACGGTTCAATATGTACAACCGACAGCTCAAGCCGTTGCTGTTCAGCAACAACCTTGCAACGGTTGCCAACCAACCATCACACAAACTCGTGAACCGGTTGAAGTTTTGTTCAAAAAGACCACGACCAAAACCGTTTACGAACCCAAAACCACACAGGAAGTAAGCTATGAGAAAGAACCCTACACAGGTCAACTCCCCTGCACCAATTGTGTTGTTCCGACTCCGGCTCCGACCCCTGTTCAAGCTCCGGTCGTAACTCAGACTGTAGCTCCGACCTTGACAGTTCCGGCCTCAACAGTCGTAACTGTTCAAACTCCGGCTCCCATGCCGGAAGCTCCGCTCTATACTGAAATCTCTATGGATGCGGACGAAATTAAATAATTAAAATCAAATATCCTTAAATTAGTAAAACCTCAACAGGCGCTTTCCCCAAAGCGCCTGTTATTTTATCTCAAAAACACTTTAATCTTATCCAGTTTATCTAAAGCATCTTGCCGCCCAAGCTCATACATTTCTTTAACAATATCCAAATTAGGCTCCATTTTTTTAATATTTATAAATCGGCTCGGACGAATAACCAAAATCTCTCCTTTTTCTGCGGCTTTTTCAATCTCGTCCAATTCCTGATTATACATCAAATGCCTGTTCTTAATAGCCTCCACAAACTTCGGATATTTTCTGTAAACCAATTTTGCCAACCAAGCCATGGATGTTGGCTTTTTACGATACCCTGCGGGGCGTGTTTGCACCACGATATTTTTTTCAAAACCCAGTTCATAAGCTGCTTTGAGCGGTATGCTATCCGCAATTCCGCCATCCAGAAGCTTCATACCGCCAACTTCAACAATCTGTGACACCAAAGGCATAGAAGCAGAAGCACGCAAAAAATCAATATCCTTAAACATATCCTTACACCAAACATATTCCGGCGCACCGGTTTCAACATTAGTGCAAACTGCATAAAATTTGGTAGCAGATTTTTTGAATGTTTCATTATCAAAAGGGTCTAAAACTTCCGGCAAATCATGATAACAAAACTTTGTGTCCACCATATTCCCCGATAACAATAGCGACCGAAAACTCATAAACCGATAATCATTACCATATTTCAGATTATACCGAATGCTTCGTCCCGCTTGCTTGGCAACATAAGAGCAGCCATGAATAGCTCCGGCGGAAACACCGAGAACACCATCGGTCATAATGCCGTTTTCCAACAAAACATCCAGCACGCCGGCAGTATAAATTCCGCGCTTTGCCCCGCCTTCCAATACCAAACTTGTTTTCATCTTGCCCGCTCCTTATATCAAACTTCCTATTGAATATACACCAAAGGCCACAAGCCAAGCCACCAAACATTGCAAAGCCACAATCATAAGCGCATAAGCCGTACCCAACTCTTTTTTAACCGTAGCAATCGCCGCCACACAAGGCGTATAAAGGAGCGAGAAAACCAGAAAAGCAAAGGCGCTCAAAGGCGTTAAGATACTCGGCAAAAGCTCGATCTGCCCGCCGAGCAACACGCTTATGGTACTAACCACGCTCTCTTTTGCGGCAAATCCAGTCAAAAAGGCGGTAGACAAGCGCCAATCACCGATACCCAAAGGCTCAAAGACCGGTACTAACAAACTGCCGATACCGCACAAAATGCTGTTTGCCGAATTTTCCACCACATTCAACCTGCTGTCAAAAGTCTGCAAAAACCAAATAATGATTGTCGCTACAAAGATAATTGTAAAAGCTTTGGTGATAAAATATTTAGCCTTATAATAAATCAACCGCCACACATTTTTTAACCCCGGCATTCTGTAGTTTGGCAGTTCCATCACAAAAGGCACCGCCTCGCCGCGAAAAGCCGTCAATTTGAGCAACAGAGCCAAAATCAAGCCCACCAAGATTCCCAAGACATAAAGGCTGATAATAACCAAAGTCTGATGTTGGTTGAAGAATGCCGCCGTCAGCAAAACATAAATCGGTAGCTTGGCCGAACAACTCATAAACGGGATGAGCATAATCGTAAGTTTTCTGTCTCTTTCGGAAGGGAGCGTACGCGCAGCCATAATCGCCGGCACGGAGCAGCCGAAACCAAGCAGCATCGGCACAAAGCTCCGACCTGATAATCCGGCCTTGCGCAAAAGCTTATCCATCACAAACGCCACTCTGGCCATATAACCGCTGTCTTCCAGCATTGAGAGGAAGAAAAATAATACGACAATGATGGGCAAAAAGCTCAAAACACTACCCACACCGGCAATCACGCCATCTACCAGCAAGGAGATAACGACAGGGTTCATTTGATAATTAATAAGCCCCTGCTCCACCCAAGAACTAAAATAAGCTATGCCTGCTTCCGTCAGCTCGGAAAGCCAAGTTCCGAAAGGACCGAAAGAAACATAAAAAACCAAAGCCATAATCAGCAAGAACACAGGCAATGCCGTAAATTTTCCGGTCAAGACTTTATCCAAGGCAAGGCTACGCAGACGCTCTCGGCTTTCCACCGGTTTACGCACACATTCAGCACAAAGTTTTTCAATAAAAGCAAAACGCATATCCGCCATTGCGGCCTCTCGGTCGGACTTGCTTTCATCTTCCATCTGCCAAACCAAATGCTCCAAAGCATCAACTTCATTGGTTGTCAGGTTTAACAAATTCAGTACCGGTTGGTCGCCTTCCGCAAGCTTGGCGGCGGCAAAACGCACCGGCACACCAGCCGCTTTCGCATGATCCTCAATCAAATGTGCAATCGCGTGAATACAACGGTGCACCGCCCCCTCATCACGCCCTTCATAATTACAAAAATCAACCTTTTCCGGCAATTCACGATATCTTGCCACATTAACCGCATGCTCAGCTAACTCGTCAATACCCTCATTTTTAATCGCGGATATCGGAATAACCGGCACCCCGAGCAAATGCTCCATACGGTTAATATCAATAGCGCCGCCGTTGAGCTTCACCTCATCCATCATATTAAGCGCAATCACCATCGGAATATTCAAATCCAGCAGCTGCAAAGTCAAAAACAAATTGCGCTCGATATTAGAGGCATCAATAATATTAATAATGGCATCCGGCTTTTCATTAAGCAAAAAATCTCTGGTAACCATTTCTTCGTTAGAATAAGGCGACAAAGAATAAATCCCCGGCAAATCCGTAACAGATACGCGAGAGAACTTCCGCACTTCGCCATCCGTTCGGTCAACCGTAACTCCCGGAAAATTCCCCACATGCTGGTTTGAACCCGTCAACTGATTAAACAAAGTTGTTTTACCACAGTTTTGGTTACCGATTAAGGCTAACCGAATTTTCTGGTTAGCGGGAATAACTTCTCCGCAACGCCTCATTTTCAAATCCTGAGCTTCACCTTTGCGCGGCGAGAGCGGTGCTTTCAGGTTTGGCAAATCAACGGGGCAGCTTTCTGCTTTGTGCACATCCATAATCTCAATCTCGGCCGCATCTTTCTTACGCAAAGTCAGCTCATAGCCGCGAACCTTAATCTCCAACGGATCGCCCAAAGGCGCTGTCTTAACCATCAAAACTTCGGTTTTAGGAGTCAAACCCATTTCTAAAATATGCCGCCTGAGCTTTGCATCTTTGCCGCGCACGGCGGCAATAACGGCGGTCATCCCCGGCTTCAACTTGTTTAACGTAAGCATTTTCACCAACCTCAATTTGACCAACTTTTTTCTATAGTTATGCAAATTTTTGCTAAGATTCAATTAAAAAAATTATAAAAATCAACCATAATTCCAAACCTCTTGACAAGTAACACAAAGCTTCAAATAATAAGCTTCACCCAATAACTTTTGAGGTAAAAAGATGAAAAGCTTGCTTCTCTGCCTATTTTCTGCCACTTTTTTCATAAGTGCCTGCCACAAAACTCAAACTTCAGAACCGGACAATCTCCTTATCGGCAAATGGATTGAAGTTATGCCTGTAAACAAAAACATAACTCAAGGTATTAGCCTAAAAGAGAACGGACAAGCTTCATCAATTGGTATGGCAACACTCAAATATGAAACATGGCAGGTCAAAGACGGAAAAATCACCCTCACCGGCAAAAGCATAGGCAACCACCAAACCATAGATTTTACCGATACTTTAGACATTATCGAAATCTCACCGGATAGGTTGATTCTACAAAAATACGGAACCTACCAAATCCACTATACTCGCCAAAAATAACTACAATTTTTAGGAAATCCTCTTATGCAACAATTTTTTCAACCCAAAAATTCCGATACACTGATTATCTTTTTCGCCGGCTGGGGCTGCGATGAAAATCAATTCACCAACTTGCATGACAACGAAGATGTACTCATCTTGTATGATTACCAAAATCTTGATTTGAACTTTGATTTTTCCAAATATCGCCACATAGACTTAATAGCCTATTCCGCCGGCGTGTTCATCGCATCCATAATGCAAGACAAAATTCCAAATTTGCGGCAAAAAATCGCCGTCTGCGGCAACCCTTATCTAATGGATGAAAAACTTGGGCTCTCGGCTGTTACCATAGAAGTTCTTAAGACCATAGATTTAGACAATTTTCTTGAATTTCGCCGCCAATATATGGTTGACAACGAGGGAGAATTTCAAAAATATAACAATTTGCAATCTCTCCGCAGCCTTGAAAGCTGCCAAAACGAGCTCTCCTGCCTGCAAAAAATATATCAGGAGCACAAAGACGAAATCAACCCCGACTTTGACCTTGCTTTAATGGCTGAAAAAGATGTCTTGTTTAAGCTCAAAAGACAAAAAGAGTTTTATCAAGACAAATTACGCATCATCCCGCATGCCCGCCACCACGTCTTTTTCAACTTCAACAGCTTCCGCGAAATCTTAAATACTAAGTAAGGAGAAAACAATGCGCAAAATCTTCGCTCTGCTCCTTTTCATCTTACCCGCTTGCTCCTCCTTAGAGGGTAGTAAAGAAGTCTCCGGAACTCTGCGTATGGGACACGAAGTCCGCTCTTTTACGGATAATGCGGATAATAAAGAATATTGGCTTATAGATAAATCAGACCACCTGATGAAGGCGTATAACGAGGCTATAAAACCTCAAATTGCCAAATACCAACCCCTTAAGGCACGATTAAAAGTAAAAGACCTCGGCAAACTTCAGGAAGGTTTCGGAGCCGAATATGACGGCACCTACGAAGTCCAAGAAATCATCTCAATCCATCAATAGAAAAAATAGCTATTGATATGCGCATAAAAAAACTAGCCCAACTATTTCTAAAGGTCAATAATATTCATTAGATTAGAACAAGAAACAACAAAAATAGTCTCATTTTACTTTGTAATTCGGAGATTTGATAATGGCTTATGAAAAAACCTATGATTTACTTGATTTAGCAATTTGGATGCAGTCTACACGAGAAGGTATCAGTTTAAATGAGATTGCTGAAAAATATCAAGTTTCCCGACGCACTGCTGAACGTATGCGTGATATGATTATAGCTCGTTTTCCGCAAGCAGAAGAGATTGTTGGCGAGAACAACCAAAAACACTGGTATATTCCACAAGGAACATTAAAGGATTTAATAAACTTTTCAGCCGAAGAATTGTCGGTACTAGAAACAGCTAAAGAGTTGTTTGGAAATAAGCAAATGGAGGAAAAGAGCCTTGTCCTTGAGAGGGTTATATATAAAATTAAAGCCTCTATTAAACCGGATATAATCCGCAAAATTGAACCAGATACGGAAGCCTTGCTTGAAGCTGAAGGTTTTATTTGCCGCCCGGGACCAAGGCTTGTAATAGATGAAAAGATTATCGTTAATATCCGTCAAGCAATTTTAGAATGTCATCAAATTAAAATTAAGTATTATAACAAAAATACTGGTAAAATCAGCACCAATACACTTAACCCTTATGGTTTTCTCTATGGTGAGCGCAATCACTACTTAGTTGCCCATCATGCCGATGGTTATTTTGGCAATGAAGTTCACAACTTTATTTTGAGCAATATTCGAGAAGTGGAAATATTAAATAGCGTAATTGAAAACCTACCAAATTTCAATTTGCAGAAATATGCTGAAGAATCATTTGGGGCTTATCATGAAGAACCTTTTGATGTTGAATGGTTGTTTGATAAAGAAGTATCTGAAGAAGCATCTCACTATATTTTTCACCCCACACAAACCATGATTAAAAATCCAGACGGTACATTAACCATTAAGTTCAAAGCTGGTGGTAGATTAGAGATGGATTGGCATCTCTACACTTGGGGCAATCATGTAAAAGTTATCAAACCGGAAAATTGGTACAAGGAAAAATAAACAATGAAAGCAGCTGAAAATAATGAAAAGTTTTTATGCATAAATCAATGTGTTAATATCTTTGATATAATATCATGTAAAGAAGAACAAGCCTCACAAATTATTGCGTGGCTACTTAATCCTCGAGAGGCACATGGCTTGGGAGACATCTTTTTTGACAGATTTCTTGAGGTTATCTCACCAGAATCTGACGTTATTTATGGTTATAAGTATAAAAAGAATAAGATAGTCAGAGATGCATGGAAAAAGAAAGATATACTAAAGAAAGCCTATAGTGATGTTGTAATTCAGACCGAATATAATATTCATACAAATATTAAAGAAAATCGCATAGATATTTTACTCTGCCTTGAACAAGCCAAAAGCATTTTCGTTATAGAAAATAAATATGGCTCAAAAGAACACAACAGTCAAACAAAACAATATTTCAAACACTTTTCACATGCTAAATATAAAAATTACACCATTTTTTATATCTATTTAGATGTTTGGGATTATTATGTTGATGGCGGTTTATCAGACAAAGAACATTGGTATCTCATTAATTATGACTGGATTACTAAAGTTCTGAAAAAAAATGAAAACAAAAAAAATGTCGTCTCCAAATTATTACATGATATATATTTGGAATTCAGCGGAAATAATGAAGACGAGGCGTACTTTAAGCCTTTCTGGAACCAGCGTAAAGAAATATCAAAAAAATACGAAAATATCAAAGGAATAGGCCGCTATGAAATTTTGAAGAAGAACAAAAATAGCGATGCATTTAATTATCGTAAATTTTATGACATGGTAAATGATATTTCTTTCTGGGAAAAATATATTAATATAGATAATTATATTTATCAATCGAATGAGAAAAAATTTAGATGTTATATCAATCCTAAAAAAATGTACTTAACCCCTCTCAAAATTGATAAAAAATATCGGACTTTTATTGAAAGCGGCATTAAAGGACTTGATTGGCCAATATATTGCAGATTAGAATATAAGGATAACAAAATAAATTTTAAGCTTAAATATCCAAAAAAAAATTTAAGCTATTTTGAAAATCCGGATTCATTAAAAAAACAGTTGGATGAGAAGAAAAAACAACTTAATAAAAACTCAAAAGAACCATGCACATTGGATGAGTTACCCCAAAAGCTTGATAAATTTCTTGAAGCTTGTACAGAAGCTTTTAATATCATACAAAAGGAAAAATACATAAAATGAATCTATCTAAATCTGACTACATACTAGGAAGTTCTTGTCCCAAAGCACTTTGGCTGAAGAAACATAAAAAAGAGCTTTTATCAGAAGAAGCAGATAAGTGGAGTGCAAGCGGATACAGTGTTCAGGAACTGGCTCGGGAGCTCTATCCTGAAGGGGTAGAGGTTCCTGCCCCGATATGGAATTTTAAGAGCGGCGCTGAACAAACAAAAAGATTAAGCAAAAATAATGATGTATTATTTGAGGCGGTTGCTTACTTACCTTGGGGGGCAAGTTGCCGAATAGATATTTTGCAAAGAGAAGGCAGAGGCTGGAATTTAATAGAAATCAAAAGCACAACAGAAGTCAAAGAAGAACATATTGAAGATTTGGCTTTTCAGTATTATGTTTTTTCCAATGCCGGATACAAAATAAAAGATTGCTACATTTTATATCTCAATAAAAAATACAAGCTAAAGAAGAAATTAGATATCAAAAAGCTTTTTACATCAGAAAAAGTTACGACAGATGTTGTAGCTCGCTACGATGAAGTTGAAGAGCAAGCCGCAATTTTGTCAGATATGCAAAAACACAAAAAAGAACCCAAAATAACAATATCTAAAAAATGCAAATCTTGCGGATTTTATGATTATTGTTGTGCCAAAGTTCCACAATATTCTATTTGGGATATTTTCCCGCAACCAACAGCAGATAAAATTTGCCAAAAACTTAATTCATATGACATTAAAGATTTAGTTGCTTCAGAATATAAAGAAAAAAGATTTATAGATATATCTGCATGGCAAAATCAAAAAATTTATTGTGAGAAAGATAAAGTACGTGAATTTTTGGATAAGCTGAAATATCCATTGTATTATTTGGATTATGAAACCATAGAGCCGGCAATACCCTTATTTGAAAACTCTGGTCCATATCAACATATTCCGTTTCAGTTTTCCTTACATATTCAAAACGAACCAAACGGAGAAGTCAAACATATAGGATTTCTGCATAAAGAAAGAACAGATCCAAGACGCGATTTGGCAGAAGCTCTGGTAAAAAATTGCGGCAATAAAGGTTCCGTTATTGTTTATAATGAAATTTTTGAAAAAAAACGCAATGAAGAATTAGCCGGATTATTTCCTGATTTGGCAGAAGCAATTTTGAATATAAACAAAAGAGTTTTAGACCAGTTAGTTCCGTTTCGGCAAAGAGCTTTATACCACTATCAACAACATAGCTCTGCCTCCATCAAAAAGGTTTTACCAGCGTTCACTGATATAAGTTATGATAAGCTTGAGGTAAAAAACGGCGGAGAAGCTATGGAGCGTTACTCTAAATTTATGCTGGGCGAATTATCCTCGGAAGAAGAAAAAATTTTATTTGAAGGATTGGAGATATATTGCAGTCAAGATACTTTTGCAATGGTTAAACTGATGGAAGTATTGTATAATTTTGCAACATAATTTAGAGCAAGGTTCTTAAAGAGTCATAAGAACATATATGCAGATTATGTTGAGTATCTTCTTTGATAAACCAGCCGCCCTGTTTATTAGGATTTTTATAATAGCAAAATCTGACAGGAAAGCCGTTTTCATCAAAACGCCATTCCTTGAGACCAGATTGTGCAATATGTTCGCACCTTCGCCAACATAAATAAATTTTGTCATTAGTAAGTGTTTTCATAAAAGCACAATAAATCTGAAATATGACAATATGTGTCGTAAGGTCAAATTGTTAACATCTTACAATTTCACGGATACTAATAAACCTAAAATACTTTATTATAGTGGGATAAATTGTCCCACAACGGCAAAACAAAAAGGCTTTTGATTTCTCAAAGCCTTTATTTTCCTTGGTTGCGGGGGCAGGATTTGAACCTACGACCTTCAGGTTATGAGCCTGACGAGCTACCGGGCTGCTCCACCCCGCGATAAACAATATCTCTTAAAGACAGTGCATACATACGCCTTTTCAAAAACATTGTCAAGCTAAAAATCAAAAAAATAATGATATTGCGATTGCAAATACAAAAACAGCCACAATTACCCAATGCCACCAAGCCATTTTGCCATTCTCCTAATTAAACAAAACAAGTGCCGCAAATATCGCCACAAACACCGCAAAAGCAATAATCTTATGTCTTGTTTCCCATTCCATAGAAACACCTCCGCTTATTTAAATAGGCATCTTTTAGCGTAATTCAACAATATCTCTCAAATGCGCAAAATCTTCTTCTCGGCAAACAATCTGAATATCCTTAACCTTCAGGTTTTCATCAAAATCTTCTGGAGAACATTCCGTCAACAACTTGCCCGTAACATAATTTCTAAAGCCGAACCCCATTGCCTGCAACATTGGCCAAGAACCGGCCATATCCCATATGAACGAACCAAAATAATACCCTCTGCCGCGCGCCGTAACCATATAAAAGAAATGCACAACACAAGAATAAAAACTGATAAACGTATCCTTGGAAAGATTAGCTCGCGCACTTATCTTAACGAACCACGAATTATCAAATATGACAGATAAAGGAGATAACTCTTTTTTATGCACGATAATATCTTTTTCTGCTTCTGTACCGAAATTTTCAATCCAATGCACATTATGACCATCAAAATAAATCAGCTGATGCGTTGCCGGCAGACAAATTGCTCCCAAAAAGGGCTTCATATTTTTCAAAACACCGACAGATATAGCATAACAAGGCATCTGCAATGCATACATCTGCGTCCCGTCTATCGGATCAATAACAAACTGATATTCTGCTTCCTTTAACCTTGCAAATTTATCTTTTCCAAGCTTTGCCGTTGTTTCTTCGTCAACAATAACGTAATTAAGTTCCGAAAACTCTTTCTCAATAAAACGATAAAATTCTTCGCTGAGTTCCTTATCCGTCTTAGTAACAACGGAAGAAACTGCCTCATCCTTAAAATCAGCATTAAAACCATCCACTCCTTGCGCATTATTTAAGGAGATTTTGCTCGCTATCCGCATAAATTCAAGAATTTTATCAATCATACTTGCATATCCTTGTTAAGTTAAAAACATAACAAGTAAAGCATAAAGAAATTTACAAGTAAAGATAATAAGGAGATAAAAAAAAGCTCCTCATAAAGGAAGAGGAGCAACAAATAAAACATGTAAAAAGA
>CALXVR010000001.1 GCA_944392155.1 uncultured Alphaproteobacteria bacterium | reverse complement strand
AAGAATCGGGTTCATGTCCTCAAAGGAATTAACTTGGAGATTCAAAAAGGCGATTTTGTCGCGATTATCGGACAATCCGGTTCCGGAAAATCTACCATGATGAATATTATCGGTTGTTTGGATGTTCCGACTAACGGTTCTTACAAGATTAATGGTGTTGAAGTAGGCAAAATGGGCAAAGACCAATTAGCTGAACTTCGTTGCAAGACTTTCGGTTTTATCTTTCAGCGTTACAATTTGTTAAGCAGCTTAAATGCTACGGAAAATGCCGCCCTGCCGGCAATCTATTTGGGTTTAAATGCCGATGACAGAAACGCCCGCTCGGTTGAGCTCCTAAAAAAACTTGACTTAGGCACCAAGCTTAGCAACAAACCTAATGAACTTTCCGGGGGGCAGCAACAACGTGTGAGTATTGCCCGCGCTTTGATGAACGGCGGTGAGATTATTCTGGCTGATGAACCGACCGGTGCTTTGGACTCCAAAAGCGGCGAGATGGTTATGGAAATCATTAAGAACCTGCACAAGCAAGGACATACGGTCATTTTGGTTACGCATGACAGCCATATCGCCGAACAAGCCAGCCGTATTATTGAAATTAAAGACGGTGAAATTGTCTCCGATATTTGCAAAGCTGATGATTTTTACGAGCTCAAAGACAAGGTTAAGAATATTAAACGCAGCAAGCTTGATGCTTTCAAATATAGTTTTCAGGAATCGCTTAAAATGTCTTTGCACGCTATTTTGGCTAATAAAATGCGCTCGCTGCTCACGATGCTTGGTATCATCATCGGTATTGCCTCTGTGGTTTCGGTGGTGGCATTGGGTAATGCTTCGCAAGCCAAAATTTTGGAAAAAATCAGTTCTATGGGAACAAATACCATTGATATTATGCCGGGTACGGGTTTTGGCGATATGCGTTCGGGAAAAGTTAAGACCTTAAAAGTCAGTGATTCAGATTATCTCGCCAAGCAAAGTTTTATTGACAGCTCAACACCGAGTGTTTCAGCCAGCGGAACTTTGGTTTATGAAAACTATTCCTTAACAGCGCAACTCAGCGGTGTCGGCGCTTCGTTTTTTGATGTTAAAGGGCGCAAAATCGCGCAAGGACGTATTTTTACGCAAGATGAAGTGAATAACATTGCTTCCGTTGTCGTCATTGATAACAACACACTCAAAGAAATGTTTTCGGACACACCGAATCCTATCGGCAAAATCATTATCTTCAACAAAAAGCCCTTGAAAGTTATCGGGGTTACGGAAGAGGACAACAACCCCGGACCGATGTCTGATTCAATGAATATCTGGGTGCCTTATACAACCGCAATGTATAAAATTAACGGCAGCACGGATATTAATTCCATCACGGTCAAAATCTCGGATAGGGTTAATTCGCAAGTTGCCGAATCCAGCATTGAGCATATTTTGACCTCTTTGCACGGCAAAAAAGACTTTTTTATGCGCAACAGCGACAGTATTAAACAAACGATTGAGAGCACCACCAACACAATGAAACTCCTTATAGCCAGCATTGCGGTCATCTCCTTGATTGTCGGCGGTATCGGCGTAATGAATATTATGTTGGTTTCGGTTACGGAAAGAACCAAAGAGATTGGTATTCGGATGGCTATCGGTGCCAAACAGGCGGATATTCTGCAACAGTTTTTGATTGAGGCTATTTTAATCTGTTTGGTCGGCGGATTTATGGGGGTTACGCTCTCTATGCTTATCGGTTTCGGATTTAACACTTTTTCCGAAAACTTCGGAATGATTTTTTCAACCGCATCTATCGTATTGGCTTTGGTTTGCTCTACGGCTATCGGCATTATCTTCGGTTATATGCCGGCAAAAAATGCCTCAAACCTTAACCCGATTGATGCTTTGGCGAGTGAATGATATGAAAAAGAATCTGACATATATATCTTTGTTTTGCGGAGCTTTGTTGCTGAGCGGTTGTGCTACTATCGGCGCAATGCCGACAGATGTTGCATCGGAGCTTAATTATACCGCCGAGATTAAGGAAAAATATAAGGCGAACGAAAATTGGTGGACGCAATATAACAACGCCGAACTCAACCGCTTGGTGGATTTGGCCCTGGCAAACAACCCCGATTATCTGAAAGCCGCCATTAATATTAACAAAGAGCTGTATAATTTGAATCTGGCTACTTTCGACCTCTTCCCTACGCTTTCCGGCGGGATGAATGCTTCCGGACAACGACAAATCAGCACGAGCGATAATTTTGCCAGCAATTTTTCAGGAGAAGCAGGCTTAAGCTATGAAGCGGACTTATATGGCAAAATCCGTGATTTACAAGACGCGCAAAAATTTGAATATGAAGCAACCGTTATGGACAAAGAAAGCGCTCGTTTGAGTCTGATTAACAGTGTGGTTGATTTGTATTTTAATCTGGAATATTTGCAAAACAGCAAGGATGTTACCCAAGAGAACATCAAGAACTACGAAGATATCCTCAAAATTACCGAAACAAAGTATAAAAGCGGCAAGATTGATAATCTGGAATATTTGCAAGCTAAGCAAAGCCTGTTATCCGAACAAAATCGGCTTTTGGAGATTGAAACACAGTTCAAAGAAATGGAAACCAGCCTGAAAAATATTTTGAACCTTCGTCAGGAAGAACCTCTTAACATTCAGTTCGGCAATATCTTGTTGCAGGAAAACCTCGGTGTTAATCTTGATGTTCCGGTTGCCGTCTTGGCGAACAGACCCGACTTGCTTGCCAGCCAGTATCGTTTGGAAAAAGCATTTAAGAATCTGCAGGCCGAGAACAAAAATTGGTATCCGAATGTGTCCTTAAACGGTTTGCTCGGAACATCTTCCGACAAAGCGCGCACAACTTTTGACTTTCCGTATCTGCTCGGCAGCGTATCCGTTGACCTACCATTCCTTGATTGGAACAGAGTAGAAAACAATGTTAAACTTTCCGAAGCCGATTATGAAATTACGGCCATTGATTTTAAGGACACACTAAACCAAGCCGTTAATGAGGTCGTTTATTATTCCGCGGCTTATGGCTATGCCAATAATATTTTGAAAAATACGCAAAAGAACTATCAAAATTCTCAGCAAATTACCAAATATTATAAAGAACGCTATAATAGCGGCAAAGTGGAGTTTAAGGATTATCTGGAAGCGCTTTATACCGAAAACTCTTTGCGTAAAGACCTTATCTCGCAAAAATACCAGACAATTAAGTATGAAAACTATGTTTACAAAGCTATGGCCGGAAAATATTAACGCATTTATCATTATTTAGGATTTGGGTGTTAGCATGGCGGTAAGGAGAAAGCCATGTTTACACCCCCTTTGTTTGAAGATAATATTCTGTCCACCCTTTTACGCAACTTCAGTTTTTATTTTAATGACGGTTATTGGGGCTATTTCTTCTTAACCATTATGGGCTTGGTGTTCGCACAATTTTTGTGGATTAGACCTAAGCCTGCTTTGCTTGCTTTTCCCGATAAAATTTATCATTTCAGTCTACGTAAAGATTATTTTTCTTTTGTCTTTTTCATAATCTCCTTTGTCTGTTTGTGCCTTATTACATATAGCCAAGAAATGAGCCTGTTTGCTAATTTTGATTTGATGAGCATCGGGACTACGGTTAATTTTGTGGAAGGCAAAGGCACGGGAATCTCCGATATTCGGTTTTCTCCGTTCGGCAATGTTGAATTAAACCTATTTTACGCCATCAGCCATAATCTTTATGTCGTAAGCGCTTTGATCTTAGCCGAAACAGCTTTGCTTTTGTATTTATCGTATCTGTTATTTGACTTTATTCCCGTCTCCAAACGCTTATGCGCATTGGCTTTGGCGAGTATCTATCCGGCTCTGGTTTGGGTTAACAATCCGATTTTTCCCGAGAGATTGATGCTGATTTTTATTTGTCTCAGCTTATTGATGCTCAAAAAATATTTAGCCAAGCCCTCCTTGGGTTATTTGATGGGGTTTGGCCTTCTAATGAATTTGGCAATCTATACCAAAGAAACCGTGATTTTGTTTTATGCCGGATTGTTAGCCGCCGATTTGTTATATTTGATTTATAGAGGTCAAATTACGCCAAATTCCTTTTTGCATCCGTTCAAAACGGCAAAGAATCTGCCTTTGGAATATTTGATGTTTTTCTCAATGCTTTTGTTTGCTTTTATTTATCTGTTGTTCGGCTTGGGAGTTAGCAGCAATCAGTATGTTTCTGCCCACTTAAACCCCGAATCTTGGAAAAAATATTATCTGGAATTTTTTATCTGCTTTTGTGCTCTTTGGGCTATCTTCTTTTCTAAAAAATCTTTCACTCTGTTATACGGGATTTTGGCTGGGGCTTGGATTATCCTTATTTTTGTGGCTTGGAAGCTCGGAATCTATAATGAAAATACTGCCCCATATTACGCTATTATAGCCGGTGTTTTTGGTCTGTTTCTAGTCTTTTATGCTTTGGAAAAAAAGCTTTTGCTCCTTTTGTTCGGCGGGGTTTTCTTAGCTCTGGCAATATGGCAAAATTATTCCCTTTTTAAGAAACAAAGCGGCGAATCTTATTCTGAGGTTGCAAAATTTATCGGCTCTTTGCCTGATGCGCAGAAGCTTTTACCTATTTTTGTAAAAGACAGTCTCAACGGTAAATATGAAAGTTATATTATTGATTGCTACCGCTCGGCTTATAAGTTTTATTTTCCAAACAAAAATATTGTCTTTAAAACCGACAGCGATGCTGATTTACAAGGAAACCTCTTAAAATTTCCGCTTGTTTACCAAGCCTCGCCGCAAAGCGGAGATATTTATGTTCTGAATAAGATTTATAACGAAGATAACGACAAATATGAATTGCTTTATGAAAACGCAAATTTCAAAGTTTTTAGAGTAAGGTGATTTCTTCCCTGTCGGACAGGCCATTAAAAAACCCTCCACAAGGGAGGGGATGATATTGAACCCGAGCGGGGCTGGCTTGACTAAAGTCTGCGCCTGCCTCGTTTGCTTCGCTTCGCTCAACGGCATACTCCCGTCTGCCTGCAAACTCGGCCCGAACTCACTCCTGTGATTTCTTCCCTGTCGGACAGGCCATTAAAAAACCCTCCACAAGGGAGGGTATATATTGAACCCGAGCGGGGCTGGCTTGACTAAAGTCTGCGCCTGCCTCGTTTGCTTCGCTTCGCTCACCGGCATACTTCCGTCTGCCTGCAAACTCGGCCCGAACTCACTCCTGTGATTTCTTCCCTGCCGAGCAGGCCATTAAAAAACCCTCCACAAGGGAGGGTTTTTTAATGGCGCACCCGGCGGGGTTCGAACTCACAACCTTCTGATCCGTAGTCAGATGCTCTATCCAATTGAGCTACGGGTGCATCTGTTTTGATAACAGAGATGTTAATAGCGCGATTTATTTTTTTTTGCAAGTATTATTTTTAGTAATTTAAAAGAATTTTAATCTATTTGCCCTAAAATTTGTTTCAAGTTTGATGTAAATAAATGATAAATCTAAATTCTTACTTGTTTTTTTACAAAATTATCTTTACAAAAGAAGATAAAAGTGTAAAAAGCTATTAAAGGTTTAATAGGTTTTCTGGAAGGTTCTTAAATCAATGAAAAAAACAGCTCTCAGATTGTCGTTGGTATCAGCTTTGTCGCTGGTTATCAGTGCTTGCTCTTTCAGCAAGGATGCTCTGTTTCCGTCTCTTATCGGCTCCGACTCTCAGGAAGAAATTAAAGCTAATGGTACAAACATTGTCGACTTGAACGGAAATGCTTTACCTGAACTCGGCTCCACAAATTTTGAGCCGGTTGAAATTTCCGAAGGCGGTGAAACAGGTACTTTTGTTGGTCAGAAAGTTGTTTCTTTCCGTAATGAGTTGTCTCAATTACAAGTAGCTATTCGTCAGCATAATGAGCAGCTGCAAAAAATCAGAGCTTCCGTAATCAGTAATGCTCAGCAATACCACAAAACTATCGGTACAATTGAAGCTAAGTTGCAAATCGGCACTACTCCCGGAAACCCACATATGTTTGCCCTTTTACAAAATGCTCAAAATAACATTCAAATCATGAACGCAAATACCGATGCCATGACACAATTAGCTGCACGTGTTGCTTCTGATACAGCTATGACTTCTTATTTGCTTGACTCCATTAAGTCCGCTTATGGTGTTTCAGGTGCGGTTGATGAAGACCATCGTCAATTGAGAATCCTCGAAAATGAAACAAATCAAACTGCTATTTTGATGAATAGCTTGTTGAGCGAGGTTAATACAGATGTTATGCGTCAGCAACAATATGTTCAGACTGCAAGAAATTATATGATTGATTTGAACAGCTCTATCAAAGTAGGAAGTTATGGCGTAAATAATCTTCCTTTGCCGGGAACTGTTGCTTCTCAGGGTCCTGCTTCTTTTAATGTTAACCGCGCGCAGGCAAGTGGCAAACCTCTGTTTGTTGCAAAGTTCAACAAAGAAAACGTTCAGTATAAAGATGCCTTGAAAAGAGCCGTTACCACTACTTTAAACAAAAAGCCCAATGCGATCTTTGAGGTTGTGGCTGTCAGCCCCTTGAACGGAAAGCAATTGTCCAGTGGCAACGCAAAGAACAATGCAACACAAATCTTTCAGGATATGATTAATATGGGTGTCAGCGCAGATAATATTACATTGTCAGCTAAGACCAGCGCTGAAGCAACATCTTCTGAAGTTCACATCTATATTAATTAAGCTTAGTTGCTTTGAAAAAGCCTTGCTTTTCAGCAAGGCTTTTTATTTAGGCGAATATTTGTTTCTAAAAATCAGAAAAAACATTGACAAGCGCAATTTATTTGCATATATTCGGTTTGACTTTTGGGGTTGTAGCTCAGTTGGGAGAGCGCTTGAATGGCATTCAAGAGGTCAGGGGTTCGATTCCCCTCAGCTCCACCATTTTTTATAAAACCGGCTGCAATGCCGGTTTTGTTTATTGAGTTTCATTGGGGCTGTAGCTCAGTTGGGAGAGCGATTGGTTCGCAATCAATAGGTCGAGGGTTCGATCCCCTTCAGCTCCACCATTGATAACAAAAAAAGGCAGGTTTATCCTGCTTTTTTTATTATCAATTTATAGTTTTTTAGGGGATCGAACCCGAGAGGGCGCGAGCCGATAGAAAAGTTCCGGTGAAACTTTTCGTTGCGAGCGGTGAGAGTTTGTTAATGCGCGAATATGCGACAGCATTATGAGCAAATGTTACAAACCGAACTCACGTATCCCCTTCAGCTCCACCATTGATAACAAAAAAAAAGGCGGGTTTATCCTGCTTTTTTATTTATTTAATCCAGATTATGTTTTTGCCACATTTTTTGGCGTTCGGCGTAGTATTTTTCTGTGTGTTTGCTGGAAACGCCGGTTCGATAAAACTTGGCGACAATCACCGGCAAATGCTTAAACAGACATCCATTTTCCTCATAAACCAGCCATTTTTCTATATCTGCAAAAATCGGAAAGTTCTTATCATAATTTCCAAATCTTTTAAACAAATCTTTCCTTATAAAAGATGACTGATGATTTATGGTTTGTTCCTTAAAAAACTCTTTGTTTAAAACCTCAGGGCAAGAGAGAAGTTCTGTTGTTCCATCTTCATTTATATACTGCGTGTCGCCATAAATGATTTCTGATTTGCCGTCCAAAAAAGGTTTTACCAAGCGCAAAACTTCGGGGTGAAAAAACTCATCTCCGGCGTTCATAAAAATCAGGTATTCACCTTGGGCTTTTGCTATCCCCTTGTTCATAGCGTTAAATATTCCGCTATCTTTTTCGGAAACAAAATAAGCGGTCTTATCTTTATAACTTTGCAAAATATCCAGACATTCGGGTTTTGAGCCACCGTCAATAATCAGCCATTCATAATCGGAATCGGTCTGGTTCACTATGCTTTCGCAAGTGCGTTTTACATCCGGCTCGTTATAACAAACAGTAATAATGGATACTTTGGGCATGATTTAAGAATCCCCCGGAAAGCGTTTGGCATAGCCGCTTATGCAACCTTTATTCCAGACCAAAAGCAGCTCTTTGGCTTGGGTCTTATTATCCATATTTTCGGACAATATTTTAAACCCCTTATGGCGGTAGAAACCTAAAGCCTTTTCGTTTTGCGCATAGGCTTTCAGGCTTAAGTTCGGACGACGCCGGCGGACATATTCCAACAATTTGCGTCCTATTCCCTTTCCCTGAAAACGCCCATCTACAAACAAAGCGCCGATATAATTATCTTCCAACAAGCTGATGAAACCTTTTATTTGGTGTTTGTCGCAAAAGACATAGGTTTGTGCTTGGGGCAGAAGCTGGGTTTTGACCATCTCCTGATTATTTGCCCAATAATCTTCTTTGATGAAAGGGTGCGCAGCAGAGCTCTCTTTTAGCCAAAGAGAGAGAATCTTTGTATAATCGTCAGTACAGGCTCGGCGAATCACTTCTAAATATCCAAATCATCAACAAATTTTGCACGTTCAATAATAAATTTGAAACGCATCTCGGGGTTCTTACCCATCAGGCGCTCAACCTGACGGCGGGTTTCAAAGGCTTCTTCCTTGCCTTCTTCCGTGTTGCAGGAAGGAATCAAGACTTTCAGCAAGAGACGTTTCTTTTTATCCATTGTCGTTTCTTTAAGCTGCTGTGCACTCATCTCGCCCAGACCTTTGAAGCGGCTGATTTCGACCTTTTGGTTGCCTTTGACTTCTTTTTTCAGAATCGCATCCTTATCATCATCGTCCAGCGCATAAAAATTCTTGTTGCCGACAACAATCTTATACAAGGGCGGAGTGGCGATAAACAAATGTCCGTTTTCTATCAGTTTAGGCATTTGCTGATAAAAGAAGGTCATTAAAAGAGAAGCAATATGCGCACCATCCACATCGGCATCGGTCATAATGATGATTTTTTCATAGCGCAGATTTTCTTCTTTATAGTTTTCCTTAATACCGCAACCCAAAGCTTCTATCATATCTTTGATTTCTTGGTTTTGAGTTATCTTATCCAACGAGGCACTGGCAACGTTTAAGATTTTGCCGCGCAAAGGCAGAATCGCCTGTGTCATACGGTCGCGACCTTGCTTTGCCGAACCACCAGCGGAATCGCCCTCAACAATAAAAATTTCGGTATTCTCCGCAGCTGCTTGTGAACAATCAGCCAACTTTCCGGGAAGACGTAGTTTTTTGGTCGGGGTTTTGCGGTTTTGAATCTTTTCTTCTTTTTTCTTCTTTCTGCTCTCTGCTCTTTCAACAACATATTCAAGCAAAGCGGCCGCATTTTCTTTATCTGAGCTCAGCCAGTGGTCAAAAGAATCCTTAACCGCTTGTTCCACCAAACGAACTGCTTTGGTAGAAGTCAGTTTATCCTTGGTTTGACCTTGAAACTGCGGGTCGCGAATGAAAACAGACAACATAATGCAGGCATCACTCAAAAAGTCCTCCGCCGTTACCTGCGAAACTTTTTTGATATTTGCCATCTCGCCATATTCTTTAAGGCTGCGAATCAGGGCTGTACGGAAACCCAGTTCATGTGTACCGCCTTCCGGTGTGATAACCGTATTGCAGTAAGAATAGCAAAAACCATTTTCATCTTCCGGCCAAGTTACTGCCCACTCTACCCGACCTTCATCATTGGCAAGCTCCGCATCACCCGAGAAAGGCATACGATTGATGGTTCCTCTTGCGCCGACTTGATAATTCAGGAAGTCAAGCAAGCCGTTTGGATAATGAAGCTCTGCTTCCTGAGGTGTTTGGTCTCCTTCGCTTAAGACTTCCGGCGCACATTTCCAGTCAATATGGATACCCTTAAACAAAAAGGCCTTGGAGCGCGCCATACGATAAACACGATTGGGGTTTAGGGTAGAATTGCCGTCAAAAATCTCTGGATCCGGCAAAAAGGTTACGGATGTACCGCGGCGATTTGGCGCATTACCGACCAACTCCAGCGGCGTTACAGGCTTGCCCTTTTCATAAGATTGACGATAAAGTTTTTTATCTCGGGCGATTTCAACCACTAAAGAGGACGACAAAGCATTAACCACGGACAAGCCGACACCATGCAAACCGCCTGAAACTTTATAGGCACCGCCGCCAAACTTTCCGCCGGAGTGGAGCATTGTCAGAATAACCTCCAACGCCGACATATTCGGATATTTCGGGTGCGGGTCTACCGGAATACCGCGGCCGTTATCGGTAATGGTAACGGAACTGTCGGCATTCATTCTTACCTCTATGCGGTTAGCAAAACCAGCCACAGCTTCATCCATAGAGTTATCCAAAATCTCTGCGACCAAGTGGTGCAATGCGGTAGTGTCCGTGCCTCCGATGTACATTCCCGGACGAGCACGAACAGCCTCCAATCCTTCCAAAACCTGAATATCTTGCGCCGAATACGATTGCTGTTTGGGCGCGGTACTATCAAATAAATCCGACATATTTTCCTCAATTTTTTAGCTAATGAGCGTAAACTACCTCAAAACCTTTGGAAATGCAAGCCTCAAGCGCAATTCATAAACAAAAAATCCCTTTTTCTGACGGCACTAAAAAAATTTTAAGGAATCTGATAAAAAAGACTTGAAATTTAGGCAAATAGCGTATAAAAGAAAGCTCGGAAAACGGTTGTTTTCTATAATTTCACACGCAGATAAGGCGGAAAGCAGTGTTCGCATTTCGCTCCGGTGCCGCGGAAGCGGTTTTTGATATCTGCGGAGGTTTAACTGGAAAATAAAGGACATTTATAATGGCAATTCCACAATTTACATTACGCCAGATGGTTGAGGCCGGTGTTCACTTTGGTCACCACGCTCGCCGCTGGAACCCGCAAATGGCTCCGTATATTTACGGTAAAAAAGACAACGTTCACATCATTGACTTGCAAAAAACTTACCCGATGCTTTATACAGCATTGGCTACTGCTCGTGACATTGCTGCTCAGGGCGGTAAGGTTTTGTTTGTCGGCACAAAGAGACAGGCTCAGGACATCATTAAAGAGAATGCTGAGAGATGCGGACAGTATTATGTTAACCATCGCTGGCTCGGCGGTATGCTCACCAACTGGAAAACCGTATATAAATCAATTTCCCGCTTGGTTAAGCTGAACGAAATGGAAGAGAAAAACGCTTATGAGGGTTACACAAAGAAAGAAATGTTGAACCTCAAAAAAGAGCGTGAAAAACTCGCCAACGAACTCAGCGGTATCATGAACATGGGCGGTCAACCCGACCTTTTGTTCGTTATTGATACTCCGAAAGAAGCTTTGGCCGTTAAGGAAGCTAGAAAGCTCGGTATTCCGGTTATCGGCATTACCGATACAAACGCTAACCCGAACGATGTTGACTTCCCTGTTCCGGGTAACGACGATGCTATCCGCGCTATCCAATTCTACTGCGAACTCGTTTCCAGCGCCGTTTTGGATGGTATGCAGGCTGAAATCGCTGCTCAAGGCGTTAAGGTTGAAGAAGCTGTTGACGCTGTTGAAGCTAAACCGGCTAAGAAAAGAGCTTCCAAAAAAGCTAAAGAGGAAGTTGAAGCCGTTGAAGAATAATTGAAAAATATTCTTTCAATATAAAGTCTGAAAACTTTATGCGGCGGTATTTGTTTTATTAATGAATATCGCCGCAATGGTTTAAAAAATTATTGATGAGGAAAAATAAATGACAGAAATTACTGCCCAAATGGTTAAAGATTTGAGAGAGAGCACCAGTGCAGGTATGTTGGACTGCAAAAAGGCTTTGATGGAAACAAACGGCGATATGGAAGCTGCCGTTGACTGGTTGCGCAAAAAAGGTTTGGCATCTGCGGCTAAAAAAGCAAGCCGTATTGCCGCAGAAGGTTTGGTTGCCGTTGCCGTTGAAGGCAATAAAGGCGCTGTCGTTGAGGTTAACTCCGAAACCGACTTCGTTGCTAAGAATGATATGTTCCAAGAATATGTTGCCGATGCTGCTTTGGTTGCCTTGATGAACAAAGGCGAAGTTTGCGATATGAAGACTTTCCAATGCCCGAAAGTTAATAAATCTTTTGAAGAGCGTTTGACAGACTTGATTGCTAAAATCGGCGAAAATATGAATTTGCGTCGTGCTGCATTGTTGGAAGTTGAGAATGGCGTTATTGCTTCTTATATGCACAATGCTTGCAAACCGAATTTGGGTAAAATCGGCGTATTGGTTGCTTTGGAATCTAATGGCGACAAAGCTAAATTACAAGAACTCGGCAAACATATTGCTATGCATATTGCCGCTTCTAATCCGCAGTTTTTGACTATTGCCGATGTTGACCAAGCATCTATTGACCATGAAAAGGCTATTTTCTCTGAGCAAGCTAAAGCTTCCGGCAAGCCTGAAAACATTATTGAAAAAATGGTTGAAGGTCGTATCAAAAAGTATTTTGATGAGGTTGTTTTGGAAGAACAAGCTTACATTATGGATCCGGACAAGAAAGTTAAGCAAGTTATTGCTGACGCCGCTAAAGAAATGGGCGCAGACATTAAACTTAAGGGATATGTTTGCTTCCGTTTGGGCGAAGGTCTGGAAAAACGTAATGAAGATTTTGCCGCTGAAGTTGCTTCTCAACTGAAAAAGTAGTCTTCATAATTCATAAAAAAAATACCCTGACATCGTTCAGGGTATTTTTTTTGCTCCATGCTGTTGCCAGCTTGACCGCGGCATAGGCTGCTTTGGCGACCATTGTTGAACCGCGTTGCTTCAAGCTGTTGCCAGCTTGACCGCGACACAGGCTGCTTTGAGAACCATTGTTGAAACGCGTTGCTTCCTAAGTGCATATCGTGAGTTTGTGCCTTGTGGCTTTGTTGATACTTCGGGACAAAGTCCCTCAGAATGACGGAAATGCTAAAAATCTTCATTGAAAATTAGCAAATTATTCTTATACTTCTCTTGTCGGCGGAAATGGTTAGTCTGTCGGCGGAGTATACAAACTCCTTACGAGAAACCACTTATAACCTCCCTTTGTGGAGGATGGTGCGATATAAGCCGTTTTTTTGCGGACGAATAAGCACGCTGTTCTCGTACAGTTTGTAACTCCTCCGCTCTCATCCGAGAGCGGTTTTGTTTTATGCAAAACAATAGGAGTTGAACAGTATGAATTTTGATTATAACCCACAAGACATAAGGCGCAAACGCAAGCTGCGCCGACAATTGGGCTTTGTGCTTTTTAGATGCCGGTATCATAAAAATTATAGCTTACAAAGCGTTTCTCGCAGAACCGGACTCAATCCCATAATCATTGACCGCATAGAGTTAGGCAAAGGTAATGTGCAATGGAGCGATTTTTTGATTCTGATTACTTTCTATGGCAAAGTGTTTAGCCTTGAAATGGAAAGAAACAAAGAATGTGCCTCAGAATGACGGTTCTGTAAAAAAAATCCCCACATTCTCAGCGGGGATTTTTGTTTGTTCTTTTACCAGCCAAGCGCGTGGGAAACGATGGCTTGCTCGCCGTCTTCCAGCTTTAAGCCCTTCTTTACACCATCATGGTCAAAATATCCTCTGACAACGCTGTGCATTCCCTTAGAAGCGGCATATAGCCCAACATTCTGATAAGCGGAGCCGGCGTGCATCGGTGAATATTTTTCATCACTACCAACGTAAACCAAATTTACCGGAACATTTTTCATAAAATCCTGCGTGGCAAACAAGGGCATTAGATTTTCCGTTGTAACTTGGGTCAAGTTATTTTCTGCCGCATTATAAAGCCAAGCGCCGTCTTTTTTGACCACATAAACCTTCAAATTTTGCTGGTTCATTGCGGTCGGAATCGTGCGTTTTCCGTCATGACTTATGCCCCATGCGCTCCACAAGATATCGCTTAAGGTTTGGTCATCAATATCTTGAGCCTTAAACTCTCGAATCGTTTTACGTTCGCCAATAACATCCATCAAAGCTTTACCGCCAGTTGTTGTCGGGGCGGGAAGTTTTTTAACTACTGCTTCTGCCATAGCTGCCTCCGTTACGAAGATTGCCGACACCAATAAAACCCAAAATTTGTAATTTTTCATAGCTCTTTCCTTTATTCAAAGTCTATTTGCGATAAAACAGCCTCAAAGTCATCTCGTTGCGGGCTGCAAATATATGCACCGATTTTAACCTCCGGACTGTCATTTAACAAGTGAAACATTCTGACTTGTTTGAAAACTTTTCCATCCAAAGATATATGAAGCAAGCAATCGCCGTTTATTCTTTTCAGGCGGTACCAAACCTGATTTATGCCTCTGGGTATCTCTTGCGAAGCCCAATCCGAAAACCCCGCATTGGTTACACAAGTGCCTAAAAGAGGGGTGCGAAAGTTCTCAAACATTACAGAAGCTTTGACCCAGTTTCGCTCATCTATTCTTAACATTATACCGCATTGGTCAAAGTTTCCGTTAGTTTCAAAATCCCACTTAACCGTACAAGTAAAATTGCCTGTTTTGCGCGCAAAAAAGAAATGTCCGTCGTCTTTTGAAAACTTATGATGCAAACTTTGCCAAAAGTCTGTCCCTGCACGGCTCAAAACCCGCAAGCCCCTTTCTTCAAAAGAGACATCAGCCGGTTCGTTATACCATTCAAAGTCGCGCAGTTGTTCTAAAAACATTAAAAGTTCCTGACCGTTTCATCCGGCAGGGCTGCCAGAGCCTTCTCTAAGTCCGCATTATGAGCTTTGGGAGCCACAATCTTCAAGGTAATGAATTGGTCTCCTTGCGTGCTTCCTTTCTTAATTCCCTTGCCTTTTAAGCGTAATTTTTCGCCCGAAGAAGCATAAGGCGGAATATTAACCATTACCTTGCCGCTAATGGTCGGCACTGTTATTTTGGCACCCAGAATTGCCTCTTTAACCGTAATCGGCAAATCCAACAGAATGTTAAGACCTTCGTTTGTAAAATAAGGATGTTTGTCAACATTGACCGTTATTAAAACATCTCCGTTGGCTCCTCCGTTTGCGCCCTCATAGCCTAAGCCTTTAAGCCGCAAAGTTTGGCCATCTTCCATTCCGGCCGGAATTTTAACATTAATGTTCTTACCGTTGATGATAACGCCTTTTTCCGCACCTTTGGCCGCATCCAGAAAATCTACCCGCATGGTATAGGCAATATCCTGACCTTTGCGCGGGCGGCGCGCATTTCCGCCAAATCCTTGGAAGCCTGATGCGCCACCTCCGGCAAATTGAGAAAAAATATCATCTCCGAAAATAGAAGAGAAATCAAAATTTTCACCGTTACCGGTATAGTAAGTGCGTGTTCCGCCTTGTCCGAACGGATTTCCTCCGCCAAAGCCGCCTTGCCCAAATCCGGCTCCGAAACCCGTCGGTTTACCATCAGCATCTATCTCATTATTATCATATTTCTTGCGCTTCTCTTTATCTCCCAAAATATCATAAGCGCAGGAAATCTCTTTAAATTTTTCCGCAGCATCTTTGTCATCTTTATTTAAGTCCGGGTGATATTTGCGGGCTAATTTGCGATAGGCTGATTTTATCTCTGCCTCACTCGCATCTTTTGAAACACCTAAAATATGATATAAATTTTTGTTCATTTTTTTGCGCTTTCCTAATTCTATCCTTATTTTTTAATATAGGAAGAGAGCAGCACTATTGCAAGTTTACACAGTCAAAAGTTGCTCGACGCAAATGGTTGCGATAAGTTATGCTTTGGCGCAAAAATGCCTTTTTTCCTCCTTGCTTGGCACAATAATGTGCCGCTATCGAAGCAACCTCATCCACACGAATGTCTTTGTATTCATAGGTGACAAAGCGCGGTGTTTCTTCTTTTATTGATACATTTTGCATAAAGCGTTCTATATTGCTGCTATAGTAGTCATCTTCAACCTTATTATTGGCAACGGCGCAAGATGAAACCATTAAAAGCGCCACCAAAATTTTAAGATTTTTCATTGTTAGCTCTCCTTAATCTAAAATTTTGTAGATGTCTTCGCCGGCTTTTTCCAAAATCTTTAAAACCTGACGATTTTTGGCGTCTTTAGTGCGTTCGTTGCTCAACTTATTCAGCATTCGTTGTAATTTTTCGTTGAATTGACGGTTTTGGCGCAAGGATTCAATATCATTAATATTTTCTTTGTCGTCAATTTTATAATTAACCACAGCTTTGAGCGTGGCAATGTATTTGGCATCATTTTGCGAACTATATTGAGCGTAGGAATTGCTTGAAAAAAATAAGCTCATTAAAAATACCGAAAAATAAAGTTTTTGCATTATCCCTCCGCCTCAAAAAAAACATTGCGTTAATTGTTACTCATTTGTATGATACAGATTATAATAATTTCTGGTTTTTTACTATTTAATTTTTAGAGTGTACACATGAAAAAACTTATCTGGTTCTTGATGGATAATCGTATGGGCAGCGTCGGACAGGCCAAAGGAATCATTCAGGCTTTGGATAAAGATGCTTTTGAGATTGTTGAGAAAAAAATAGAATATAATCGATTTGCCGATTTGCCTAATTTTTTATTGGGAAAGACGCTTTTTAGTGTTACTGCCGAAACAAAAAAAGAAATTAATAATCCTCCTTTTCCGGATATTGTTGTTTCTATCAGCCGCAGAACCGTGCCTGTTGCGCGATTTATTCGCAAAGCCTCAGGCAACAAGACAAAAATGGTTCAGCTTATGCATCCCGGCAAATGCGGCTTAAAGGAGTTTTCTCTGGTGGTTGTTCCCGAACACGACAGAAACAAAGCTCAATCTGACAATATTTTTTATATTACCGGATGCCCGCATCGGATTACACCCGAAGTTTTGGCCGAAGAAGCCCCCAAATGGACGGAAACCTTTGCTAATCTTCCGAAACCTTGGACCGCGGTTATTATTGGCGGCGCAATTAAAAACAAGCCTTTTACAGATGAAAATGCTCGTCTTTTGGGGCAAAACATTCGGCGAATAAAAGAACAGATTGGCGGTTCTATCTTAATAACTTCCTCTCGTCGCACAGGCGCCAAAGCCGAAGAAATCATAAAAAAGGAAATTGACGGTATTCCGGCTTATACTTATTGGTGGGGAGAGCAGAAAGAAAATCCGATTAAAGGATTTTGGGCTTTAGCAGAGAATGTTATCGTTACCGGAGATTCTGTTTCCATGGCTTGTGAAAGCTGCGGTTCAGGCAAACCGGTTTGGGTCTTTACAGGTAGAAATTGGCTTACACCTAAACACGAACGCTTTGTTCAGTCCTTGATTGAGGGTGGGTATGCTGCTCATATTGACTCTCCGGACCTCTTGGATTTTAAACCCAAGCAAGGGCTTAATCCTGCCGCAGATGTTGCTGCAAAATTTCTTAATCTTTAAATAAAAAAGAACCGAAAATTCGGTTCTTTTTTTATTTAATCTTCATTATTTCCGAAAAAATCTCGGTCATCTTTGCGCGAAGCTACCGCTTTTTGATACATATCACCAAAGTATGTTTTCTTGCGCCAATAGAAGTTGGTCTTTTTATCTGCAAAAGTATGTATCTCTCTGTCCCAAAGTTTCTCAGCAAAGGGCTGATACAAGCGATTAAACATTCTGACGAAGTAACGCAACGGATGCCATTTTGTAGGATTGTAGTAGTCAATAAACACAACTTTTCCGCCCTCGTTCGTGGAATTAAGCGCAGCATTGACAACCTTTATTTTACTTAAAATCGGCAATTCATGTAAGAGCATATACACAATAACAACATCATATAGCTCATTTATCGGCTCTCTACCGTCATGATGCAAAAAACGCATGTTAGAGTATAAATATTTGTACTTTTCTTCTGCGATTTTAAGCTGGGTTTCACTTATGTCTATTAAATCATATTTTCCGCGGTGACCTATCCTTTCTGCCGTTTGCTCTATTTGATCTCCAAAAGTTACGCCTATTTGCAAAACTTTTTGATTTTGATGGAGCTCTTTAAGAAGGGCTTCGGTTAAACGTGTGCTGTTTCCCAAAGTTAAAAATTTTAGTAATCTTGAATTATCAAAAAATTTGCTTACTTTGGGGTTTTCATAAATTTTTCCATAAATTGCCGTCAGATATTTTGGCAGCTCTATCTTTTTGTCTTCGGTATCATCAATAATATTTAAAAACTCTTCTTCGCTCGGAGCCGGTCTTTCTTCTTTTATCATTACTGTATCTCCTCAAAATAAGCATTTACTTGTTTGCTTTGTTCCTCAAAAATTTGTTTTATTTTTTTTATTTTGCTCAGAAGAACATCTTCCTTTTCATCTTCCAGAATTGCTGTTTCAATTTCGGCACAGCCGATGGAAAAATTCTTCATTCCAAACACTTGCGCATCTGAACGCAGATTATGAAATTTGAGCCGAAGCGCCTGTTTATTTTCAAATGAAACTTTTTTGAGAAAAGAAGCCGTATCTTTCAAAAAATCCTGCCATAAATTTTGAAGTTTATTGCTTCCTATGGCTGAAACATAATCATTTAAAACTTTTTTCTCAATATCTGACATCTTACAAGACCCCAAGCTTGGTTGCCTCCATAACTGCGCCCGTTCTGTTATATACATTAAGGATTTTTAGTATGGCAGTCACATGCAGTTTGACGGTTCCTTCCGTTAGATTGAGCTTGTGAGCTATTTGTTTATTTGACATTCCCTGTGCAATACAACGCAAAACATCTATTTGTCTGGGCGTTAAATTTTTTACCTTTTCTTCAGGGCTTTTGCTCTCCGGTTGTTCGACAACCTGCTTGAATTCGTTAAATTCTTCGGGAAGTTTATGATTAAGCAACTCCGGCGGGATATATACTCCTCCCGACAAAATTAAATTTACGGCGGATAAAATGACGGCATTGGAAGATGTTTTCGGAATATATCCCGAAACGCCCATTTCAATGGTTTTTTCAACAATCTCTTTATCAAATACGGCGGATAAAATTATTATCGGGGTCTCCGGCATGGTGTTGTGAATTTTTGCTATCGCCTCTTCCCAATTTGCTCCAGGCATTGCCAGATCCGTTAATACGAGATTAAAATTTATATCTTGTTTTAAAATATTGAAAATATCCGTGTAGCTTTTGGCAAAGACAAGCTCTATATCTTTGTTTAAGTCTGATAAGATAAATTCTAGCCCTTTTAAAAACAACTCGTGATCGTCGGCCACCAAAATTCGCATTTTATTCCTCCCTCCAATCTCCAACCGATGCCTGCCAAACAGATAAAGCCGCCGCGACAGCCGTTTCAGCTCTTAATATTCTTTTTCCTAATGTTGCGCCTTTAGCAAAAGGCAAGCTCCGTAAAAGATTTAATTCTGCTTCGCTAAAGCCTCCCTCCGGACCAACGAGTATTGCAGCTTTGTTTTTGTTTGAGTCAAAAACCTGCAGAGCCGGCTTTGCTTGCCTTGTTTCATCCATGAAATAAAGAACTCGTTCTTCATCCCAAGAACGTAAAATCTTTTCTAAATCCTGCGCTTCCGAGATTTCGGGCAAATCAACTCTACGACATTGCTCCGAAGCCTCTATGCTTTGAGCGATGAATCTTTCGGTCTTTACTTTGTCAGAAATCGTGTGGGTCGTGATAACCGGTATTATTTTGGCAACGCCCAACTCCGTTGCTTTTTGGATGATGAAATCTGTCTGGTCTTTTTTTACCGGGGCAAACAGTAACCAGATATCCGGACATTGCTCATAGGGTCTGGTTTGGCTTAAGACTTTCAGGTAAAAAGTTTTTTTGCTTTTGTTTTGCAAAGCGCATAGAAATTCTCCCTGATGATTGTTAAAAGCCAAAACTTCATCTTCACTTGCGAGCTTCATGACATTTGTTAAATAATGCGCTTGTTTATCATTCAGCATAACTTCAGCTGTTGCGCTTAAATCAGCATCGACAAATAATCTTATTTTTGTTTTTTTCCCGCTCATCTATTCCGCCGTGATGTTTAAAACTTTTGAACCGAGAACATTTATCTTTCCGTTGTTTTCCTCTATAAGATCAAAAAACACCTGTTCTTTGCCTTTTTCAAAAACATTTACGTTAATAATCCGCTGCCCGTTATAACTATAATCTTCTTTAATCTTTATGTGTTTCATTTCATTTCCGCCATAATACCATGAGGCGTTTTCTTCTTCCGGAAGAATCACTTGCAACGCTTGCCCTACGTTCATTTTTATTTTCGTTTTGGCCTTTGATAATTCAACCGTAATCGGAGACATATCCTTTTTGAAAAGTTCGGCAGCTATATTTTCATTATAATCTTCGGCCGTTTTTTCATTCTCCGGAGTTGTGGCTATAATGGATTCTTGCTCTTTTTTCTTTATTCTTGCAGTATATCCGCCCTGAACAAAACCCGGCTCATACATTTGATTTTTTTGAACATCTCGATAGCTTTGCACAACAACATTGTGCTTGTTTTCTTTTGCTTCTGCCACACCACTTAGCAACAACACCGCTGCTAAGACAAAAAATATTACCCGCATTGTTTATCCTTTTTGTCTTACAAAAGTTTGGTATAAACTTAAAATATCTTACACATTCTATTTTATATCAGATATGTTAAGGAATAAATAATTTTTACACAATTCGGACGAAAGTTATGATTATTACGATAGACGGACCGGCTTCTGCCGGAAAAGGAACTCTGGCTTCTACTCTGGCTAATATTTATAAATTGGCTTATTTTGATACCGGCATGGTCTATCGGGCTGTGGGGCTTGATTTGCGGCTTAAAGGACAAGATATTAATAACGAAACCCTTGCCGAAGCCTCTGCTAAGTCTTTAACTTTCGCTAAAATGATGGAACTCTCCAAAAATAAAGAATTTCGTTCTTCCGAAGGCGGAATCGCCGCTTCGGTTGTTTCTGCTTTCCCGAAAGTTCGGGCTGCGCTTCTTAAAATGCAGCAAGATTTTTCCAAAAATCCGACTTTTGCTGACGGAACTCCGACAAAAGGAGCTATTTATGATGGAAGAGACACAGGTACGGTTGTTTGCCCAAACGCGGATATAAAGTTCTTTATCACCGCATCCTCAGAAGTCCGCGCTCAACGCCGCTTTAAGGAACTGCAAGAAAAAGGGATGGATACTCCTTATGAGAAAGTTTTAGCTGACATTATCGCTCGTGATGAAAGAGATGCTAATCGCTCTACCGCCCCTCTAAAACCTGCCGAAGATGCCATTATCATTGATACATCAGATTTAAGCATTGACGAAGTTGTTGCTAAAGCACGCGAAATTATTGATAATCATTGAAAAAATGTGTTGAAAAATAATATTTTCGGTGTATAAACAAACCCGATATGTTTCGGGGTGCGCCGGCATATCTTTTTTAACTCGCACAAGTCCGCTCCTCTTTATGTTTTTTTGGAGTTGGCATTTTTTGAAATATAAATATTTTATGACTAATGCAGAATTAAAAATTCCTGAAACTAACGAAAGCTTTGAAGCCCTTTTGAACGAACAATTCGGTGATAAGGGCATTACCGGTTCCGTTGTTAAAGGTACAATTATCCGTGTAACCCCTGATTTCGCAATCGTTGATGTTGGTCTTAAATCAGAAGGCCGTATTCCGATGCGTGAATTTGGTCAAAACGCAGAACTCAAAGTTGGCGACAAAGTTGAAGTTTATGTTGACCGCTATGAAGATAAGGATGGTCAAATCGTTCTTTCTCGCGAAAAAGCTCGTCGTGAAGAAGTTTGGCAAGATTTGGAAAAATGCCTTAACTCCGGTGAAAGAGTTAACGGTATTATCTTTGGTCGCGTTAAAGGCGGCTTCACCGTTGATCTCAACGGCGCTATCGCTTTCTTGCCCGGCTCTCAGATTGATATTCGTCCGATCCGCGACATTACGCCGTTGATGGGCATTTCTCAGCCGTTCCAGATTTTGAAGATGGACAAGGTTAGAGGCAATATCGTTGTTTCTCGCCGTGTTGTTTTGGAAGAAACTCGCGCTGAAGCTCGCGCTGAACTTATTGATACTCTTAAAGAAGGTTCTGTTCTTGAGGGTGTTGTTAAAAACATTACCGATTATGGTGCATTTATTGACCTCGGCGGTGTTGACGGCTTGTTGCACGTTACCGACATCTCTTGGAAGAGAATTAATCATCCGGCTGAAGTTTTGTCTGTCGGTCAGACCGTTAAAGTTCAGGTTATTAAGTTTAACGAAGACAACCAACGCATCAGCTTGGGCATGAAGCAGCTGGAAAGCGACCCGTGGCAGGCTGTTGCCGATAAGTACAAAGTTGGCGAAGTTTACAAAGGTAAAGTTACCAATATTACTGATTACGGCGCATTCGTTGAACTCGAAGATGGTATCGAAGGTCTGGTTCACGTTTCTGAAATGAGCTGGACACGTAAAAACGTTCATCCGGGTAAAATCGTTTCTACTTCTCAAGAAGTTGAAGTTAAGGTTTTGGAAGTTGATGCCGACAAACGCCGCATCAGCCTCGGTATTAAACAATGCACTCCGAATCCTTGGGCTGCTTATGTTGAAGAGCACCCGGTCGGATCTGTTATTGAAGGCAAAATCAAAAACATTACCGAATTCGGTTTGTTCGTTGGTTTGTCTGACGAAATCGACGGTATGATCCACTTGTCCGATATCTCTTGGGATAAGTCCGGTGAAGAAGCCGTTAAAGACTTTACAAAGGGTCAGGATATTCAGGCTAAGATTATTGATGTTGATGTTGAAAAAGAACGCATCAGCCTCGGTATCAAGCAATTGTCTGAAAACGCTATGGCTGAAGCTATGGAAGGCTTGAAGAAAGGTGATGTTGTTAAAGCAACCGTTACCTCTATTGATGACAAAGGCGTTAATGTTGAAGTTAACGGCGTTGCCGCAATGATTAAGAAAGCCGACCTGTCTAAGGACAAGGCTGCTCAGAACCCCGAAAACTACAAAGAGGGTGATGTTCTGGAAGCTAAAGTTACCTCTGTAGACAAGAAGAACAATAAGATTGGTCTCTCTGTCAAAGCTCTTGAAATCGAAGAAGAAAAGAAAGCTTTGGAAGAGTATGCCTCTACAGGTTCTTCTAACTCTGCTTTGGGTGATGCCTTGGGCGAAGCTTTGAAGAAAAACGCTTAATTTTTAAGCTTTTAGCAAAAAGAAACTCCGGTTATCTGCCGGAGTTTTTTTTATGCCGTTATCCCAAGTGGGCCCCTTGAGCGCAAGCTGTTGCCACAAACTGTTGCCAGTTTGACCGCGGTACTGGCTGCGGCGGCAACCATTGTTATATCGCGCAAGCTGTTGCCAGCTTGACCGCGGCACGGCTGCTTTGAGAACCATTGTTGAATTGCGTTGCTTCCCAAGTGCATATCGTAAGATTGTGCTTTATATCTTTATGGATTCTTCGGAGCAAGCTCCTCAGAGTGACGGAGAAAGGGAAATGCATATCTATCTTACGGGCTTTGAGGCATTTTAATAAATAGCAAACACCCCCGTTAAAACTTAACGGGGGTGTTTTTTTGAGGATTAAGCCAAAGTTGGTTATTTGACTTCTTCAAAGTCAGCGTCTACGACTTTTTCGTCGCCGTTCTGCTGGCTGGAAGCTCCTGCATCTGCGCCGGCTTGCGCGCCTTGTTGTGCACCGGCGGCTTCAGCTTGCTGTTTGTACATAGCCTCGCCGAGTTTCAGAGAAGCCTGCATTAAAGCCTCGGTCTTTTCTTTAATAACAGACAAGTCCTCAGCCTCAACACCGGTCTTCAAGGCCTTAATGGCATCTTCAATTGCGGTCTTGTCAGCCGCGCTGATTTTATCAGCATTTTCTTTCAAGGTCTTTTCCGTTGTATGAATCAAACCTTCAGCCTGGTTTTTGGCTTCAACCAGTTCTTTTTTCTTCTTATCAGCTTCAGCATTGGCTTCTGCGTCTTTTACCATCTTTTCAATATCGGCATCAGACAAACCACCGCTGGCCTGAATACGAATAGCTTGCTCTTTGTTGGTGGCCTTATCTTTAGCGGAAACGTTTACAATACCGTTAGCGTCAATATCAAAGGTTACTTCAATCTGCGGCATACCACGCGGTGCCGGCGGAATACCAACCAAGTCAAACTGACCAAGCAATTTGTTATCTGCTGCCATTTCACGCTCGCCTTGGAAGACACGAATGGTTACGGCTGTCTGACCATCTTCAGCGGTTGAGAATACCTGAGATTTACGTGTCGGAATGGTGGTGTTGCGGTCAATTAATCTGGTGAAGACGCCGCCCAAGGTTTCAATACCCAAAGACAACGGGGTTACATCCAGCAACAAAACATCTTTAACATCGCCCATCAAGACACCGCCCTGAATGGCTGCGCCGACAGCAACAACTTCATCCGGGTTTACACCTTTATGCGGTTCTTTGCCGAAGATTTCCTTAACTTTTTCCTGAACTTTCGGCATACGGGTCATACCACCAACCAAAATAACCTCATCAATATCGCTTGCTTTCAAGCCTGCGTCAGCCAAAGCTTTTTTGCAAGGTTCAACCGTGCGGTCAATCAAGTCTTCTACCAAAGATTCAAGTTTAGCGCGGGTCAATTTGATGTTGAGGTGTTTCGGGCCGGTTGCATCTGCAGTAATGAACGGCAGGTTAACATCTGTTTGGGTTGCGGAAGACAACTCAATCTTGGCTTTTTCGGCAGCTTCTTTCAAGCGTTGCAGAGCCAAACGGTCGCCACGCAAATCAATGCCGGATTCTTTCTTAAATTCATCAGCCAAGTAGTTGACAATGCGTTGGTCAAAGTCTTCACCACCCAAGAAGGTATCACCGTTGGTGGATTTTACTTCAAATACGCCATCGCCGATTTCCAAAATGGAGATATCAAAGGTACCACCACCGAGGTCGTATACGGCGATTGTGCCATTAGCCTTTTTATCCATACCATAAGCCAAAGCGGCAGCGGTCGGCTCGTTGATGATACGCAAAACTTCCAAACCGGCAATCTTACCGGCATCTTTTGTAGCCTGACGTTGAGAGTCATTGAAGTATGCCGGAACGGTAATAACGGCTTTCTCCACTTTTTCGCCAAGATAGCTCTCGGCATATTCCTTAATCTTCTGCAAAACGATAGCAGAAATTTGAGAAGGCGCATATTTTTGGCCTTTTACTTCAACCCAAGCATCGCCGTTGTCACCGTCAATAATCTTAAACGGAACTTGTGCGCGGTCTTTAGATACTTCCGGCGAATTGAACCGACGACCAATCAAACGTTTGATGGCAAACAGTGTGTTTTCCGGATTGGTTACAGCCTGACGTTTTGCTGCTGAACCAACTAATCTTTCGTTATCTGTGAAAGCAACCATTGAAGGGGTGGTTCTGGCACCTTCAGAGTTCTCCAAAACCTTGGCTTCTTTGCCTTCCATGACGGCAAAGCAAGAGTTTGTCGTACCTAAGTCAATACCAATAACTTTATTGCTCATTGTTTATATCCTCAATTTGTTATGAAATTTGTTCCTTTCTGATTGCTTATATAGGAAGCCAAAAAGCGTTAAGCAAGGTTTGAGGAGATTTTTTTATGTTTTTTTTTGATAAAAAAAGCAAAAGGGCTTGAAACACTCTGTTTCAAACCCTTTCTTTTGTCTTTTTATGAGCGGCGCATTGGTCTTTTGACTATCGGACGATAGTCATATTTTTCAGTCTTCAATGCGCCTTCGGGAATGCTGTGGAATTTCCCGTCAACATAATAAATCTCAGCATCTTCCGTCATCACCGATGAGGGAAGAGAATCGCCACCATTTTTTATTAAAAAATCATCAATGGCATTTTTCTCCTCATAGATTCTTTGCCAGCACCAGGTGGAGCCCAATCGGCCATGTTCCTGCCAATGGCGAAGCCAAAGGCTTTTTATTGTTGCCTTACGGAAAAGGTTTGGTTTAGGTTGCTTCAAACTAATGAAGAACAAATTAAACCGAATGCCCACTGTTTTTTTCTTCCATGGGGCGTACCATAAACGTTTTTTAACGACGGCTAATGTAATTGCGCGTCCTTCTTCTAGTTCCATAATGATAAAAAATTAATGTTTAATGTTTGAGATTAAAATGCACAAAATTGACAAAAAAGTCAAGCCTTTTTAGGTTTCAGTTTTGTTAAATTATTCTGATTATGGGGATAGCCGAAATAGAAAATTTGTTTTTATAATTGGATTATCTGACTTTGTTTTGATAAGTTTTAAAATATTCAATCATCGAAGGATTTTGCTCTAATTTTAGGCAAAGTTTTAAGATATTCGTTGCTTCTTCGGTGTTGACTTTCGGGGTTTCTTTGCCTTCAACACAGTTCAGAAAATTTGCCAGCTCATTTTGCAAAGAATTTCCGCCTTCGGTTAAGAGCTTACCGTTTTTATAAAGGCTTCTGGTCATAAATTCTATGCGGAACTTGTTGCCTTGAGCGTCTTCTATATTCATGTATCTTTCAATGTCTTTATCTTCCCGCAAGGCTTCCAGCTTTACTTTGGCGCCGTTTTTATATTCCATTTCCGCTAAGGCGTGATTTTCCCAGCTTAAATCCGGACGTTTGGTGGTTTTGGTGCTTTTTATGTCATCTCCCAACATAGAATAAACTATTGCCAAATCATGAATCATCAGTTCCTGAACGGCACTTATACCGGTTTTATTACCCGCATTGCGGCTGGTACGAATCCCCTCAATCCTGGTTATCGGGGCTTGTAACTCATCCTTCAAACGCTCTACGGCAGGATTGTAATTTTCGGTATGCCCCGTAACAATCAAGCTATTTCCGGCCTTGGCTGCGGCCATTAGTTTTTTGCAACCCTCCAAAGTTGTTGCCAAAGGTTTTTCTATCAGACAAGGAATGCCCCTTAAAAGCAATTCTTCGCCGATTTTTGCATGGGTCGGACCCGGGGTCGAAACAATTGCAGCATCTACTTTGTCTTTGGTTATATCTTCCAAGCTCTTAAAATAAGGCACGTTGAGCTCTGCCGCGCGGCGGGCGGAAGATTCTTCCGTCGAGTTTAGAATTCCCACTATTTCTACTCTGTCAGCAAAGTTTTCACGCAGAGTTTTGAGATGTTTTTGCCCCATATTGTTGCAGCCGATAATGGCTATTTTGATTTTGCCCATATTCGCCTCTTTTAATAAGCTCCGCGACCGGAAATCTCATAACCCGTATAGCCATCCACAACCGAATTGGCAAAAGCAAAGTCTGTTGAATTGCAAGAGTGTATACGGTATAAGGTTTCTCCCTGCTCTACCGTATCTCCGACTTTTTTCATTAAATCCAGTCCGGCTCCCGGATATTGACCAGCGCCCGCCCAAATACCGATTTTGTTAATACGCGCATTGTCTATGGCCTCAACCACGCCGCTGACATTCGAAACGATATCTCTGGTCAAATGCCCGAGCTGAGGCTGCGGTGCTTTGCCTTGAGCATGAATAATCTGATTCATGACCTCAAGCGCGCGTCCAGAGGTTAAAATCTCTTTGGCGACATGATAGCCTTGTCCACCGCGAAGTTTGGGGTCAAACTCCAGCATTCTGCCCGCCAAAAACAGCGATTTTTCAAGTAAGTCTTGCGGAGCGTCATCCTTATTGCGTAAAACTTTCATAACATCTCTGGCTTCCAAAACCGCACCGACACCGTTGCCTATGGGTTCGGAACCATCGGTGATTACGGCATCTATTTCTATGGAGAGCATATCTCCGACATATTCTATAAGCTTGCGCAGACGCATAGCCTCATTGGTATTCTTAATGCGCGACTTTGGTCCGACAGGGATATCTACCACCAAATGCGTTACTCCCGCTGAAAGTTTGATGGCTAAGATTGAAGCGGCAATATGTTCTTGTTGGGTGATGCCGATTTGTCTTTCTACCGAAGATACTATTTTGTTGGCTTGTGCAATGTCTAATGAGTTGTAACTGGCAATAGCCCCTCTGTTTTCTTTGATGAGCTGCTTGAGCTCTTTTTCATCAATATCTACATTGGCCAAAACCGCAAAAGTATCCGCGACACCGGCACAAGAAGTCAGAGAATGAGAACAGGTTTTGGGAATCGGCAAACCATAAGCGGCAACAATCGCCGTGGTGATTATATCCGTCTTATTACCGGGGACACCTCCCAAACAATGGCAATCAACCACAATGCTCTCGTTATCCCAATGCAAAACTTTGTCGCCGATTAAGGCCTCTGTTAAAGCCAGAACCTCCGGTGCGCTCATAAACGAACCGCTGGCAACCAAAAATGAGGCGATGTCCATATTAGAATATCTTTTGGAGGCAATGTCGTTAATGATGGCACTATATTCGCCCGAGCTTAAAATATTGCCGGCAATTTTACGCTTAATTGAGGCTAAGCTCGGCGGCGGAGAGGCTAATGTCAGCGAGACATTGGCTCCTTCAGGTAAATTTATCTGCTCATAGGCCTCCGTATTTAAGGCTAACTCATTGGGTTTACAGAGTTTTGGGTCATCGACAATTTGTAAAAAAGCAAAAACAGGCTTAACACCGCCATGAATTTCTACCTTGGTTAAAGAGCGGATGTCATCTACCTTATAAGCCGTGCAATCCTTATGGACATAAGCCAAATTTTCATTAAAGGAGTGAATAGGCAGATGTTTCAGTGTCAGCATATATTACCTCTATTACCAAAGTGATGTCTGAAGGACATTATGGCATAATTTTAATTTAATTAAAGTTAATTTTGCAAAAGAGAACGCCGAGCATTAGGCTCGGCATTCGGGGTTAAAAGTTATTTCTCCTTTATAAACATTCTCATAAAGCGGACGATTTTGCCGGTTTCCTTAAACTCTTTCTTATCGGCTTCGCGCTGCTTTTGAGCTTGTTTATAGCCTTCAGGCGTGTTCTCGGACATTTCAACACCATGAATATCCTCCTCGGCAAAGCGGTCTGCAACAACTGCCCCATGCATTTTGCCTTTGTTTTCATGTCGGCGTGCCTTCAAAACCTCTTTTTGTTTTTGAACTTGTTCACGAACTTCTGCCTTAATGCTCTCTTCTTTCTCGCGTTTTTGGCGATATACTTCTATGGCATTAGCATCACCATTCAAGGCTCTTGATAAAGCTTCGCTATATTCTTTGGTTTCTTTATCTTTTTCCGTCAGTTCATAGCGTTTTTTATCTTCCGGCTTGGTGTTTTTCTTAGATTCAGCTTTTTCTTCCAAACCTTCTACCTCATTATAAGCAACCTCACCTGATGTCGGACCATAATAAACATTATCACCTTGCAAGCCCATTAATCTTTGCTCTAATGTATCTCCTTTGTCATCTTTGCCCGGAGTAACAACGGTTCTTACCGTATCCTTGTCGTCCTTGACCGGTTTCACGATAGTTCTTGCCGTATCCTTGTCGTCCTTACCCGGAGTAACAACGGTCCTTACTGTATCCTTATCGTCCTTGACCGGAGTTACGATGGTTCTTACAGGCTCATTTTTATCCTTACCGGGTTGTTTGTCATCTTGAGTTTTCTTTCTCTTCAGCAAACGGTCGGCAATAGAACCGATTTTTTCCTTCATCAGCTTAACTTTCTTTACCTGGGCAAAGAAGTATGGCGGAATGTAGGGAACAATATTTTCCGGTTCATTCGGAACCCAAACTCTCTCACCGGGGATGATTCTGTCAGGATCTTGCCATCTATCATACTGAATACCATCCGGACGAGATGGGTCATAAGAATATAAGTCTTCCGGCTTGATACCGACATCCGGAATTAAGTGCCCCATATGACCATTGGCATCAGCACTGATATGTAATGCAACTTTATCCATAACCTGTATTTCAGCCGGACTTAACGGTTGTTGCGGGTTGGTACTCAAGTGCTTGAAGACATCTTCATAAGTTATGTGGTTGCCGTTGGCATCGGTTACACCCATAATATCACCCAAAGTGCGAGACGGGTCTTGCGCCAAAGGTGTATCCGGCGCACCTAATAAATGCGCGTTTTCAAGTTTGGCAAGGTTAACATCCGCAGCTTCCGGTGCCCAGCCCGTGTGATGTTGTTGCAAATTGCTCAAAGCCTCATTATAAGTTCCGTGAGCGTGAAAAGCTGATTCCATCGGTTGAGAACCATCCGGCGTATAACGCGCACCATGGCTTACGCCATCGCTGTTGTTCCAGGTTTCGGCTTTGTCAATGTGTTTTTGGTCATAAGTCTTAATCTCGTGCTTTTCACCGGGGATGATTTCGCCACCTTGTTCAGACCAATGTCCAAAAGGTCCGTTTTCGGCAGAAAGCATTTCACCAATGCCATTGCCGACTTTTTGACCGCCCCAAGCTGCCAAAGGCGTAATAGCAACGGAAGCAACCGTCATTAATGTGGCTTCACCTGTCTTAATTCCGGCTTTCTTGGCTTTCTTAAAGGAGAAATAACCATTTCTGACCATATTTGCGCCCATAACGGCATATAAACCTTCCGGACGACCCCAAGCAACCGCACCATAGGCTGCAGCACTCAAAAGCATATTACTCAAGAGCTCAGGGTCTTTATAAAACTTGTATTTCTTGCCTTGTGCATGGGCGGCGCGGCGGCGTTGCTGATAGGCAACCGTCATACCGACAAGAGCCAAACCGGCTGAAGCATAAGCACAATAGGGTTGCGCACCAGGAATGCGGCTGGCGACGGCAAAGCTTGCGGAAATACCGCCAACCAAGGCTGCGTTTCCGGCTAAACCCCTCCAGAAGTTTTTGCGGAAATTTTTGGTGTCGGCTTTTTCTTCAAAACGGGCGTTGGCCAGTTTGTCTATCTTGCTAACCGGCGCGTACAAGCGATTGATTATCGGCGCCTGCTTGCCTACTTTCTTAGCCAGATGATCAAATTTGCTAGTCTTTTGGTTAACCCATTTGTCTTTAGCACCATCCCAACCTTCTGCAGAAAACGTATAAGTTTGACCGTTGAGCAAGTCAGTCTTTAGTTTGTTAAAAGGAATCGGAGCTTGTTTTTGTGCTTTCCGATCTGCGTTAACAAACATAAATACGCTCTTCAAAAACTCATCATTGGCTGAAGCATGAATGTCTTTTTTGTCAGCGGTTTTGCTTTCCATCAAAACCTGATCATCCAAGGCATCGCTCTTGGCGGTAAGCATCAAAACTTCAGCTAATTCTTCCTTGCTTACGCCCTTAACACTTAAGGCGTTGAGAATCTTTTGATTGTCGGCATTGAGCTTGAAATCAGCCAGTTTTTGCTCGGTATCTTTAGCGATGGATTCCAATTTCTCGGCATCATTTTGCGTCCTGCCATATAAGCCGAAATCTTGCTCATATTTGGTCATCCATTCATCCAAAATGCCTTTGGCACCTTTGCCGTTTCTATTTTGGTTGCGGATGTCTATCATCTCAACATAGCCGTCATAAACATCGGCAATGTTACTTGTATCTACAAAGTAGTAACCCGTACGGTTAGCCATATCATTAATCATACTATCCATACGCTCATGGATAGTTGCTAAAACCGTTTCCTCATTGTTGGTGTTGGCTTTGGCATCTTTTTTCTTGGCTTCGGCAATATCCTTATTGAGGTTTCTTTCCCATTGTGCCAGAGCTTTTGGCGGAACAAGGTCAAAGTTCATTTCCATTTGCAAATGTTGTTCAACGCGTTTGCGATATTCCTCACGTTCCTTATCATTTAGCTCATCAGCTTTTTTGACCTCATTAACCAGCTTTTCTACCGGCAAGTCATCAACTTTTATGCTGCCGTCCACTTTGTTCATGGATTGGAGGACTTTAACACGAATGCGATCAAGCCAAACTTCGTTCTGGTCGGAGTACATGCTTTCAATGCGCTCGTACTCGTCTTTGCCCAAAATATCTTCCAATTCGTTCTTTACAGGCTGATTGTCGCTAATTTCGTTATTATTAGGCTGTTTGACATCCAATATATTGCCTTTTTGCTTGCTCTTATTATATTCGGCGCCAGCCTTAAAAATGGCATCCAGATATTTATTGGACTTGCCGCTTGTGGGAAGGTCTTTCCATTTTTCTATATTATATGAAACAGGGATACGATGATTGGTGTTCATTGCATCAAGACAAAGAACCATCATTAAATCTTCTCTGTCTTCTATATCTCTAATATTGACCGAAGAGAAGTTCGTTTTTAATTTTTGACCTACTTCTGTATTTTCTGTCAAATCATTATAGTTATAGCGGAAAAAACCTGCCTGAGTAAGGTAATTTCTGACTTTGCTTGTATCTATTCTGCTACCTACTTCTCCACCGAATACCAGCTCTGAGCCATAAGCAAACCATGTTTCCAATTTTTCCAGAGAATCTACTTCGAGAAGTTTGTCTGCGTAGTTTTCGGCTAACTTCTCCATCTCTTCTTCGGTATGGTTGCCTTTATATTCGGCCATAAAGGTATCTTCTTTAGCATTCTTTTCCGGCTGATTTTCTTGTCCGTATTTCTTTATAAATTCTTCTCTTTGAGATGGGTTCAGAGTATCCAAGAACTTGTCTACCGTGGGCTCTTTCTCGCCACTATAACGCACATAATCTTGATATTCTTCACTTTGTGCATAAACTTCTTTAATATCAGCCATTGGAAACTCTCCTAAAAAACTTTTAAATATGACTTTACATTACCATATTTTGTGTATTTTGGCAATATATTTTGTCTAAATTTATTTACTATCTGAAATTTAGCAGAAAATTATTAAAAATTACCTTACATCTGCTTAAAAGCTCTTGCGTTTTGGTTTTATTCAACCTAAATAAGGGTAAAGTTTGTTTAATATTAAAAAATTTGCGCAAAAAAATGACTGAAAAAGACTACTACGAACTATTGGAAGTTTCTCGTGATGCAGACGGCGATACGATTAAGAAATCTTATCGGCGCTTGGCAATGAAATATCACCCCGACCGTAACCCCGGGGATAAGGAAGCTGAAGCAAAATTTAAGAAAATCAACGAAGCCTACGATGTGCTTAAAGATAGCCAAAAACGTGCGGCTTATGATCGCTATGGGCATCAGGCTTTTGCTAACGGCGGTGGAGGAAATCCGTTTAACGGGTTTGAGTTTAATTTTGGCGCAGGCGGATTCTCAGATATTTTTGCCGATGTCTTCTCTGAATTTATGGGTGGCGGACGCTCTCGCGGCGGACAACGATCCTATGCGCAACGCGGTGCCGATGTTCGCTACAACCTTTCAATCAGCCTTGAAGAGGCTTTTAACGGCGTTGAAAAAGAAATTACGCTGCCCTCTACCGAAACTTGTGAAGCTTGCCATGGACACGGCACAAAAGACGGTTCGGAAGCCCCCGTTTGCGACAAATGCGGCGGCTTTGGACGTGTTCATCAGCAACAAGGCGGTTTCTTTATTGTGGAAACGACTTGCCCTAAGTGCAAAGGTACCGGACGTTTGGTTAAAGAAGCCTGCAAAAAATGCGGTGGTAGCGGTATTATCAATAAAGACAAAACTCTCAAAGTTAAGATTCCTGCCGGAATTGAGGATGACACCAGAATGCGGATTCCGGGGGCGGGTGAAGCCGGTATCAGAGGCGGCGAAAACGGGGACTTGTATGTTTTTGTCAGTGTTAAACCACATAAAATCTTTAGCCGCGAAGGTTCTAACCTTTATATGCGTGTACCGGTCAGTATGGCTTGCGCTGCTTTGGGCGGTAAAATTGAAATTCCGGCCATTGACGGCTCCAGTATTGAGTTAGAAGTTGAGCCCGGAACACAATCTGACCAGATTCAAAAAATCAGCGGTCAAGGTATGACAGTTATTCGCTCTAAAGGGCGCGGCGACTTGTTTGTTAAATATCGGGTGGAAACACCGGTTAACCTCTCCGCTAAGCAAAAAGAGCTGTTGGAGCAGTTTAGAGATATCAGCAATGATGATTCCTGCCAGCCGGAAACTAAAGGATTCTTTGATAAAATCAAAGATTTATTCAACAAAGCTTCCTAATATAAAAGTAATTTTTGAAAGTCGCAGAAAAATCTGCGGTTTTTTTGTTGTTTTTTGTCTAAAAATATGCTATCGCATAAGAATTAAAGAAAATTATTGTGGATTTATGATGAATGATTACGGATTTTTTCGTTTTCTTTTTGGCGTAAGGCACAATATTTTCTAAATTAACCTATTGTTTTACTAAAAAAATATTTTCTTATGGAAAGTGCTTATTTTTTTTCAACTGAGAATTTATCCGGTTTTTATTTAATGCCGACAACAGTCTTGTTGAAAGCACAAATGGAAGCATTTAATGACCTTAACATGCTCCATTTTTTTGATGAGGTATTCTTTGATGAGGACAAGGAATCTTGTGAGAAGAAAATTCTTTTGGGAGACCTGATTGAAAACATTAAGAACGAGCTGGACAGACGTTATCTGGCATTCCGCGGAAACTTGCCGGAAGAAGAAGAATGTGCTTTGGATTTTGCCGAAACGATGGACAACATCATCGGTGAAGAAGAAGTTCTTTCTTTGCTCACCAAAATGCCTTTGTCTAAGGCTTTGTATCTGACAAACGGTGTTATCTGTGTAGAGGAAAAAGCTCCCGAAAAAATGGAGCCTAAAAGAGAAAACCTTAAAAACAAGAAATCATGCGAAACATTAAGAAGCTCTCGCCAGCGGAAGTCAAAAAACTCTGCTCGGCACCAAAGCTCAAAAAGCTAACGGAAAAAGAATTGGCTGATTTATTCGGCTATGTAAACGCCGAACTTTTTAAGCTTCAAGGAGCTCGCGGAATGGACGCTGCATTAGAAAGAAAGTGGTGGGATGCCGCCTTACTTTTAATCAATGATGAAGTGGTCAATCGTGGGTTGCAAATGCTCTATGTCGGAATTGAAAAAGGGAACGAGGGCAAAAGTGCTATCGAACTTCTGAATATGGAAGATGAAGACTTTCAAATTCAGGCTTATTCAATTCTTGAAATTCTTGATTTGGAGGCCTTAAAGAGGGTAGAAACCGAGATTGAAATGGTTTTATTTACCAACAGACAGCTTTATGAGCCTTATATGGAAGAAATCCGCCAACAAATGAACAAGCGGACAGCCTTGTTAAATTAATCTAACTTCTGAATTATGGTTAATTTTGAAAAAATGACATCTGAGGAACTCAAAGATTTCCTCAAGTCTCAAGACCTCAAAATGTTAGATGTTAAGGAACTGGCAAAACTTCTTGGAATGGTGCGAAGCTATTATAACTTTTTTGCTCCGCAAAGAGGTATTAATGCTTTTGTTGAGAAGGCTTATTGGACTGCGGCAGAAAAAGAAATAAACAAAGAATTTCAATGCCGGAATTGTAATGTTATGGTTCTGAGCGTTGCTGAAGTTTTTTCTGAAGTTAATAAGTTGCTTGAAGACGGCCAACAAGAGAAAAACTTTGAGAAGATAGTTTCGGATTATAATCCTGATATTATTGCTCAAATCAAGCAAGAACTGATGGAAGATCCTGATTACCAGTCAAAATACGGTAAAGTGATTGCTTTCTTTGATAAGCATCTTCAAACTTTTTCCTGAAGCCTGTAAATTAAGACCCGATATTATCAAAATATCGGGTTTTTTTGTGCATAGACAGAAAGCCAACTATAGATTATATTATGTATATGAAGAAGAGTCGCGCTACGATTTTGGAAAAAATTCGCCGTAACAGAAAAAACTTTCTTTACGGGACGTTGATTGCGGGCGCCTCGTTCGGTGGGGTTAAAGGTTATCAGGCCTTGCGCTTTGAGCTTTCTGCGCTAGAAATTCTTAAGTCAGAAGGCGGTTATGATGACGGAACAAAAATCGACCAAGAAACAAAATTCGGCGTTACCAACCCTACTCTTACTGATTTTAAGGAAAAATTTCCCGATGAAGCTAAAGGTTTTCTGGAAAGTGTTAAAGATCTTTCTTTATCTCAAGCAAAAACCATTATGCGCGTGGCTTTTTATGAACACTATAAGCTTGATGAACTCAACAACGCCTCTCTTGCAGAAATGCTTTTAGATGCCGTTTATAACCATGATTACAACACCTTCAGGAGTTTTGCCAAAGAGGGGCTGATTGCAGTAATGAAAATGCGTGGCGAAGATATTGAAAAACGGCCGCGTAACTGGAAAGAGATTCCTCCTTTCTTAAATAATTGTTCCGACAAAGAACAAGAGGCTTTTTATAATGCTTTTGTTCAGGCAAGAATAGATTTTTTTGAGAAGGATCGTTATATTAATAAATTCAAAGGACTAAAAAAACGCGCTAAAAAGTTTGTCGGAAAATATAAATCTGGTCCTTTGTCGCAAAATATGGATATTTTGCCGAAAGAAAAACAAAATACTCTTCATTGGTTTGATGCCGTTAAGCTGGCTCAAAAGGAACGAGATTAGGCAAGGAGAGCGTTTATGATACAAGAAAATGAAGATGCTTTTATTCAGAGAGTTTTGGCAGGACAAGCCCGACAAAAAATTTGCCGTTTGCGTAAAAAAGCCGGATGGAGTTATCAGGAATTGGCCGCTCGTTCCGGTCTTTCTCCCGAAACGCTCAAAGAGCTTGAGGAAGGAACAAAACCTATGACACCTTACCACTTGCGCAAAATTTTAGATGCTTATAAATATTTTCAATAAAAAAAATCCCCTTCGGTAAGGGGATTTTTTTTATTTATTATCAAGCAGCGGTGTGTTTAACTTTGGTTTGTTGTGGGTCAAAATACTTATGACTTTAACCAACTCATTTTTCAGTTCATCACGTGTGCAGACAATATCTACCATGCCGTGTTCTTTAAGATATTCGGCACGCTGAAAACCTTCCGGCAACTTTTCCCTAATGGTTTGTTCAATAACGCGGGCTCCGGCAAAACCAATAACACAGCCCTTCTCGGCAATATGAATATCACCCAGCATTGCAAAGGAAGCTGAAACACCACCTGTTGTCGGGTCGGTCAAAATGGAAATAAAAGGTAAGCCTTTTTCTTTGACCATATTAATTGCAGCAGTTGTTCTGGCCATCTGCATTAAAGATAAAATACCTTCTTGCATACGCGCACCACCTGACGAAGCAACCGTAATCAAAGGATAATTACCTTTCATTGCCATTTCGGCGGCTTTGACGATACCTTCACCAACGGCCATGCCCATTGAACCACCCATAAAAGAGAAGTCCAGCGCGGCAACGACGCAGGTTATACCGCCGATTTCGCCCTGAGCAACTTTAATGGCATCATCATTGCCGGTTGCTTTGCGATATGATTTTAGACGATCGGTATATTTTTTGGAATCACGGAACTTGAGCGGGTCTTCCTTGGTTTTGGGAAGAGCAATCTCATTATACTCGCCGTTATCAAAAAGCATTTTGAGGCGTTTATCAATATATAAACGCAAGTGATGACCACACTTGGTGCAGACATAAAGGGTCTTTTTCATTTCCTTGGAAAAGAGCATTTGACCACAAACAGGGCATTTTACCCACAAATTGTCGGCAATCTCTTTAGGTGTGGTTTTCTTTATTTTCGGTCTGACAAAATCCGTAAGCCAATTCATTATTCTATACCATTGTTGTTAAAACACTTGTTTTAGAGAGTTTCTTTCTCTTTGCGCTTAAAGAGATTTTTCAATCTCTCCTTAAACGTCGGTTTGGGAGGCATCAACTCTGCTGTTTGGGTCTTTAAGGCTTCAATGTTTTCTTGAAGACCGCTGACTTGCTCTGTCAGTTTTTGCTGTTCCTTGTTCAGCTTCTTATTTTCTTTCTTTTGTTTGCGAAGCTGAGCACGAAGCGGAGCATAAGACATCCATGAGCTGATTTTGCCCCAGATATATCCCAAAAGGATAAAAGCAACTATTGCCACGCTTTGCGAAACCGTAATTTCTACATAAAAAGGCCATAGGTTAAATTCCACCAAGTCATTGTTTACAAAGGCAAACACCAATATCACAATCAACAGCGGCAAACCTATAAGCAATCTTATGAAACCCATGGCAACAGCCCTTTCTCCCTATGAGGTTTTTAAATTATTTGTTCAATAATTCGTGTAATTGTTTTCCGGTTTTGAAGTGGGGAATGTTTCTTTCCTCAACCTTAACCTGTTCTCCGGTGCGCGGATTTTTGGCAATGCGCGGTGAACGTTTGCGAACGGAAAATGCTCCGAATCCTCTAAATTCTACTCTTTCACCTTTAGCTAAAGACATGGTAATTTTTTCAAAAACCACATTAACAATGCGCTCTACATCTTTGAGCAACAGGTGGGGGTTTTTTTCTGCAATTTTTTCAATCAATTCTGATTTAGTCACTTCAAGTACCTCTTATTTATATTTTATTTTCAATACAATTTAGCCGTTTTTGTTTTATAAATCAATAGACCCTTTTCAAAAAAAGCCAAAATCTTATTGCGGAGTTATCCAAAGCTTTATATCTGCCGTTTGCCTCAAGCCGAATGTTCTAAAGACAAGGGCTTTTCATCCCCGCCCAGCTGCAAATCTTCTATCTTTTCTATACGGCGAGAAATTTTGCCCGAAGATACTTTTATCTCTCCAATATCGCGGCAGGCCATGTCAAAATGTTTGGAAAGGTTTTCTATACGATCGTCCAAGCGGCTGATGTCCTCAACCAAAACGCCAACCTCTTTTTGAATTACTCCGGCCATCTCCCGCATTCTGGCATCTTTGAGAATCGCCCGAACCGTATTCAAAGTTGCCATCAAGGTTGTCGGAGAAACTATCCAAACTTTTGAACGATATGAAACTTCAACCACATCGCGAAAATTGGCGTGCAACTCCGCATAAATTGCTTCTGAAGGCAAAAACATTAAGGCGGATTCCGCCGTTTCTCCGGAGATAATATATTTTTCGGCAATATCTTTAATATGTTTCAAAACAGAGGCTCTAAAGAATCTCTCTGCCTCTATCTTTTCTCGCTCTGAAGAGGCTATGCGTAAGGCATTATAGCTTTCCAGCGGAAATTTCGAATCTATAACTATTGTTCCCGGAGGATTGGGCAACCTCAAAACACAGTCAGCTCTTTTGCCATTAGACAGCACGACTTGGAATTCATAAGCAGAAGGCGGAAGTGTGTTGGTAACCAAATCGTTGAGTTGAATCTCTCCAAAGGCACCGCGGGCTTGTTTGTTGGACAAGACCTCTTGTAAGGAGACAACCTGCTCCGACAAAGAAGAAATTTTTTGTTGTGCAACATCTATCTTAGCTAAGCGCTCTCTTAAAGCCTGCAGCGTTTCAGCGGTCTGCGTGGTAGATTTTTGCAAGCCCTCTCCAACATTTTTGGTTACCTGCAATAACTTCTCATCTATCATTTTGAGCATAGACAAACGCTGCTCATCAATAGCTCCCGAAATTTTGGCTTGTTGCGCAACCGCATTCTCTGATAATTGAGATAAACGTCCGGCTAGCTCTGCTTGTCCTCGGAATAAGGTCTCTGCCAAGCTTTGGACGGCAGGGTCTGTTTTGCGGCGCAAAAGCAGCGCCAACCCTAAAATTATTGCAATCAGCAAAAGCCCTGCCACTAAAAGCAGCAGGGTTTCCGTCATTGTAAAAGCACTTTCAGCCATTATTTTCCTATTCAGGCAAATTGCGACCCATTGCCAAGAATTTTTCGGTGCGTTGCTTTTTGAGCTCTTCGCCACTCAAAGGCAACAACTCCTTAAGGTTACGCAACAAAGCCTCGCCCACGCGGTTGATGGTTGTTTGCGGGTCACGATGTGCGCCGCCGACCGGCTCTTTGACAATCTCGTCAATTACGCCAAAATGCTTTAAGTCTTGCGCTGTTAAATGCAGAGCTTCTGTTGCCTCCTTGACCTTATCCGCCGAGCGCCACAGAATGGAAGCGCAACCCTCCGGTGAGATAACTGAATAAATGGAGTTTTCCAACATCAGGACTCTGTTGGCTGTAGCAATGGCAATTGCGCCACCGGAACCACCCTCACCAATAACAATTGAAATCAGCGGAACTCTGATACGCAAGCACTTTTGGATAGACGAAGCGATTGCTTCCGCCTGACCTCTGGCTTCAGCCTCAACTCCGGGGTATGCACCTGCCGTGTCAACAAAAGCCAAAACCGGCATATTGAATTTATCAGCCAAATCCATCAGACGTTGCGCCTTGCGGTAACCTTCCGGTTTAGCCATACCGAAGTTATGCTTCATGCGGGTTTCAAGATCATGACCTTTTTCTTGTCCCAAAACAACAACAGAGATGTTTTTGAAACGTCCGATACCGCCAACCATCGCCTCGTCATCGGCAAACAATCTATCTCCGCATAAAGGCGTGAAATCCTCAATTAAAGCATGAACATAATCCAAACAATGCGGACGATCCGGATGGCGCGCCACCTGAGACTTTTGCCAAGGCGTTAAGTTAGCATAAGATTGCCTAACTTGTTTTTCGAGTTTTTGCTGCAAACGATTAACCTCCTGAGCGATATCTACATCTTCGTCTTTAGCGAGTAACTTCAATCCCTCAATTTTAGCTTCAATTTCTACAATATTCTTTTCAAAATCCAAAACCAATGTGCTGTTCGTATTCATCAAAATTCTCTTTAACTATTAAACCTGTTGAGTGTCTTAACACAATTTATTCAAAATTTCGACTCTTTTTTTGGTTATGTTGATTATCTCTTTGAAAAACATATCCCAAACCACATACGGATATGCAGATTTTAATTGAAAAAACGACCAAAAAGACTAAAATCAGTAAAAATCAAACCCCAGAGGAGAATAGAACGTGTTGGCACTGGCTTTCTTTATTTCGGTTTTTTCTACGCTTATTTGGCTAATTTTTGCAGTAGCATATGTTAACGACCATCTAAACGGTGTAGCGTTCAGTTCTCTTGGCATAACAGATATTTCTATATATGTCGGTCTTGCGCTCTTGCCTATTTTGATTTTGTGGATGGTTTTTGGCTTTATTAATCAGTATTTAGGCAGCCGCGCTCTCTCTAATAATATGTTTTCTTTGTTTAAGCAGATGAAAAAAAATCAGGACTATACTGATTTGATTGCCCGAATCATGCTTGAAGCAGAACAAGAAATTAAAGATGGTTTTATTTTAAGTAAATTTGACTTATTTATCGCCGACATGAATGAGCTTATTGCCGATTTGCTCACACGTTGCAATATTGCTTCAACAGATCAGATTGACCGCTTGTGGAGCAAGGTTCAGAATGGCGGCAAATGGGCTTTTGGCAAGGTATTGATTGAGGTTAACCAAAATCAGCCGAATTTTCAAATGCGCATCTACGAAAAATCGCAACGAGACAATGTTATTGCCGGAACTATATTAGAATGGTGCGCTCGTTATTTGAGTCTGACTTCTTTGTTGGAAAAACATGATAAGGAACGTGTTTTTATTACTATTATAGAAACAGGTGTTTTTGGTAAAGTCTTTTCCATTCTGGCTCCGGTCTCCGATGAAATTCGCAGAAGCCGTGAGTTTGCTCCGAGCGGTCCTGCCGCCCCTGTCTTCGCTCAAAAAGAAAATTTGTCCTCAGCGATGCCTCAACAAACGCAAGTTGTTGCCGAAGAAGAAGAGGTTAATCAGATTTCAGCTCAGGATAATACTGTTGCGCAGAAAACAGAAAAAGCTGCCTTTTTTGAAAAAATAGATGCAAAAGCTTTTGCTGAAAAAGCCGCAAAGCTAAACCCGTTTCGCAAAGAGAAAAAGCAACCTTTTTTTGCTGAGCCCTCTATTAGTAATGCAGAAGAAAAAGATCCTTTTTCTATGGCATTAGAACGGAGTTTCGGCGAAACGGAAGAATTAGCTGCTCCGAAAATAGAAGAGCCTTCGTTTGATAAAGAAGATGATTTTTCTGTTGCGGAAGAGATGTCTGCTCCCGTAAATGAGCCGCGCTTTGAGCCGCAAGTTAATGATATGCCTGAGATAGATGTACCTGCACCGAAGGTTGAACCTAAAGAAGCAATCGTTCAGCCTGAAGATGATAGTTTTGCCAATACGCGCAAAACCTTAAACGACCTTAAAAAGGAATGGGAAGAAATGCGAAACGCCACATCTTCTGCAACCACTCCCCAAGAACCGGAACCTTCTTCCCTTGAAAAGGCTAAACCTGAACCTAAGGAAGAAGAAAAAGAAGAAAATTATGCTTATCCCTTCGGCAGTTGGACAAATGAAGCCAACTATCATAAATAAGCTTGTCCTTTTTTGCGGCATAATTTTTGGTTTTGCCGCACCTCTTCGGGCAGAAGTTGTTTTGTCTGAGCATATTGCTTTGTATGATGAAGCCAAATATGCTCCGGATTTCAAAAACTTTTCTTATGTTAACCCCAATGCGCCTAAAGGCGGGCGAATCGTTATGCCGGATTATGGCGGCTTTGACAGTTTTAATCCCTTTATTTTTAAGGGGATTCCTCCGGCAACGGCTGTTAGCTTGACGTTGGATACTTTAGCCGTTTCTCCGGTTGATGATCCGGCCGTGGCTTATCCTCTGATTGCCGAAAAATTTGAGATGCCCAAAGATAAGTCTTTTGTCGGATTTATTCTCAACCCCAAAGCGCGCTTCCATGACGGAATGCCGATTACGGCTGATGACGTTATTTTCAGCTACAACATTCTGATTGAAAAAGGTCAGCCTCTTTACAAGATGTATTATGCCGATGTGGAGCGGGTGGAAAAAGTTAATGAGCGTCATGTACGGTTTTATTTCAAAAAAGGCTCAAATAATCGAGAATTGCCGCTCATCCTCTCGCAAATTGCCATTTTATCAAAAGCAGATTGGGAAGGCAAAGATTTTTCCAAGCCCAGCCTCAAACCGATGCTTGGCAGCGGACCTTATGAGATTGTTGATTTTCAGGCCGGAAAATTTGTTATTCTGAAAAGAGTTAAAGACTATTGGGCACAAAATTTGCCATCGCGCAGAGGCTTTTTTAATTTTGATGAAGTTCGTTTTGATTTTTATCAAGACACAACTGTCACACTGCAAGCTCTCTTTTCCGGTAATATTGATGTTCGTGAAGAATATATCGCAAAAATTTGGGTTACGGGATATGACAATGACAAGGTCAAAAAAGGACAAATTATTAAAGAAGCCATTGAGCATAATAATCCGGCAATCTTGCAAGTTTTTGCCTTTAATGTAAGACGACCGAAATTTGAGGACCGACGCGTGCGCGAGGCTATCGGTTTGGCTTTTAATTTTGATTGGGCAAACGAACGTTTATTCTACAATCAATATAAACGGCTTTATAGTTATTTTACCAATACGGGAATGGAAGCAAAAGGCTTGCCTTCCGGCAAAGAAAAACAGATTTTGCTTAAACATAAAGGCTCTTTGCCCAAAGATGTGTTTGAAAAGGAGTTTGCGAATCCAAGACATCCGGACTTTGAAGCATCGCGCGAGAATTTGCGGCGCGCGGTTAAGCTCTTGAACGAGGCCGGATATGATTTTGTTGATGGCAAAATGACAAATCTTGCTACCGGAGAACCTCTGGAGTTTGAAGTTTTGAGCAACTCTGCAAACGGAAGTTCTTTTACTCGGGTTATGTTGCCTTTTATTGATAACCTCAAAAAAATCGGTATTAAAGCCGTATTTCGGAACTTAGAAGTTAATATCTTTAAAAATCGGTTGGATAATTTTGACTTTGATATGGCTATTGTCTCTTACGGGGTAAGCCGAATGCCCGGAAACGAACAACGCGAAATGTGGGGCAGCCGTTCTGCCGAAGCGAAGGGAAGTTATAATGTTATCGGTATTAAAAACCCCGTGGTTGATGCTTTGATAGAAGGTTTGATTCAGGCACAGCACAAAGATGATTATGAGGCTCATGTTCGTGCGCTTGACCGCGTGCTGCTTAATGAGCATTATGTTATCTTCCAATGGTATTCGCCTTATAATCGGGTGGCTTATCAAAATAAGTTCGGGCATCCGAAATCTGAAGTTAAGGCCGGATACCAGCCTTTTACCTGGTGGATGAAAAAACAAATTGCGAGGGATAAGAAATGAGAAATTATATTATCAAAAGACTGTTGCTTATCCCTTTTACGCTGTTGGGCATTCTTGTAATTAACTTTGCCATTGTTCAGTTAGCGCCGGGGGGGCCCGTGGAATATGTTTTGGCAAAATATCGGGGAATGAATGTTGATGCGAAGTCGCAATTTACGGCTTCGGCAAATATGAATATGGAAAGTTCGGCCAACAAATATCAGGGGGCGCAAGGCGTGCCGGAAGAATTGGTCAAAGAGCTGGAAAAACAATTTGGCTTTGATAAACCTTTGCACGAACGCTTTTGGAAAATGCTCAAAGATTATGCCGTCTTTGATTTTGGGCATAGTTATTATAAGGATAAAACCGTCGGGCAGCTTATTATCGAACGTTTGCCGGTTTCAATCTCTTTAGGCTTTTGGTCAACGCTGATTATTTATCTGATTGCTATTCCCTTGGGCATAAAAAAAGCCGTACGAGACGGCTCAAAGTTTGATGTTTGGACTTCTTTTGCGGTTATTTTGGGCTCGGCTATTCCCGTCTTTTTGTTTGCGGTGTTTTTGATTGTGTTCTTTGCCGGAGGAACTTATCTGCAATGGTTCCCGCTCCGCGGTTTGACTTCGGATAACTGGGCAGAACTTCCGTGGTATAAGCAAATTATGGATTATTTTTGGCATATCACCCTACCCGTTTTGGCAATGGTTATCGGTGGTTTTGCCAGCCTGACAATGCTTACCAAAAACTCATTTCTAGACGAGATTAATAAGCAATATGTTTTGACCGCTCGTGCCAAAGGTCTGACAGAAAACCAAGTGCTTTACGGGCATGTTTTTAGAAACGCCATGTTGATTGTGATTGCCGGAATGCCCGCCATGCTGATTAAGATGCTGTTTACCGGCTCGCTTCTGATTGAGGTTATCTTCTCGCTTAACGGTCTGGGACTTTTGGGATATGAAGCGATTATGACACGAGATTATCCCGTTATCTTTGGAACTTTATATATTTTTGCTTTATTGGGATTGGTCTTAAAACTTATCAGCGATTTGACATATTCCTGGGTTGACCCGAGAATCAATTTTGACAAGATTTAGGCATAACTAAACTGTCGCAAATCGCTGTTTTGCAAGATTTTGGCAATCGTAGCTTCCAAATCTTCGTTTTGGCGAGATTCAATAATTTCAATAATCTCAACTTCCTTTTTATCCAAACGACGATTGATGCCGATGGAATCATAATAAGCTTTGGAATTGTTATATAATTTTGCTGCTTGCAAACTGTTGCCCTGAGCATAATAGAACTGAGACAACATTTTTTCGGCATTGGCAACTTGCTGCGGATAGATTTCGGCATCAGCCAGTTCCAAAACATTCTCATAAGCTTTAACGGCTTTGTTGTTTGACTCGGCTCTGGCATACATATCTGCCACGCGGCTCCAAGCATTAACATTCTGCGGAGCAAGCTCTATGGCCAGCTCAAAGGAACCTGTGGCTAAATGCACATCCGAAAGTCCGGCCAAAGATCCAAAAGTGCATGCATAGTTTGAGACACCCTGAAACAGCATATCTCTTTTGGCGCCAAGGCTCATAGACGCGCCACGGTTTATTTCTTCATCCATTAAGGCTTCTATCAAAACCAACGCTAAGGACGGATCTCCTTTTGCCAGATGATATAATGCCTCGTCTTCTTGCGGAAGAGGTGTTTCAGCGTTGGCTTTGACTTGCTCAAACTTATCATTCAGACACATGGCGATAAAATCTTTAATAGCCTCAATAACTTGCAAAATCTCGTCTTCCGAACTTTGTCCCTGATTACGAAACATTATGGTTTGGGCAATTTTTAAATCATCGACACCGCGGCCAGCCATATCTATAATCAGACCTAAAAGCTCCGGCAGTCCTTTGTGGCTTTGCTGATACTGCAAACTCTCTATATCCAGCATAACCCTATTGGCATCAAGCTCGTTGATTTTGCCTTTTTTCCAATCAAGATCTATGCCTGCTATTCTTTCTCTTTCATGCGTTCTTTCAGCTTTTTGATATTTTTCTTGTTCGTTTTTTTTCTTTTCAGATTTTTTTATCTCTTGCTTTTTTTGTTCGGATATTTGTTGCTCTTCCGTTTCCTGCTGGTCGGCTCGGACTTGCTCTAACTCTCTTGCCAGCTCTTTTTCCAGCTCTCTTTCCAGTTCAATTTCGTTATCAATTGCACTTGTTGCTTCTGATGAACCGCTTTCGTCAAACAGAATGCTGTTGCCGTTTTGTGCAGCTTGATCGCTTTTTAGAAAAGAGATAATGGATTTGACATATAAGATGATAATTAAAAACAAAAAAAGAATAAATGCCAGCAACATCAAGATTATGGAGACAATACGCAGATTATCCGCTCCGGAAAAATAGCGACTGAACATTCCCGCCATCATATCCAGATTTCCGGATATCGCGCTTAGAAAGTCCGTTGCTGTTAGAATAGTTATTACCTGATCCGGCATAATTTTAAGGCCACCATTTACAAATTGTCTTTTAATGAGTAGTATATTTGTATTGCATTACATTTTATTTAGATGCACTCTGTAACACAACAAAAATCACGCTAACAGAAATAAATTAAAAATGGGTTACTTCAGTCAAAGAAAAAAACACGAAAGAGATTATCTTCTTCTTAACGTTGTACTTATTACCGTAACGTTACTTACTTTTGCTTCATTCAGCAGTGAGGGTGTCGGGCGGTTTTGTAATTTGCTCCAATTCCATTTTTATCTCATTACTTTTGCTGCTTTGGTTTACGCTCTTTTCGGAAAATTTTTTATTCATGCGGCTGCGGCTTTACTTTTATTGATTGTCAATTTCGGTGCCATTGCTTCAGCTGCCAATATTACGACCAATGTCGCACATGACGGAAAAAATAACCTTACGATTTTATACCAAAATAATGTTCGTGCCGTAGAGCCGTTAGTTGTTGATGCGCAAAAATTTAATGCAGATATAATCGGTATAAGCCTTAAACGGAACCCTGCGTATTTGCCGGATATGTTTGGCGAATATGAGTTAGTTCATCAAAATGATGAAAATGAGAGAAATTTTATTTTAACAAACAAAAATCATTTACGTGCCGGATTAATCAAACTTTCACCTCGGCATCGAGCCTCTTTTTTGGTTTTTGAAGAAGGCGATAGAAATTTAGTCTTTATTAATGTTGATTTTGCTTCTCTTCGCAAAAAAGAAGAGAAAATTGTTTTTGATAATCTGGCTGAATTTATTCTCGCTCAAGACGAGCCCGTGATTATTGCCGGAGATTTCGGTATTCCCGCATGGTCAGAGACCTTTAAGAAATTTTTGGCAAAAACGGATTTGGAGGTTAAAAACCGTATCATTATGACTGACGGGAAAAGTTGGTTTAACCCATTTTACATTCCAACAATCAATCTTTTAGGATATCGAAACCTTGGACTTAAAGATGTTGATATTTTATCTGCACATAAAGGAAGTTATCCGATAAAATTTGAGTTAAATTTTTAGTTCTGAAATTTTAGCTTTTAATATTTCCGAGAGTTTGTTCTTGCCGTAGATTTCTGCATAGTCCAAAGCTGTTTTGAAGTTTTTACGCGCTTCTTCCAGATTACCTTTCTGAAACTCCAGCAGACCGATATCGGCATAATCCGTTGCCGCGCCTGTATATCTGTCATTCTTTTGTTCTAAAGCCGCTGCTTCCTGAAACCAGACTTTTGCTTGCTTGATTTTCTCTCTTCTCCAAAAAATAAGCCCCATTAAATTATAAGCTCCGGCTAAATGAAAAGAGCTTTGCTTGTTTTTTGCTTGATCTATCAACTCTCTTAAGATTTTTTCCGCTTCATCGGTCTGTTCTGCCTCAAACAAAGCCAGCGCTTGTAAATACAAACTTTCAAAACAAGCTGATAAATTATTGTCCTGCTTATAAAGTTTGGCGGCTTTTCGGGCTTCTTTGGCGGCATCCGCTTTTTTGTTATCTGCAAATAAAATATGAGCACTTAATTCGGCAGAAAAGGCCAAACCGCTAATAAAATGCCTTTGCTTACCGATTTTTTCGCTTTGCTTGAGTAATCCTTTAGCTTGCTTGTATTGTCCGCATAAAATTTTAAGCAATGCTTGTTGGTTGAGGATTGAGATGGTAAGAATTTTGTTTTTATGAATCGGACAAAGGCTTAGAGCTTGTTCAAAATCTTTCTCCGCTTCCTCAAATTTTTCCTGCAGGACCCAGAGCATTCCTTTGTTGCCCAAAGTCTCTGCTTCGCCTTGCGAATCCTTATAGAACCTAAAGATTTTTGCGGCAGAATCAAACATCATTAAGGCAACATCCTCAACACAAGATAGTCTATATATTGTTCCGTTCAACAGCAAGGCTTGAGCTTCTTCAACAAAAGCCTTTTGCTCAGCAAAGAGCGTAGCCGCCTCCGCTGCACATTGAGAGGCTGAAAGCATGTCGCCATCTCGCAAAAAAATCCACCCTTGAACAAAGCGTTTGCGGGCTTTGGCATATTGAGATAAGCCTTTGTCCGCAAGATTTTCTATTATTTTTTCTGCTTCTTTTATTTGATTTTGGCTTAAAAACCAGACCGCTTTGTCTGCCGGTGGGAGTTCCTCTATTTTTTCCGGAAACAAGATATTACCGAGAGTTTTTAGCTTGGAATTTTTATCAAGAAAATTCTTAAACGCCGATATTCTGCCGCAAGCCAAATTAAGCAAAGCTCGGCGATTTTTTTTATTTTCCTTTGCTAACAAGATTGAGATAATCTGACGCAATGCTTGCGTATTAAGATAGAGTTTGGCTCGACTATCTTCCTTAAGCGCAAGAAGTTTTTCTATGCTTAGTTTTTGAAAATGATCTCGGCGAATGCGGCGCAGGTACCACAATAAATATGTTATTGCCAAAACACCAAAGGCTAAAACCGCTATATATTTCACATAAATCATCTAACGTTTAACACTATATTAGTTATTCCGGAGTTATATTATTATCAATGCTTAAAATATATAAGGATTTTTGTAAAATGGCTATCTCAAAATTGAAATCTGATGAGTTATACAAAAAATGCGATCCGCACAAGTTTGAGTTTACAACTACGGCTGAGCTTGAAGAAAGGCTTTCTGCTTTGGGACAAGACAGAGCAATAAGCGCTGTGGAACTCGGTATTAATATTAAGTCAAAAGGGTATAACTTATTTTGCCTCGGTCCTGAGGGAACGGGAAAGACCAGCTTGGTCAAGCGTATTTTGGTCAAAGAGGCAAAGAATCGACCTACACCTAAAGACTGGGTCTATGTTTATAATTTTGAAGAGCCACACAAACCTATTGCTATCTCTTTTGAAGCCGGCGAAGCTCCGGAATTTGCAAAAGATATTGATAAGTTGATTGAGGAGTTTTCTTCCTCTATTCCCGCTGTTTTAGACAGCGACGAATATAAAGCAGCTTTGAGTATTATTCGCGAAAAATATAAGCAGAAAAAAGAAGAATATGTCCGCTTATTGCAGAAAAAAGCCAAAGGTAAAAGTGTGTCTTTGTTACACATGCCGGTCGGCTTAGTGGTTGCTCCGGTTAAAAACGGAGAAGTTTTAAGCCCCGAAGCTTTTGACGAGCTGCCTGAAGATGAGAAAAAGTCTTTGATTGAAGACTTAAATGCTATGCAGGAAGAAATTGAGAATTCCGCTCAAGATCTGCCGGAATGGGAAGATAAACAACGCAAAGAATCTGCTTTGTTACGCGAAAAATTTATTAAAGTCGCCGTCAAAAATCCTATTGATAATCTGCGTCATAAATATAAAGGTCATAAACAAGTCGGAGACTTCTTAAAAGCTGTTCAGAAAAATATTATTGAAAATATTGAAGACTTTTTGCCGAACGGCGGAAATGAAAGTAACGGTTCCGGAGAAGGCGAAGATGCTTTAACCGCTTTGCTCAGTCGTATGAACAAGCAAGAAGAAGATAAGTTTGCTAAGTTCAAGGTCAATGTTGTGGTTAAAAATGAGCCTAATTCAGGAGCTCCGATTGTTCATTTGGATCACCCGACGCAAGGAAATTTGGTTGGTAAAGTTGAGCGCTTGCAACAATATGGTGCTTTGTTGACAGACTTTACCCTTATTAAGGCAGGTGCTTTGCACCATGCAAACGGTGGTTTCCTTTTAATTGATGCAAGAAAACTGCTTTTGCAACCTTATGCTTGGGACTCACTGAAGCGCGCTCTGGCTTCTAAAACCATCAAAATTGAAACACCGAGCGATGAAACAAGCTTTACAACCATCTCTCTTGATCCGATGCCTATTCCGCTTGATGTAAAAGTGATTTTGACCGGAGATGAGGAGCTTTACGAAGTTTTGTCGGAAAGAGACCCTGATTTCTCGGATTATTTCAAAGTTGAAGCAGATTTCGGTGTTTTGATGGACAGAACCGAAGAAAATGAACTGGAATATGCCAAACTTATCGGCTCGCTCTCAAAGAAAAAACATTTGCGTTCGCTCAACAGACAGGCTGTTGCCAAGGTTATTGAATACTCATCTCGTTTGGCCGAAGATTCCGAAAAATTGACAGCGCATATTGCATCCATCGGCGACCTTTTGCGGGAAGCTGATTATTGGGCGCGTAAGTCTAAGGCTAACCAAATCGGTAAAAATCACATTGAACAGGCTATTAATGCGCAAATATATAGAAGCGACCGCATCAAACAGGCTATGCTTGAACAAATTGACAAAGGCACCATACTGATTGATGTTGAAGGCGAGCGTGTCGGACAAATCAACGGACTGGTCGTTTACAACTTCTCACGCACATCTTTCGGCAAACCCTCCCGAATTACGACACAAGTCAGAATCGGCAAAGGCGAGTTTATTAATATTGAACGTGAAGTTGATATGAGCGGTCCTATTCACAGTAAGGGCGTGTTGATTTTGCAATCGCTCATTGCTAACCGTTTTGCCAAAGAATATCCGCTTTCGCTTTCTGCATCTATCGTGTTTGAACAATCTTACGGTGGGGTTGACGGCGACAGTGCTTCTTCAACCGAATATTATTGCTTGCTTTCCGCCATTGCAAACCTCCCGATTAAGCAAAATATTGCGGTTACGGGCTCTATCAACCAGTTTGGTGAAATTCAACCTATTGGCGGAGCTAATGAGAAAATCGAAGGTTTCTTTGATGTATGCAACCATCGCGGTTTGACCGGAACACAAGGTGTTATTATTCCGCGGACAAATGTCAAAGACTTAATGCTTCGAGAAGATGTCTTAGCGGCTGTTGATGAAGGACGTTTTCATATCTGGGCGGTTGATACGGTCGATGACGGTATTGAGATTCTGACCGGAATTCCGGCCGGAAAACCTGATAAGAAAGGTGAGTTTCCGAAAGGAACCGTTAACTATCTGGTAAAGAAAAGTTTGGAACACTATTATGATAAATATGTTCATTTTGCCAGAGAAACTCATGGCTGCCTCGGAAAATAAAATGAAAATTTTGTTTGTGTGTTCCGCTAATATCTGGCGCTCACCTATGGCGGAAGGTGTTATGCGCGAGCTCCGACCTGATTGGTTTGTGGATTCTGCCGGAATCTGCGCTGTCGGCGGTGATGCCCCAGACAGGCATGCCGTCGCTTGTGCCGCGCAGCACGGGGTGGATATATCCGCCTTGCGTTCCAGACCTGTTTTTGCCGAGGATTTTGCAAATTTTGACCTTATCCTAACCATGGACGATGACAGCGCTGACTATTTGGAACTGCGTCGTCCTTTGGGAGATGAACGTTATCAAAGGGCAAAAATCGATAATTTGGCCTCTTACGCGCAAGAAAGTTTTGTTCCGAATCCATACGGTTCTTCGAACTTTGACCATGTTTATCGGTTAATTGAAAAGGCCTGCCAAAATCTGTCTCAAAAATTTTAAGAAAACTTAGCCAGCAATGCTTTATAGGCTATGGTTAATTGCTTAAATTTTTCTTCAGCCGTTTTATCATCTTGGTTGACATCCGGATGATATTTTTTTACCAGTTTTTTGTATTGTTTCTTTAAGCTCTCAATACTTACTTCCGAAGGTTTAAGTTCCATAATTTGCAAAAAGCGACGTTCTTCCTCGTTGTAATAGACTTCATCCATCGCCGCAAAATCAGTGGCATATTCGCCAAAGAATCCGAAATCATCTTTAATGTTGTAGCCAAAGTTATATTTTATGCGCGATTTGAAACCTCTGAAGTGCATTCGACGTTTGGGCTCTTCTTCCGGCGCATCGGTGGAAATTCCCTCATAATAGTTCCATTTTGCATTGTATTCTTGCACATGCTCAAGGCAGAACCAATAATACTCCTTCAATTTGCGGTTTTTAGGCGCACGATATTCTCCGGGTTTGTTACACCCAGGATGGTCGCAACGCCGCTCTTTATCATCCGTTTGCGGCGCAAAATATTTTCGACTTCGCACAGCTTTTTTCATAGAAGTATTAATTTTTTCTTTTTAAGGTTGTATTTTGCGATTTTGAATTTATATTATTAACCTATTCTGCTTTTGTTGGCAACAGAATATAGTTTTAACATTATTACTGATACTCTGAAGACTTACCTATGACAAAGTTGATTAATAAAGTTCTTGTTATTAATGAGCGACGCACAAGTATGCGTCTGTGCCAAAGTGAATGGATGGCTTTGGAAAAAATTTGTTTTGACGAGGGTATCTCCAGAAACAGACTTATTGAACTTGTCGAAAACAAAAAAAATTCTTGTCTGGGCTTAACGTATTTGACCAGGCTTTTTACTTTATTTTATTTTTATAATAAGGCTCTTCGCCCCCAAGATGTTTTAAAACAGACGCGAGGAGAAAACAGAATTAGTATAATGTTGGATAATCTTTGCTCCCCTAAAAATGCAACAAAGAAAAAAGAATCATTCCGACAATTAAAGCAGGGCCCCAATAGAGAATCGAAGTTTTATTAAGAGATGTTTTGGATTGAGACTGCATCTTTTCAATATGCCTAGACCAGAAGCTTGTTTCATTTGTTTTGTTTTCTTTTACAAAATAATTGCTCATAAATTCTGATATTTTTTTATCTTGCGGCAAAAACACCGTTTTTTCATGGTAGTTTTTCGTATAATTTTTAAAAACTTTTTTAACGACATCTTTGGTGCAGATTTGCGACAGTTGCTCTAATGAATATTTTAATCTGTATGAAATATTATCATGCGGTAGAGGTTCATCTCTTAATATTGCAACACAATATTTGCCAGAGACATCAAAAACAGAATCCGCCTCTGCAAAAGTGACTCTATTTTGAGAATCGACGGCAATGCGGTTAAAACCGAAAACAAAAAAACCTTTCTCAAAAAGTTGTTTTGCGTAAAGTTCTGCCAGATTTTGGCGACTTTCAGAAGTTAAATTTTGAGTTAAGGAAAAATCCACAAGAGAATCGACCACCCATTCATTATGAGTTGTTTGTTGCCAATCGGTCTGCAGGGGAAGTTTCTCCGATGAACCATTTGAAAACTTTAAAACATCTTCTCTCTCTGATGCATAAAGACGCATATCTTCTTCCATATGACTTTTTAAATCCGAGAATCCGTCTTTGTATTCGTTGAAATCCAAATCATATATTTCTTGCAAAAGCTTCAGAAAAAAACTTTTTTGTAAAAACGGCGCTGCTTTCTGCAAAACAAGCCTTCCTGCCTTATGGTTTTGTTCTTTTCTTTTCGGGCTAAAAAATATGCCGCTGCGTGCAAAAGCCAAAGCGGATAATTCTGAAACACAAAGACTCGGCAAATCTATCTTTGTCAGCAAATCATTCAGCCTTTCTGATAGAGGAAGGTTTGAATGCTTTACAAATATTCGGGCAAGATTTATAACATTTGAAAAAGATGACAAACCTTCTATCAGGCACAACAAGTCATGTCGGGCAAGTGTTATGCTTAGATTGAGTTTTTTGCAAAAATATGTTAGGCGGTTTATCATTTGATGTTTCTTTGTGAGGTTAATATGCCGGAGTTACCTGAGGTTGAAACGATTAAAAATGCACTTATAAAAGCTATTGATAAAGCTAATATAATTAGTGTCCGCGTTTTCAACAACCGTTTTCGCAAAATAATCCCTGACGATTTTGCAAAAAGAATCGAAGGCTCTCAAATCATTATGATTTCCAGACGGGCTAAATACTTAATTATTACGCTTAACAACGGACTAAGCATAATCTGGCATTTGGGGATGAGCGGCAAGATTAAAATTTTTGATAGTCTCCCCCAAAAACTTGAAAAACATGATCATGTCATCATTGAGACTGATAAGTGTTTTTTAGTTTATAATGATGCTCGTCGATTTGGAATGTTAGAATATGTTGAAACAGCCAATTTAGAAAAGAATCCGATTTTTACTCATATTGGAATCGAGCCTTTTGACAAGAAACTAAACGGCTTGTTTTTATTTAATAAACTTAAGAACAAAAAAATTCCTATCAAAGTTGCGCTGTTAGACCAAAGCATTATTAATGGAATCGGCAATATTTATGCTTCCGAAGCTCTTTTCGATGCCGGCATCAGCCCGCTGAGAAATTCAGATGATTTAACACAAAAAGAATGTGAAACTCTGGTCCGTAGTGTTCAAAAAATATTGCAAAAAGCCATTGAAGCAGGCGGTTCCAGCATTCATGACTATAAAAAACCAGATGGAAGCTTGGGGTATTTTCAAAATATGCATTGTGTTTATAACAAAACAGGGCAAAAATGTCCTTTGTGTACTTGTGACGTTTTTGAAACCGGCGGTATAAAAAAAATTACTCAAGCCGGACGTTCAACATTTTATTGTGCGGTTAAGCAAAAGTGATGATAGCAATGAAGAATAAAATTTGTTTTTTGGCGGTTGTATTGTCGACCTTATTTGTTTTTTTAGGCTCTGCCAACGCAGCTTCTTTTTTAGAAGGATATGAAGATATCCCGATTATGAAGGGGTTGTCACAAATAAAAAATGACAACTTCTCTTTCGGCAACGAAGAAGCTCGATTGGTTGAGGCGGTTTTAACCGGGTCAAAGGTGGGTTTTAAAAGCGTTAAAAAATTCTATGTTGATACATTACCCCAACTCGGATGGACTTATCAAGGTCAGCGGGGTGATAGTTTGTTGTTTTATCGCGAGGGAGAGGCTTTGGAAATCGTTAAGGAATCGACCAAACCCTTAAATGTTCGTTTTACAATAAAAAATCAGATTTAGGATTGTATCATGAATTACACCAATATTGTTACTGAAAAGAAAGAAAATATAGGAATCATTACACTTAACAGACCGCAGGCAATGAACTCTGTTAATTTGAGTATGTTACAGGAATTGGCCTCTGTTCTTTCTGAGTTTGATACTGATGACAATATTAAAGTTGTTGTATTGAGAGGCGACGGGAAAAATTTTGCCTCGGGAATCGATATCAGAGAAGTTTTAAGCAAGAGTGATCAAACTTTTTTCGGCATTGATGAAATGCAAAAAGAATTTGGTATCTTTGAAAAATTTTCTAAGCCAATTATTGCCGCCGTTGCCGGTTATGCTTTAGGAATCGGTTGCGAACTTGCTTTGGCTTGCGATATTATTCTGGCGGCCGACAATGCACGTTTTGGACAGCCGGAACTAAGTCTGGGATGCATTCCTTCTTTTGGCGCCACACAACGCCTGACAAAAGCTTTGGGAAAAGCCAAAACAATGGAAATGATTTTGAGCGGAAGAGCCATGACCGCCGATGAAGCTTTTGATGCCGGCTTAGTGAGCCGGATCGTTCCTCTCTCCGACCTAAAAAACCATGCCTTGGAAACAGCATCAAAAATTGCGACTCAGCCCCTTAATGCTTTGCGTAAGGCAAAGGAAATTATTTTGGCGGCTCAGAATCTGCCTTTAGACGAAGGAATCGTTTTGGAAAAGAATGTAGCAAAATGCTGTTTGGCAACCGACGAATTCAGAGAAACGCTCAGAAAATTTGCTCAAGGATAAGTCTAAACCTTTAAAAGGTGGTCAGAATCGGGCTTTTTTGCGAAATTAGGTATTGACTTAAGACGCTTTAAGAGTTTATAAAGCATATCAGAATTGAAAAATTGTCATAACTATTTAATACAGGATAAAAAAAATGGCCAATCATAAATCGGCAAAAACAAGAATTAACAGAAACAATAAAAGAAGCATCATTAACGGTGCTCGCAGAAGTCGTGTTCGCACTTTTGTTAAAAAAGTAAATGCTGCTATTTTGGAAAACAACAAAGAAGCTGCTAAGGCTGCTTTGATTGTTGCAGAATCCGAGTTGATGAGAGCAGCTCAGAAAGGTGTTCTTCCGAAGAATACTGCTTCTCGTACGGTTTCTCGTCTTTCTGCCAAAATTAAAGCTCTGTAATCGCTTATTACACGTAGTTTTTTGTAGCGCAAACTGATGGTTGCTCTCTTATATGAGAGATTGTCGGTTTGCGTTTTTTTGTGCTAAAAAGCCCAGAATCTAAGCGACTCTGCAAGAATCTTCTGTCAAGAAAATTAATTGCAATGTTCGCTGAATGTTCTGTTGTAATTATTTTTTTTTGACTCTACTATCCAGACAAATTCGGATGAAAGTTAAGTAAAACTTTTATTTCAGAATCCACTCTAAATTAATACCCGTCAGATTGCAAAATTGGGGAACAATCTTTTAAGTATTAAAAAAAGAGTTTCTGTCTTCTTTCGGGAGACAATGCTTAAATAAATTTTGGAAGCATGGTGACAGTGTTTCAGATTGTGCTTTTAAGTTTATTGTTGTGTTGTGAGAGATGACAGCTAATGCAAGAAGCAAGAACATCTCTATTGGGAAGGTCTTGCGGCTCGAGCACTTTAGAGCACATAACATTTTATGTTCGAAGGACTTGGGCTCATTGTTTTTAGTGATTTTATTATATGGGGAGATATGATGGCTGAAGAAGCAATAAACAACAACAGTTCTGTTCAAGAGCAATGGGGGCAGATCTGCAGCCAGTTGAAAGTTGAAGTAGGGGAAACAGCTTTTGACAGTTGGTTAAAGCCACTAACACCGGGTACTTTTAATGATGGAACTATGAACATTTGTGTTCCGACCCGCTTTATGAGAAATTGGGTAATTACGCATTACAGCGATCGCATCCACAAGATTTGGGAGAAAAAGAATCCGGCCATTAAAAGCGTCAACTTTGTTGTTCAGGCCGTCCAAGATGAAACTAAAGGACTTTACAATCCTTCTTGCCGCTCTTTATTGAAGAAAATTTCTTCTAGTCCGGCTCCGCAAAACATTTATCAATCCGGACTTAATTCTGTTTTGGCAAACAGCAACGAATTTCAAGCAAATACAGATCAATCATTGTCTGTTCCGCTTAATCCGCAGTATACTTTTGACAATTTTGTTGTCGGTAAGACCAATGAATTTGCCTATGCCGCAGCTCGCAAAGTTGCAGAATCAAGAAACGTTTCTTTTAATCCGTTGTTCTTGTATTCCGGTGTTGGTCTCGGTAAGACACACTTGATGCACGCTATTGCTTGGCATATTAAACAACAAGATCCGACCAGAAATATTGTTTATTTGTCTGCCGAAAAGTTTATGTATAAATTTGTTCGCGCTTTGCGCTACAAAGATACAACCGCCTTCAAAGAGCAGTTCCGCTCAGTTGATGTTTTGATGGTTGATGACGTTCAGTTTATGGGCGGCAAAGACACCACACAAGAAGAGTTTTTCTATACTTTTAATTCCTTGATTGAGGAAGGTCGTCAGATTATTATCTCCGCGGATAAATCTCCGGCTGATTTGGAAGGAATTGAGGCTCGCTTGAAATCTCGCTTGGGTTGCGGTTTGGTTGCCGACATTCATCCGACTGACTTTGACTTGCGTATCGGTATTTTGGAAAATAAGGCTCGTCAGCTCGGTGTTGAATTGCCACAAAAAGTCTCTGAATTCTTGGCAAGTAAGATTACTTCTAATATTCGTGAGCTTGAGGGCGCTCTCCGTCGTGTTATTGCACATTCTCAACTCTTGAGTGACAAAGAAATCACTTTGGATATGACTCAAGATGTTCTGAAAGACATGTTGCGTTCTTATGACAAGCGCACAACAATTGATGAAATTCAGAAAAAAGTTGCCGAACATTTCAATATTTCGGTCAAAGAAATGCAGTCTTCCCGCAGAGCTCGCACAGTTGCTCGTCCGCGTCAGATTGCCATGTATTTGGCTAAACAACTCACCTCGCGTTCGCTGCCGGAAATCGGTCGCAAATTTGACCGTGATCACACAACCGTTATGCATGCGGTTCGCAAGGTTGAGGAGCTTATCTTAGAAGATGCTTCTCTGGCAGAAAATGTTGATGCTTTGAGAAGAATTTTGGAAGCCTAAACTAACTCTAACTCCTTAATTAAACAGGTTTTGTTATCAACACAAAACCTGTTTTTTGTTGTAAAGATATTTTACATATTCTACCCTTATGCATGGAGAATGGTTATGAATGACGAAAAAAGCGTAAAAGTCGGTTTAGGTTTATATATTTTCAACGAAAAACACCAGATTTTGCTTGGCTTGAGAAAATCTGCTCATGGAAACGGTACATGGTGTCCTCCCGGCGGACATATGGAATATGGCGAAAGCTTTGAAGAAGGAGCCGTTAGAGAAGCCAAGGAAGAAACCGGACTGATTATTGCGCCTAAAGATGTTTTTCTGGCTGACGTTACCAATGATTTTTTTGAAGAATCGGGCAAACATTATGTTACGCTTAATATGGTCACACATCGTTTTGATGGGGAACCAAAGATTATGGAAACAGACAAATGCGCCGGATGGCGATGGTTTGATGAGGATAATCTGCCTTCAAATATGTTTTTACCTGCAGCAAATTTTCTGAAAAAACACAAGCTCTCGGAATACTAAAAAAGCTGTTGACGAATCGTTGTTTTAGTTTCGGTTTTTGCTAAATCGGTGCTATATTTAGTGAAAATTAGTTTATAACATTAATGGTATAAGAAAATGAGATTTACAATTGAGCGCGCAAAATTGCTGAAAACTCTGAGTCACGTTCAGAGTATTGTTGAAAAGAGAAACACCATCCCTGTTCTCTCCAATGTTAAAATTGAGGCTATGGAAGACGGTATCAGCTTTAAGGCTACGGATATGGATACCGAGATTACGGAAATTGTTGATGCCAAAACAGCTGAAACAGGCGCAACAACAGCTCCGGCTCATATGCTTTATGATATTGTTCGTAAGCTTTCCGATGGTTCTGATGTTGAGCTGACTTTTCCTGATGAAAAAGGTCAATTAACCATTGCTTCCGGTCGGTCTAAGTTTTCACTTTCTACCATCGGCGTAGAAGACTTTCCGGTTATTTCAGGCGATAAACTTCCGGTTAATTTTGCCATGGGCAAAGACGAGCTTAAAGATGTTATTGATCGCACCCAGTTTGCCGTCTCTACCGAAGAAACCAGATATTATCTGAATGGTTTATACATTCATGCCAAAAACGAAGGCGAAGCTAAGGTTCTGCGCGTAGTTGCCACAGACGGACACCGTTTGGCTTGTGTAGAATCGCCTTTACCGAAAGGTGCAGAAAATATGACCGGTGTTATTGTACCGAGAAAAACCGTTTCGGAAGTTCGCAAGCTTTTGGATGACAGTTCTACCGACAATATTACCATTGCTTTGTCTGAAAACAAAATTCGCTTCACAATGGAAGATGTTATTTTGACATCTAAATTGATTGACGGAACTTATCCTGACTATGAGCGCGTTATTCCGACAGATAATGACAAAGTTTTGGAACTTGGTGTTAAAGAACTTTCTTCTGCCGTTGACCGTGTTTCGGTTGTGGCTGAAAGAACTCGCGCCATTAAGATGATTACTAACAAGAATCATGTTACCATCACGACTTCAAGTCCGGATTTGGGTTCTGCTATGGAAGAAGTTGAAGCTAAATATGACAGCGAATCGTTGGAGATTGGCTATAACTTCCGTTATCTCCTGGATATCCTGGGCGAAGTTAAAGGCGAAAATGTTAAAATCAGCTTTGCTGACGGCTCTTCTCCTTCCGTTATCCATGATACAAGCGACGCCAGCGCTATTTATGTTTTGATGCCGATGCGTGTTTAAGAAAAATGACGGACAACTTGGCATTAAATTTGGCTCAGTTTATGAAAGAAAAGTCAGGTGTTACACGCCTGACTTTAACTGACTTTAGAAACTATGCGCATTTACGAATTAATGCCAAGCTTGCTCCCGTCATTATTACCGGTGAAAATGGAACGGGAAAAACCAATATTTTGGAAGCAATCTCATTTCTTACACCGGGGCGAGGTCTTCGCTCGGCCAGATTGGCAGACATCAGAAGAATTACACCGGCTTTGGTTAATGATGAATATAGCCCTACTGAAATATCAAACCTGAACTGGGCGGTCTCCGCCTTGGTTAACAAAGGCGAAGATGAGATTGAAATCGGGACGGCGGTTGCGAAAACCACCAGAGAAACCGATGACGATGATTTTCGGTCTTATGAAAGACGAATCGTTAAAATAAACGGGCAAAAAACCTCCTCACAATCAGATTTGGGAAAATATATTTCCGCTATTTGGCTTACTCCGCAGATGGACAGATTATTCCGGGGAGGCTCACAACCCAGACGTAGTTTCTTAGACCGTTTGGTTTATGCTTTTGATGTGGAACACGCCAAAAGAACGGCTAATTTTGAACATTTATACAAAGAATGGTATCAACTGCTTAAAAACGGTAACAGCAATAATAACTGGCTGTCCTCTTTGGAAGAAAATATGGCGGGAATCGGCGTGGCTATCGCGGCGGCAAGACGCGAGCTTATTGCCAAGCTTAATAAGTTTATTGAAAAAGAGCCGGATGATGTTTTTCCGAATGTTATGCTGGAACTTGATGGCACGATAGAACAACTTTTGGACACGATGCCGGCGATTGATGTTGAAGATTATTATATCCAAAAATTGAAGTCTCAACGTCGCAATGTTTTATATAACGACAACGTGGACGGCGTTAATCGTACAGACTTTAAGGTTTATTACAAAAAGAAAAGAATGCCGGCGGAACTTTGCTCTACGGGTGAGCAAAAATCGCTGCTGATTAGCATTATTTTGGCACAGACAAAATGCCAAACCTTGGATAAAGGTTTTGCTCCCGTGTTGTTGCTGGACGAGGTTGTGGCACATTTGGACGACCTCAAACGCGAGGCTTTGCTTGAAAAAATCAGAGACCTCGGAATTCAGGCATGGATTACGTCCACCGACCCGAAGCTCTTTGCTTCTCTTGCCGATGAGGCACAATTTTTGGAAGTCAGAAACAATAGCGTGGTTTAGCTCTCATTTTGCATCATAAAACCATCTGCCTGCATATTGTATAATTTATAATAACGGCCTTTTTTACGCAGAAGGCTTAGGTGTGTTCCCTGCTCTACAATCCTACCTTTTTCAAAAACAAGAATCCTATCCATCTCTCGTAAGGTGGACAAGCGGTGCGCAATGGCAATAACGGTTTTGTTCTGCATAAGGTGAATCAGGGATTTTTGAATATGTTTTTCGCTCTGGCTGTCTAAGGCAGAAGTGGCCTCATCAAAGACCAGAATCGGCGCATTTTTGAGCAAGGCACGGGCAATGGCTATGCGTTGTCTTTCACCTCCCGACAAAACAACGCCTCTATCTCCGACTTTGGTCTGATAGCCGTTCGGGAAAGCACGGATAAACTCATCTGCTCCGGCTTGGCGCGCCGCTTTATAGACTTCTTCTTCCGTCGCATTGGTCCGCCCATATTTTATATTTTCAAACAAAGTACGGTTGAACAAGCAAACATCTTGCGGAATGGTTGAAATAAGCTTATGCAGCGAATTTTGCGTAACATCACGAACATCTTTGCCGTTTATTTTTATACTGCCGTCATTTATGTCATAATAACGTGCAATAAGTTTGATAAAAGTGGATTTACCGCTGCCGGAATGTCCGACTAAACCGACTTTCTCTCCGGCCTTAATCGTAAGAGATAAATCTTCAAACAGATTTTTACGACCGTTGTACGCAAAAGAAACTTTATCAAAAGTGATTTCGGCTTTTTTGGCTTTAAGCTCTACGGCGTTCGGGCTGTCTTTGAGTTCCGGCTCTACGGCTAAAGTATCCAGCGCTGACTTTAACTGTCCGTGAATGCGCATAATGTTCATATAAACCCATGTCAGCTGAAAGACCATTCCTGATATCATGGCAAAAAGCGTATTGGCATAGATGAAGTTCGTGGTATCAATGCCACCGCGGCGAAAAACCCAAATTGACAACATCATAAAACCCAGCATTGAAGCTACGGAAATTAAGTTTTGGCTTAAATGAATCCAGGCTTTGACTTTTTGTTCTTTGTTTTCGGATTTGCGCAGAATCCGAAGATATTTTATTAAATTAAGCCGCTCAAAGCGAAAGTTGGCAAAACTCTTTATCTCGCTGTAGTTGGCAAGGCTATCTACAATAACACCATTGGCTTGGCTTTGTTGGCGGCTGGTTTCTTTAGATAAGGCAGAACGCTTTTGCCCAAGTTTCCAACTCACCAAAAGAATCATGACCAACCAAAGCACCATTGCGCCCAAAAAGTAAATATTCATCGCACTCAAAATGCTGATGGCTATCAGCACATACATTATCATTGAGGATGACATCATAAACTCGTTAAAGCCATCAAGCACACCGGTGTTGAGTTGGGTGACTTTGTTAGAGATGTTGCCTGACATTTCCTGATTGAAATAGGCTATAGAATGTTGATTGGTGTAGTCAAAACTGTCTCTGATTACCAAAGTGCGTATTTGAGGCAAAATGTAAGCGGCAAGAAACATCGTGGTATCAAACAAAACGACCCTTGCCAAACCCAAACCAAAGGCAATAAAAGCGAAATATATAATTTTTTCCCAATAATCCGGTATGCCCACTTCTCCGGCCGCTGTATTATAGATTTTTGCCAGATACAGAGGATAAGTCTGGTTGCATAGCTGAGCAAAAAAATTCAGCAAAAGAACCGCAATAACTAAATACTTAAAAATACAGATATAGTGCCAGAGATATTTAAAGGGGGTTTTTTCCATGGATGGTCCGTTCTATTAACTCAAAATTGACACATTGCTGATATTGTAATAATATCTTTTTTAGTTTGTGTGTTAACTCATCTTACAGGAAAAACTATGGAAACACAATATTACACATTAATCGAAAAGCAGGATTTTTTCGAAATTATTGAAAATAAGTTTGGCGAACTAGCTATTTTTATTGATGCCAGAGACGGAAGTCCGGTCAATCCCGTGTTGGAATTTGACGGCAAAAAAACCGCCCTTTTGAAACGTGATGACCGTTTGGCCGTTCGTCTGGATAATATTGATGAAGAGACCAAAGGTCCTTTGGCTGAAGCTGAATTTGTCCTGATTGTTGAACTCAACGGCAAAATGGTTGAAAGAACTTATGGCGTGCCGGTTGAGAATGTTGAGGAAATCGTCTTCAAAGGTCGTCAGACCCGCGCCGATGAGCTCATCAAGGTTAAGAGCAAGGAAGACGTTATGAAAAGTTTTGGTGCTGTTCGCAGCTGGAGTTGTGGTGGAAAACAATGATAGGTTTGGTTTTGGTTACACACGGCAATTTGGCCAAAGAATTTATATCCGCCATGCAGCATGTGGTCGGCAAACAAGATCAGATTGAATCTGTTTGCATCGGTCCTGAGGATGATATGGAAATGCGCCGCGCCGAGATTTTGAAAAAAGTCGGCGAAGTTGACAAAGGTCATGGCGCAATCGTTTTAACCGATATGTTTGGAGGAACTCCTTCAAACTTAGCTATCTCCATTATGGACAGAGCTAAAGTTGAGATTATTGCCGGAATTAATTTGCCGATGCTGATTAAGTTAGCCTCACTGCGCAAAGACAAAACTCTTAAAGAAACTGTCGAAGGCGCGCAAGAAGCCGGCAAAAAATATATTAATATCGCATCACAATTGTTGGGAATGTAAGATGAGTGAGAAGACTGTTTCCGCCGTTTTGGAAATCAAAAATAAAAAAGGTTTGCATGCCAGAGCTGCTGCCGCTTTTGTTAAGGCAATTGAAGATTTGGATGCTGATGTTACGGTTGAGAGAATCGGCCAAAAAGTTAACGGTTGTTCCATTATGGGGTTGATGATGCTTGCTGCGGCCAAAGGCACAACAATTTCGGTTACTTGTGAAGGGAACCAAGCTCAGGAAGCGCTTGATGCCCTTACTCTTTTAATCGATAGCAAGTTCGGCGAAGAATAAGCCAAAAATGAAAAAGAAAGCGCCCCGAAACAAAACGATTTGTTTAACTCTTAAGGAAACCGCAGAATATGCGGCGCGAACCATTAAGCTCAAAGAAAAAGCATCTTTGGAAGAAGTTTTGAACAAAACTATTTGTCAGGACGCGCTCAAGGCTCTGGACTTTTTGCCGGATAAAAGCATTGATCTCCTTATTGCCGACCCTCCGTATAATCTGACCAAAATCTTTGGTAAAAATACCTTCAAAGAGATGGACTTTGAGGCTTATAAGCTTTGGCTGGACAAGTGGCTTTCTAAAACCGTGCGTTTGTTAAAAGACAATGCCTCTGTTTATATTTGTTCTGACTGGAAAACATCCATCGCTATCCCCGAAATTGCCGGAAAATATTTTATCTTGCAAAACAGAATCTCTTGGGAGAGAGAAAAAGGGCGCGGCGCTCTCAACAACTGGAAAAATTGTCTGGAAGATATTTGGTTCTTTACCAAAAGCAAAGATTATAAATTTAACTTAGACGCGGTTAAGGTTCAGCGGCCGGTTATTGCGCCGTATCGCGACGAATCCGGCAAGCCTAAAGATTGGGTGGACGATGGTAAACAGCGTTATCGTTTGACATCCCCGTCTAACGTATGGACGGATATATCCATTCCTTTCTGGTCTATGCCCGAAAACACACCACACCCGACACAAAAGCCCGAAAAACTGATTGCAAAACTCATCTTGGCCTCAAGTGATGCGGGAGATGTGGTGCTTGACCCGTTTTTGGGGTCCGGCACAACCTCGGTTACAGCAAAAAAACTCGGCCGAAACTATATCGGTATTGAGCGCGAAAAAGAATATGCCGCCATCGCCGAAAAACGCTTGGAAGATGCCGAATCTAACAAAAATATTCAGGGGTTTGAAAACGGAATCTTCAAGGCCAGAAATTTTATATAAAACTTTTATAGCCTTTTTATCTGTCTTGTTTCTGCTTATTTCGTAATTATCTCTTGTTATGTCGCTTTTTCAACTTTTAACAGGGAGAAAAATTATGAAAAACGAGAAAAACACAACAAAGTCTTGCAACAACAGCAACCAAAATACTACAAAATCAGCAAGCTCTTCTTCCGACAATACTTCTAACTCTCAAAATACCAATACCGGCAAACATTGCGGCTGCGGTAAGTAATTTTATCCGCTGAACGTCTACCTCTGTTTGGTTGTTAGCCAAGCAGAGGTTTTTCGTTGTCAAAAAAGATTCCGGCGATTATATTGTTAAAGACAGTTTTTGAAACGGGATTTGGAAAGATGAAAAAGATTTTTGCCTTGTTGCTCGGATGTGTTTGTTTATGGGCGCAAAATGCGGCCGCACAGACTGCCGAAGATATTAAAAAAGTTGAGAACTATCTCAATAATATTAAAACGATGGAAGCACGCTTTGTACAAACCGCAAGCAACGGCAATACGGCTGAAGGTCGTTTTTATATTCAAAAACCCAACAAAATTCGGATGATTTATGACGCGCCAACCTCGGTTCTGATTGTCGGAGACGGTAATTTTATCGTTTATAACGACACGGAGCTTGATCAGGTTACGCATATTGATTATGACGATATTCCGGCAAGTCTTATCTTAGCAAATGATGTGAAAATTGACGGCAAAAAGGTTAAAGTTGTGGATTTTTACAAAGACGCAGGTATTACAACCCTTACCTTAGATTACAAGGAAAAAGGCGATATCGGTCCGATTACCTTAACCTTCAGCAATGAGCCTTTTGAGCTCAAACAATGGAAAATTGTGGACCCGCAAAGCGTGGAGGTTACCGTTTCCTTATATGATGCCGTACGCGACCAAAAGCTAGACGCTGACTTATTTAAATTCAAAAAAGAAAAATCTTCTCCGCTTAACTACAAAGGCAGAAAAAAATAAATGACTAATCGGACTTTTAGGCTTGCAACATGGAATGTTAACTCCATTCGTATTCGTTTGGATTTGTTGAAAAAAATGGTTGAGCAAGAACAACCTGATGTTATTTGTTTACAAGAGGTCAAAGCCAAGGAAGAGGATTTTCCGTTTGAGGTGATTAAAGCTCTCGGTTATCCGTATATCGCTTTATATGGTATGGCAGGATATAACGGCGTTTGCATATTGTCCAAAACACCGCTCAAAGATATTGAACAAAAAAACTGGGTCGGCAAAAAAGATGCCAGACATATTTGCGCCAAGGTTTTTGATGATATTGAAATCAACAATATTTATATTCCGGCAGGCGGAGATATTCCTGATCCGATAGAAAATATTTCTTTTGCGCATAAGCTTACTTTTATGGATGATGTAGCGGAATATTGGGAACAACACAAAGATGTTTATGCCAACAAAAAAATGATTGTCTGCGGCGATTTTAACGTTGCTCCTTTGCCAAACGATGTTTGGAATCATAAGCAAATGCTTAAGATTATTTCGCATACGCCGGTTGAGGTTGAACGTCTGACCAGATTAAAAAATTCTTTGGATTTTGTTGATGTTGTCCGCCATTTTCATCCCGAGCCGGAAAAAATTTATTCATGGTGGAGTTATCGCAATCCGAACTGGCAAACCAACAATAAAGGTCGGCGCTTGGACCATATATGGACAACCCCTGCCCTAGAATCGCGCTTGGTCGGTGTCAAAATCTTAAAAGAAATGCGTAGTTTGGAGCGCCCATCCGACCATGTGCCGGTGGTGGCGGAAATATCGCTTTAGGAAGCTACATTTTCAATTTATATCCACCGTCTTCGGTCATTATCAACTGAGCATCAGGATTATCATGCTCTACTTTTTGGCGCAGACGATAGATATGCGTTTCTATCGTATGAGTGCTGACATCGGGACTATATCCCCAAACCTCTTGCAAAAGCTCATTTTTGCCAACGATTTTGTCTTTGGCTCTATATAAATACTTGATAATGGAAACTTCTTTTTCCGTCAGCTTTATTACCTCATTGTTGCGCCGGTTTAAAATCTCCTTAGCTATGGGTCTGAGCTCATAATTGTTAAAATGCAGATAGCCGTCTGCCGATTTATCCAACAAATTGTTGCCGGCGCAAAGCTGATTCAGAAAAGAATCAAGTTGCAAAGGTTTATTAACGACAATATTCAGATTGGAGCTTTCCAAAGTTGTTTCTGCTTCGGATTGCAGAATAAAAACAGGTGTTTTGGGGTGCTTGGCGCGAATCTCTTTCAAAAGAGAGGCTTTGTCGTCCAAGATAATAATATCCAGCACACCGCCATCATCTTCGGTCAGAATATTGAACTCCGGCGCATGGTATTTTATTTGACCGCATAAATCCTCGGCAAAAGAAACGTTGTCTGAAATAAAAAGTAAATTCGGCATAACTTAAACCCTTTTAGAAATTGACACCCAAACCGGTTATGAAAGCGTAACCCTGCGAATTGTTGTGGGCATCATCATCTGCGCCCTGGTAATCCACATGCGCGGCAATTAGGTATAAATCAACATATTTGTTGAGTTGATATTGGTTGGAAAACTGCACAATGCGGTCCTCGTTGTCGGTATTGTCCGCTTTGGAATTGAAATAACTTAAGGCAACCTCATAAGGACCGATGGCATAGCCTAAGCCGATGTTCCAAGCATAGCCTTCGCGATAAGAGTCAAAAAACTCCGGCTCCCGAAGCGGATTGCGGCGCAAGTTTTGCGGATAATCATTCCCATCAACATAAGTGCGGCGATAAGCTCCGCCTAATGTCCAGTTGCCGTGAGAAACGCGCATGCCGGCAGAAAATTCTTTATCATCATCGGCAAAGGTTGCAAAACCCAAAGACGTTTCTAAATTAAAACTTCCCAGTTCCGTCTGATTATACAAAGATGCAATATAGCCATCCTCGTTTTTATAATCCGCATAGCGGCTGACCAGACCCGTGCGCGAATAGACATCCGGCACATAGGTTAAACCCAAAATGGTGTGATAAAATTCGGGTGAAATATAGCTGATTTTCGGGGCAACGCCATCCGTGTTGATGTCTGTGGAATTAAGCGTACGATAGGCTGTTCCCTTCTTATTACGCTGCCAGTTCGGGTTGGCGATGAAATCTACAATATCGCTGTTGTTGACACCCAAAGGACCGACAGAAGGCGCACCGACCCCAAACTGATAAGCAACATTATAAGTTTGTCCGCCCATCAAACGTCCCATAGGCGTATCTAAAATAGCATAGGCTTCTTCACCCCATTTTCCTTGCGTATAATCTTCCAGTTCCTTATCTGCTCCGGCCATTACATCAAGATACATTCCCAACTGATATGACGGATTGTCAAAAGCATATTCGGCGGCAAGGCTAATATTAATATCTGACGGGGTGTGGTTGTTGTCATTATATTTTTCATAGCGGGCAGAAACATCGCTGTAGCCATACAACGCGTTCGCACTTCCCGAAACATCAAAATTCCATTCTCCCGCATTGGCGGAAGAAGCAAACATCAGGCTCATTAAGCCAAGTAAATATCTTGATTTCATCGGCATTACCTTATTTGAAAAATTCTGTTTGAAGTTTAGGCGGGAGTATGCGCGGAGTCAACATTTTATATTTGCAATTTTGCAACTTTGCCGCCATACTTTAAGGCAACTTGGAGGAAATATGATGTCTGAAAATTATCAATATAAGCATGGTTTGGCGGTTATGCGGGCACAGCCTTTGCATATCGGGCATGAAAAAGTTATTCGGGATATGCTCAAAAAATGCGCCAAAGTTACGCTTATCCTCGGCTCCATTCAGGAGCAAGGTACAACGCGAAACCCATTCAGCTACACCGAACGCAAACAGATGATTAAAAATGTGTTTGGTTCTGAAATTGAGGCAAAACGGTTGTTAGTCATCGGCTTGTTTGATATCAATAACCCAACGGAATGGGGAAATTTCGTACTAGACTTTTTGCAAGAGGCTTTTCCGACTTTGGAAAAACCTGATGTTTATTTTGCCGGCAGCGGTTATGACGCACAATGGTTTAAGAATATCTTTGAAAATTTTGAGATTATTGACCGAACGGATTATAGTTTTCCATATGTTTCCGGCTCTATGGTGCGCGATATGATGACGATTGGCGACCGCCGGTGGAAAGACTTTGTTAATCCGCTTAACCATGCTATGGTTGAGGCTTATCTTAGTAATCAGAACAAAGGGGTTATTTAATGCAGGAAATTTGGAACAAACTAACCAATGGTTTGAAGAAATATTGCGAAGAAAATGGTTTTTCGGATGTTGTTATCGGACTTTCAGGCGGGATAGATTCCGCGTTAACCGCCGCCATCGCCGTTGATGCTTTGGGCGCAAAACATGTTCATTGTTTGATGATGCGTACCAAAAACACTTCATCGCTCAGCACACAAATTGCTGCAGAAATTGCCCGCTTAAACGGATTTGAGTATAAAAACATTGATATTCAGCCGATTATTGACAGTCAAAAGGCTTTTCTTTCTTCTGTTTTTGAAGAAGAACCTAAAAATATTGTTCTGGAAAACTTGCAAGCGCGTGAACGCGGAAAAATCCTTATGGCAATGTCCAATCAATATAATTATCTGTTGTTAGCCTGTGGAAACAAGTCAGAAATCGCAATGGGATATTGCACCTTATACGGCGATACTTGCGGCGGCTTGGCTCCGATAGCCAATCTTTATAAAACGCAAGTTTATGAGCTTGCTAAATGGCGCAACAAACAGTCTTTGGTTATGCCGGCGGAAGTGATTGTGCGTGTGCCGACAGCGGAACTCTCGCCTAACCAAAAAGACCAAGACAGCTTGCCTCCCTATGAGATTTTGGACAAGATTTTGGCGCTGTATATTGATAATAAGCAAGATGAAAAAGCTATTATAGATGCCGGTTTTGACCCGCAAACAGTGGCTTGGGTGATTAAACGCTACCATGCGCAAGCTTTTAAGCGTAAACAATTGGCAACAGCACTTGAGATATAAGAAAAGCCCCGCTAAAAAGCGGGGCTTTGTTCTTTGATGTGTGGAAGATTAAATATCAAGGTTAACCACATTCAACGCATTGTCCTGAATGAACTCTTTGCGGGGTTCAACCACATCGCCCATCAAGGTTGCAAAGGTCTCATCAGCTTCCTCAAAATGTTCAATCTTGACTTGCAGAAGAGAACGAGCCTCGGGGTCTAGGGTTGTTTCCCACAATTGTTCGGGGTTCATTTCACCCAAACCTTTATAGCGTTGGAGTGTAATACCTTTCTTGCCGGCAGACATTACGGCATCTACCAAAACGGCCGGACCGGATATTTTCTTTTCCACACCAATCTTAGATGTTAACAGCGACATATCGCCAAAGTTTTCGTTCAAGAAACCGCGCATTTCGTTCAATGCTTTGGCTTCGGCGCTGTCTACGATATTTCCACCGATGACGTGTTGTTCCTTAACACCACGCAAGGTACGATGGAAAACAATGTCATTATTCTCATTGAGCTCAGCCTTCCAGCCTTTGTCATATTCAGCCTCAAAGCTATCCAGACGAAGGGCTAATTGCTCAATCTTTTCCTTTAAGCTTGCTTTGTTGCTCAAAGTCTCAGCGTCAAACAAGCCATGGATTGCCATTTGCTCAATGATTTTTTCAGGAGCTTTGCGTCCTAAAGCCGCAATCAGAGCTCTGGCTTTGCGGGTCTTTTCAACCAAAGAAACAAGATCTGCGCCAACAATTTGTTCGCCGTCTTTCTTGGTCAAAACAGCATCCTCGCAACCACCGCGAATCAGGTAATCTTCCATCTCGTTATCATCTTTTAAGTACAAAATGGAGTTGCCTCTTTTGGCCTTGTACAACGGCGGCTGAGCAATATAAACATAGCCACGCTCAATGAGCTCCGGCATTTGACGATAGAAGAAGGTTAACAACAATGTTCTGATGTGCGAACCGTCCACATCGGCATCCGCCATAAGAATAATTTTGTGATAACGGCACTTGTCAGCATTGAAGTCATCGCGTCCGATACCTGTGCCCAAAGCGGTGATAATCGTGCCAATCTCGGCAGAGTTGAGCATCTTGTCAAAACGCGCGCGCTCAACGTTCAAAATCTTACCACGCAGAGGCATAATTGCTTGGTTCTTACGATGGCGACCCTGCTTGGCCGAACCGCCGGCGGAATCTCCCTCTACGATGAAGACTTCGGACAAAGCCGGATCTTTTTCCTGACAATCAGCCAATTTTCCGGGAAGCGAAGCAACATCCAAAACACCTTTGCGGCGGGTTAGCTCACGCGCCTTGCGCGCAGCCTCGCGCGCGGTGGCAGCTTCAACAATTTTGCCTACGATAATTTTTGCTTCAATCGGGTGCTCGTCCAACCATTCCTTGAGTTTGTCGCCGACAACGCTTTCAACAACCGGACGAACTTCCGAAGAAACCAATTTATCTTTGGTTTGAGAAGAAAACTTCGGGTCAGGTGCTTTTACAGACAGAACACAAGTCAAACCTTCGCGCATATCTTCGCCGGTGATGGTGTTTTTATCTTTTTTGAGCAGATTATTTTCGGTGATGTAGTTGTTAATTGTGCGGGTTAGAGCTCCGCGGAAACCCGCCAAGTGTGTTCCACCGTCTTTTTGCGGAATGTTGTTGGTGAAGCAAAGCATGCTCTCGTTATAAGCATTGGTCCACTGCAATGCAATATCTACGGCAATATCGTCTTTCTCACCGCTGAAAGCTATAACATTTTCATGCAGAGGCGACTTTGACTTGTTGATGTGGTTTACAAAGGCTGTTAAACCGCCTTCATAGTGGAAGTCAACTTCACGAGGCTCTGCGCCTCGGTTATCTATTAAACGCAAATAAACACCGGAGTTCAAAAAGGCTTTTTCACGAATAGCTCTTTCCAGTGTGTCAAAGTTAAATTCAGTCATAGTAAAGGTTTCGGGACTTGGCAAGAAGGTTACTTCCGTACCATGGCGACCTTCAGCATCGCCGACAACCTTCAAATGCTCAACAACATTACCATGCGAGAAACGAGCCAAATGTTCCTTGCCCTCACGCCAAATACGCAAGTTCAGCCATACAGACAAGGCATTAACCACAGAAACGCCCACACCGTGCAAGCCGCCAGAAACTTTATAGGAGTTGTTATCAAACTTACCGCCGGAGTGGAGCTCGGTCATGATAACTTCCGCAGCCGAAATTCCCTCTTCTTTGTGCATGCCGACCGGAATACCACGGCCGTTGTCGCGAATGGTTGCGGAACCGTCCGGATTAAGAATAACTTCGGTCTTATCACAATAACCGGCCAAAGCCTCATCAATGGCGTTATCCAACACCTCATATATCATATGATGAAGACCAGAGCCGTCGTCCGTGTCACCAATGTACATTCCCGGACGCTTACGCACCGCATCAAGTCCTTTTAAGACTTTGATGGAGTCCGCATTATACTCGCTCTCTTCTTTTCTTTGCTCTTCGGCAGTCATTTCTTCCATAATGTTAAAACCTCTAAATTATTATAAATTTTGCTTCATAGAATATACAACAAACTCGTTTTTGAACCAAGCAAATATTCAGTTTTATCCTATGTTTTGAACAGAAATTTTATATTTTTAGACAAAACATTATAGACAAAACTCGAAATCCGTGGTATAGTTCGGAAATATTGATAAATTAACTTCTCGCAGGCATTAAAAATGGTCAAAAAAATTATACTTGAAAATCAGACGGGTGTTGACCCGAAATTTAATCTCTGGACACAAGAAGCCCTTGATGAAATGCTCAATCTGTTTCCGGAGTTTAAGGACAAGTTTGAAGTCGTTGCCAGAGGTAATTATAAACCCCAGGGTAGTGAGATTGACCAAGCCGCTTTTGATGCCTTAACCCTTGGTGATGAAAAAGACCTTTATATCAGACTGCCTTCCGGCAGATATTTGGTACCTTACGCCTCAACAGATTGGTATATTGAACGTGCAAAAATGCTTTCCGAAAACAACGGCTTTGATGCCGAGCTTTTGGTTAAGCTGCATGCTGATGCCAATGATGCCGAAAAACCTATTACCCTTACGTTGGTTAATGACGGTTTTGATAATTGTGCCGGTTATGGTGTGCAGAATTTAGGTTTTGGTATCTCGGTCAAAAATTTTGATGATTCTAAAAAAGAGCTCTTCAAAAACATTGTTAAACATGAACTTGGCCACGTCTTCCGTGCTACTTACAGAGGCAGAAGCAACATTATTGAACAAGGCGGACAACATTGTACTAATGTGGATTGCTTGATGGATGCTGCTCCTATCGGTATCAATCATTTTTTAGACAAGCCCTTTTGTGATGAATGTATGGAGGCTATGCGTGAGAATCTGCAGCAGCTCTTAGAAAATGAAAATTCTTTGAATGTCAATTCAACCAGCTTGGATGATACAAACCACGTTGACCCCTCTTGGAAAAAGCCGTTGCGTGAGTTTTATACGCAAACCGCTAATGACCGTGGCTTACAATATGCTGAGAATGAGGCTGCCAAAAATTTTCAGGCGCAGCTTAAGGCTAATGATGGTTCGGTTACCAATATTGAAGCATCAAGTGTTGATAATATTTCTCTTTCTGCAGCAGACAAAAACGGCAACAACCAGGTGCCGAATCAGGAACATTTTGATGACTTGGTTAAATATGCACGCAAAAATAATATGTCTGCCATTAAGTTGGCTGATATTAAAACACCTGAGTTCAGAGCCAGAATGGTGTTGGCTTGCCTGAGCGCTAACCCGCCGATGAAGATTGTGAATATGCCGGAGCTGAATGAGGGATTTTTCAAGGATGTTGATGCCGCAACCAGACAAAAAATTGAAGCTTTGACCCAAAATCAAAACCAGAATCAGAACCAAAACCAGAACGCCAAGCCTTATATTATCAGTCGCAACAAGACGATTGTGCGTTTGGAACAAAAAGAAAAGCTCGGACCTCTGTCTTCTTTTGAAGAAAAAATGCTTAACTATGCGCGCTTGGATAAAAAATCTGATGAGGAGTTTGAGAGAGCCGTTCAACGCACAGGCGACAGTATTGATCCTCGTACGGCGGAACATACCGCACGCACAGGCTTAAAACCTGAAGACTATTACTACAAGAGTAAAAGCCGTAAGAATGCGGCAGCGTGGAAGTTGCATTTGGATGTGGTTCCCAACCGCAACGACCCGACAACCAAAGCTGTTTCCGAAATGTTGGAAAAGCTGGATGTTGAGCATAAGGTTTATAAAGGCGGCGAAAACGGCAAAGGAATGACTATTTATGTCGGGAGCTATGAAGACGCCAGAAAGCTTAGCCGAGAGATTAATTTGCGCTTTGGGCAAAATATTCCTAAGCCTCCGGTTTATACAGACCAGGTTGGCTCAGAAACAATGTTTAACCGTGTGGTCAGCGGCAGAATTTATCTGCAAGGTTTGTTTGAAACCCAATATCCGCACGGAACGGTAGAAGGTATTTGTCCGGCTAGTTTTGGCAGCCTTTCCGATGCGAAAAGCGAATCCTTTATTTTAGCTCAAGCCATAAATGAAAATATTCTGCCGGCCGGAACAAATGCTTCGCAATGTTTCGGCTTGTCAGGTAATCTTGATTTTGAGAAAAAATATATTTTCAATGCCCTTGAAGCTTATTGCGCGCATAAGCTCTATGAAAAACATTTGGGTGCTTATTATAACGGCAGAAAGCCCGATTTGTTTGAGAACAAAATGTTTGACGGTATCATTCCCGATGCCACAGATCCGCAAAGAGCTAAATGGGATGCCATCGCGACAAGATTTGAAAACTTTGTTGCCCAAGAATATCCTCGAGGCATAAGCGGCATGAAAAATATTGTCGCCGGATATACGCCGATTGATTTTTCAAAACTGCCTCCGGCTCCGCAAAATCAATATCAACGCGGACACCAAAGACAACCTTAGTAAAAAAGCTCCCTTTCGGGAGCTTTTTGTTTATCTTTGACGACTATTATCTCTATCATCATATTCCAGCAAACGGGTTATATCATTTTCTATTTGCTTGTCTATCTGCTGTATTTTTTGCTGCGGTTTATATTGCCCGCCGGAAGACAATAATCTGTCTATCAATGCCAAGGGGTCTTGCCCTGCCAAAAGCTGTTGTTTGGAAACTTCCGCCGCTAAGCTCTGAACCAAAGCATTGCGCAGAGCCTCTTGTGCGCTCTCGCGGCGTTTTTCTTCTTTCTCGTGTTCTTTCTCGGTATATTTGCGATGAAAACGCGCAAACTCATATATTGGGTCGCCGCCGGCACGATAAGTATCCAACCCAACCAGATTTGTCTTGTTATCAATTAAAGCTTTGATTCCCAAGCCCGCATTATCACGATAAATCATCCAATCATTAATAATTTCGGGATACAAGCTTTCCTGAACCTGATAAGGAGCTAGTTCGCCGAAACCCAATACTTTGGTATCATCATCTTGCATGTAAACCGTGATATTTTCAGCAAAATATTCTTTATTTTCTATTCTGCGGCGCGACGGGTCTGTTAGGGCGCGGCTCAACAACATCGCTACCAGCGCGGCTTTGAGCTCCTGATTGCTTTTATAATTTATTTTCCGCGGGTCATAAACTACTTCCGTATCATTTAAGACCTGATTAACGCAATAACGATTCAGCTCTTGCAACGCATTTAATTGTTCTTGCGCCAGAGGAATCTCCGAAACAATTTTTGCATCAGCAGCACGATGGATGAAATTACGTATTATTTTTTGAAATTTTTGATTAGCGTCCATTATTTAACGGCTCCGATTTTTACGCTTTTGTCGGAGTATAGCATATTTTCCGGTCTTATGCTATAAAAAATTTAACCGATATAGGGCTTAAAAACCTTTGCCATCTTGGCATAGACTTCTTTTTTGAAATCAACAACACGTTCAACAGCTTCATCCAAGGTTACCCATTCATATTTTTTGAACTCCGGTTCTGCCGTATTTAGGTTGATTTCACTATCTTCACCAACGAAGCGGAACAAGCTCCAATGCATATCTTGTCCAAGATTATAAATGCCGCGTTTTTCTCTGTTTTTTAAGATAAAATCGGGAAATGAATAACGCATCCCTTCTTCTATACTCGTCACGAGCTCAACAGATTTAACCGAAGTTTCTTCAAAAAGCTCTCGTTGCGCCGCTTGGGCTCCTGTTTCTCCTTGTTCTATTCCCCCTTGCGGAAATTGCCAGTCATCATGTATCTGGTCATTGCGCGCACAGACCAAAACCAAACCTGATTTGTTGAAAACGACGGCGGAGGCACATTGACGATATAATCCACTCATTTTATTTCTCTTTTTATTCTGTAACGGTATTAGATAAAGGAACCAAAGCAAAAGGTCTTTCCGGTTCGGTAATGTTTTGTGCTATCATCTCGCTATAGCTTAGTTGTGGAGAAAAACTATCTATCCATCTACGGATTTCCAGCACAACCACCGGCTTGGGTTCTGCAACCAAAATAACTATACCTTTGTTACGAGCAAATCTTTCTGCGGCAGCCAGTTTGTCTCTGATATCTTCCGGACGGAAAGATTCATCTATGACAATATCTGCCGTATTTCTTGCCAAGCCATCGGCTTTAATTAAATCTACAGTATCTTCACCTGAAGCGTTGAGCAAGAGCAATCCTCTTTTGGCTATCTCCCCGATAACTTTTTCCAAATGTCCCATGCTATCTATTCCGGCAGCGCCTCCGACGACAATCATTCCGCCCAGAGGGGCATTGACTGATAAAGATTCTTTTAGTCGACGGACAAGCTCATCCGGGCTTGATGTAATATCCATTGATAGAGGTCCCGTATCTGCACTTAAGTAGTCTTCCGACGGTAGGAGCAAATCCATATATGTTTCGTGCCCTGTTGTGCGCGCTGTTTTTATTTGGTTGGCAGCATCTAAGGCATAAGGAGAAAAAGAAAAAGAAACCTCCGGAGGCAAGCCTTTCATGATTGCCTCCGCGCCAACTCTGTCTATCCCGAAATTTTTAAAAACAATTGCAACTCTATAGAAGTTAGGCAAAACCTTCGCTTTATAGCCGTATGTGCTCCATGGTTTATCAAGTCCGTTAATTTTTGGCAGCAAAAAGTTTTCTTCTTCCTCTGTTAAATTCGGGTCTTGTTCTATATTTTTGAGCGGAGAAGCTTTTTCTATCGGCTCAAGCTTTGTTAACAGCGGCATATTACTTAATACGCGCTGTTGCGGCGTCATGTGTTCTTTTTGTTCTTTCGAATCTAGAACTTTAGCTAATTTTTCCCGTTCTTTTTTGAGCTCTTGAGGGCTTTTCTTTTCGGGAAGAGTAATTACATATTTCGGAGACTTATTACCCTCCTCAAACAGCATTTCTTCAACTTTATTACGATATTTCGGCTCGCTTTTTTTTACGGCTGAAAAATATCCTGCAGCAATAATTGCGGCTAAGGCGATTATTGCTGCAAAAATTATTCCCTGCTGTTGTTTTAGGCGTTTGAGCACTTAGGTCTCCTCCCTTATTTTGCAGAATCGTTTTTTGTATATAATCTAAGAGCTTTAACCATATCTATCGCCCGCAAAAGCTGATAATCTTTCAAATCTTCTTCGCTAAGCTGTTCTTTTTTCTCTGATTTTTTATCATCGCCGTTTTCATTCTTCAAAGCACCTTTGAGTTCTGCTTCGCTCATGCCAAAACCGCCGCTCTCAACGACTTCAAGCTTTGCTTGCTTAACCTCAATATCCGGTTCAATTCCTTTAGCCTGAATAGAACGCCCCGAAGGTGTATAATAACGTGCCGTAGTTAGTCTCATGGCTCCGTATTTTCCCAAAGGAATGACTGTTTGAACAGAACCTTTTCCGAAAGACTTCTCGCCCATTACAATGGCTCGATGATGGTCTTGCAACGCACCTGCCACAATCTCAGATGCTGATGCCGAACCTTCATTAATTAATACAACTATCGGCAAACCTTTGATAATGTCTCCTTTTTCGGCGGTATACTTCATTGTGTCTTCCTCATTGCGAGAACGCGTGGAAACAATCTCGCCTTTATCCAGGAACAAGTCCGAGACACTTACCGCTTGGTCAAGCAGACCTCCGGGGTTGTTTCTGACATCCAACACAACACCTGCTATCTTGCCGTCGGTTTTTTTACGGGCATCCTTGATGGCTTTTTCTATCATCTTATCAATATTTTCGGAAAAAGATGAGATACGAATATATACGACATCCCCGCTTTTAACCTCGCTCTTAACGGACTGAATTTTGATTTCTTCACGTTTAAGCGTTACCTCAAAGGGCTCCTCATTCGGGCGACGAACCGTTAATTTTACCTTGGTTCCGACTTTGCCACGCATTTTATCTACGGCCTCATTTAAGGTCAGACCCATTACTTGTTCGCCGTCAATCGCAGTGATATAATCTCCGGGTTTTAATCCTGCTTTGGCCGCCGGCGTGTCATCTATCGGAGAAACAACTTTAACAACACTGTTTTCCATTGTTACTTCTATTCCCAAGCCGCCAAATTTGCCGGATGTTTGCTCGCTCATATACTTAAAGCTTTGTTCATCAAGGTAGCTTGAGTGTGGGTCTAGAGAAACCAACATACCATTTATGGCCGATTCAATCAGCTTTTTATCGGAAACCTCTTCGACATAAGAGATTTTGGCTCTCTCCATAACTTCGCCGAACAGATTGAGCAGCTCATAGGTATCTACTTCTTCTTTATCTTGATTTTTCGGGGCTGCTTGTATCGGAGATGCTAACATCATGCTTAATACGGCAGCGCTTAACAATGATATTTTGGTTTGCATATTTTTATTCCTAATAAAACTTATTTTTCAATCCATATCAGCGGATTTATCGGGTGGTTGTCTTTACGAAGTTCAACATATAACTTTGCGGTGTCCCCGTCTTCGGGCATTTGACCGATGGGTTCTCCCGCCAAAAGCATTTGTCCGAGCTCGCAATCAATCTCTTCCAGACCGGCTAACAATGAGAGGTAGCCTTGTCCGTGTTCTATAATAATTAAATTGCCATAACCTCTGAACGGACCGGCAAAAATAACCGTACCGTCGTAAGGAGAAATAACCTGCGCCTGACTACGCGTTTTGATAATAATACCTTTAGACGTTACGCCTTTTGATATCTTCTGACCATATGCCGTTACAACAGGACCTCGCGCCGGACGGAGCAAGTGACCTTTGGCTTTGGCAAAATTTGCTCCTATTTCACTTATACCTTCCGGTTTGAATTTAATCAAGTCAGCTCTTTGTTTTTCTTCAAGTTTTTTGTTTTCTTCAGCTAAACGACGCTCCTCTGCCGCTTTAAGTTCAGCCAAACGGCGACGCTCTTCTTCTTGTTTGCGGAGTTTTTCTTGCCTTTGTTTTTCAAGTTTGTTTAACAGATCTCGCAAGTCGTTTGCCTGAGACGCCAGCTGCTCCACTTTCTTTTTAGCCTTGACGCTTTTGACTTCTACGGCATTGCGTATTTTAGACTTTCTTTGCACCAAAACCTTCATTTGTTCGTGTTCTTTTTCTAGAACTTTTTTCTGTTTTATGATTTTGGCAACTTGTTGTTCAACTTGTTTTTTCTTTTTGCTGATTTGCTCCAAATCTTCCCGAATCTGCGAGGCGTTTTCTTGCAAATACGGCACAGCCTCACGCAAAAGCATAGCGCTGCGGATTATCTCTACCGGCGTTAAGGGCTGAACAAAAAGCGCTTCTGTCGGCTTTAGAGCCAAATTTTGCAATGCAGAAAGCGTTTTGATTAAATTCTCATCTTCAAGAGTAAAGTTTTCTTCCGCTTTTTGCAGTTCTGTTTTCAGCGTTTCAAGCTCATTTTCCATTTGTGAGATTTTTTCTTCGCTGTTTTGAATCTGCTTGGCGGATTTTATCATATCCTTGCTGATTTCAGTTAATTCTAAGCTGATTTGCGTGGCTTGGGCCTGAAGTTTTTTATGCTCTAAGTTTTGCGCCTCAACCTCTTTTTCCACTTTTGCCAAATCTGCCTTAGAAACTTCTGCCGCCATAACGGGCTTAAGCATAAGGAACAATGCCCCTATGCTTAAGACCAAAGTTTTATATGACGACCGTAGTTCCATTTATTTTATCAGCAAAGATTGTCCGCTCATCTCGGCCGGTTTTTCGATACCCAGCAAGTCCAAAAGTGTCGGTGCAATATCTGCCAATTTGCCATCGCGCAGACCTTTAACCTCTTTCGGACCGTTAACCAGAACATCCATCACTTTGCCGACAGTATGTGCGGTATAAGGAGCGCCCGTTACTTCATCAACCATTTTTTCGGCATTGCCATGGTCTGCCGTAACCAGCAAAACGCCCCCGACCTTCTCAATAGCCTGAGCCACTCTGCCTAAACATTCATCTACTGCGGCAACCGCTTTTAAGGCGGCTTCCATTATGCCGGTATGCCCGACCATATCGCCGTTGGCAAAGTTGCAGATAATGACATCAAAACGCTTATTCTCAATGGCTTCAACCAAATTGTCAGTAACTTCATAAACGCTCATCTCAGGTTTGAGGTCATAAGTTGCAACTTTGGGGCTCGGAACCAAAATGCGGCTCTCACCCTTAAACTCTCTTTCCTCACCACCATTGAAGAAGAAGGTTACATGCGCATATTTTTCCGTCTCGGCAATACGCAACTGTGTCAAACCATGCTCGGAAACAACTTGTCCGAAGATGTTGTGCAAAGCCTCGGGGCCAAACATTGTTTTCATAAAGCGGTTGTGGTCTACGGAATATTCCGTCATACCGACAGCCATAGCAAAGTTAACCTGCTTTTTGCGCTCAAAACCATTAAACTCTTTGTCGGCCAAAGCGTACAAAATCTCTCTGGCTCTATCGGCACGAAAGTTTGCCATCAATACGGCATCTCCGTCTTCGCAACCCTTATAATCACCAATGACGCAAGGAACGACAAATTCATCGGTTACACCGTCTTTATAAGAAGCCTCCATCGCTTCTTTAACCGTGGCATATTGCTTGCCCGTTGCTGAAACAATGTTGTTGTAAGCATTCTCAACACGGTCCCAACGCTTATCTCTGTCCATAGCATAGAATCGACCGGACAAAGTAGCGATTTTTACATTCTCCATTGCTTTTACGGAGTTTTCAAAATCAGCTAAGAATCCGGCAGCTGATGACGGCGGTGTATCACGACCGTCCAAAAAGGCATGGACATAAGTTTTGATGCCGTTTTTGTTCAAAATTTCGGCCAGAGCTACAATATGATCCTGACTGGAATGCACACCGCCCGGCGACATCAAACCCATTAAGTGGCAAGCCTTGCCCGTAGCTTTAAGCTTGTCAACCAACTCTACCAAAACTGCATTTTTCTCAATGCTGCCATCTTTAATGGCTTGGTCAATGCGAGGCAAATCCTGCATAACCACACGGCCGGCGCCAAGGTTCATATGTCCGACTTCAGAATTTCCCATTTGTCCGTCCGGCAAACCTACAGCCAAGCCAGAGGTTTCAATCAGGCTATGCGGGCATTCTTCAACAAACTTGTGCCAGTTCGGAGTATTGCCGTTTTCAATGGCATTGTCCGGCGTGATGGGTCTTCTGTAGCCCCAACCATCCAAAATCAGAAGCATTACGGGTTTTTGTGTCATACTTTATCTCTCTTTCAATTAAACTTGCACAACAAAAGGTTTTGTCATGCCTTATATGCAATACAAACTTCCGATATTATATATAATAAATCGGAATTAAAAAGCACTATTTTGCGATTATTTTATGCTTTTTTATTCTTTTATGCTCTGAGCTATTTTGCGCCAGATTTCTGCCGGAAGCGTGCCGCCGGTGATACCTTTCATCGGCGAGTTGTCATCATTGCCGACCCAAACGGCAATAACATATTTATCCGTGAAACCGACAAACCACGCATCACGATAATCTTGCGTTGTTCCGGTTTTACCCGCAGCAAAGCCCGAAATTTTGGCTTTGCGTCCCGTACCCTGACGAATCACCTGCTCCAACATTGTTGTCAGCTCTGCAACGGCTTGTTCATCTAAAATGCGGTTTTGCGTATCCGCCTCTCTTTGATAAAGTTGGTAACCGTCCCTTGTATAAATCTCCTTAATTGCGTGCGGCCAAGTTGCATAGCCTCCGTTGGCAATAGAGGAGTAAGCCGTTGCCATATCCAAAACCCGAACCTCAAATGTACCCAAAGCCAAAGACGGCGAATTTTCTATCGGTGTGCTTATGCCCATTTTCTTGGCGGTGCGAATTATGTCTTTACGTGACAGAGATTCCGACAAATTGATGGTTGCCAAATTAAGAGATTTTGCCAAAGCATCACTTAAAGTTACGCTGCCATGATATTTTTTATCATAATTTTCCGGCTTCCATTTGCCGATTGATAAAGGCACATCTTCTATTATGTCTTGCGGTTTCCAACCATTTTGCAAAGCAGTCAAATATACAAAAGGCTTAAATGCCGAACCGGGTTGACGCAAAGCCGAAACAGCCCTGTTATACTGGCTCTTGCGATAATCTATGCCGCCGACCATCGCCTTGACTTCGCCTTGTTTGTCCAGCACAACCACCGCGCCTTCGCTAACATTGCGGTTTTTGGCTGATAATATGGCTTGACGCAGAATCTTCTCGGCGTTTTCCTGAATCTCCTGATTGAGGGTGGTATAAACATAAATATCACTATCTCTTTCGCCGATATAATCATTTACTTCCCGATAAACCCAGTCGGCAAAATAGTCTGCTCCCTGTACCTTATAGGACTTATCTTCCCCAATCGGCAAAGTTAAGGCATAGCGCATTTGCTTTTCTGTCAGGGTATTATTATTGACCATATTTTGCAAAACAACCTTTGCACGGCTTAAGGCTCTTTCTTCGCTGGCAAAAGGATTGTAGCGGGACGGCGCTTTCAGCATTCCGGCGATGATGGCTGATTCCAACAAGTTCATATCTCTTGAAGATTTTTGAAAATATTTTTGGCTGGCAGCCTCAATGCCGTAAGTTCCGGCGCCTAAATATACGCGGTTTAAATACAGTGTTAAAATTTGTTCTTTGGTAAACTTATGCTCCAGCCAGAAAGCCAGCAAAAGCTCTTGAGTTTTGCGCTTGATGGTCTTTTGTTGGGTTAAGAACAAGTTTTTGGCAACTTGCTGGGAAATCGTACTTCCGCCTTGCGCATAACGCCCCATGAAAATATTGGTCAGCATAGCCCTTGTGAAGGCAACAATATCAAAACCGAAATGCGAATAAAAGCGTCTGTCTTCGGTTGAGATTATGGCATCAGGCACATAGGACGGCAGCTCGTTTAGGTGAATGACCTCCGAGTAAACACTGCCGAAAGTTTTTACCTCATTACCGTTCTCCGCCGTGATGGTTGTGGAGGGTTGACGGGTTCTGGCAACGGCTTGTTCAATGTCAGGCAGGGTCAGAAAACAATAAAGCAGCCAACCGGAAAAAGTTATCACCAGAAAACTTAAAAAAATCAAGATGATACGACGAGTCGCAAGCCTTTGTTTTGACTCTCTTTTTTTGCGTTTTGTTGTCTTCTTTTTGGTCTTTGCTTTCTTTACCATTTAATCTTTCCTTGCGTGGAGTCATAGAATCCGTTATTAATTTTAGTATCAATCTTGCCACAAATAAGTTAAGGAAAATTTTATGAAAACCGTTTCTGTCGCGCTTAATCAAAATTTGTATGCCAAGCTTGTTCTTATGGCCGAAAAAAGCGGACGTTCGGTTGATGAGTGTTTGGAACTTGCCGTTGGCGAATATGTTGAAAATTATGAAGATATTTACAAAACCGACCTTAATTCGGTCAGTTCGCTTGAGCGTTCTTTCTTTTTATCTGTTGGCGAATAGGTTTTTGTCGTTTATATTCATATACAAGTTTAACTCTCCCTTTATGAGGCCGCGTCATGACTAAAAAAGTTTGTTTGGTTGACGGTTCGGGTTATATCTTTCGTGCTTTTTATGCCCTGCCCTCAATGACGAATCCGCAAGGTGTTCCGGTTAATGCCGTTTATGGTTTTACCAATATGTTTATGAAGCTTACCTCGCAGATTAAGTGCGACTATTCTCTCGTGTTGTTTGATGCTAAGCGGCAAAATTTTCGTAACAATATTTTTCCTGACTATAAGGGAACTAGAAAAGAGATTCCCGAAGAACTTATTCCGCAGTTTGAGCTTATTCGCAACGCCGTTACCGCGCTCAACCTCAATTATTTGGAAATGGAAGGTTATGAGGCAGATGATTTGATTGCAACCTACACTAATGAAGCCCTGAAAAAAGGCTATGAGGTGGTGGTTGTTTCCGCGGACAAGGACTTAATGCAGCTTATTCAGCCGGGGGTGGAACTGTTTGACCCGATGAAGGACAAGTTTTTTACACCCGAGGATGTTAAAGAAAAATTCGGGGTTTTGCCAGACAAAGTTATTGATGTTCAGGCCTTGTCCGGCGATAGCATTGATAATGTGCCGGGGGTTCCGGGAATCGGCCCCAAAACCGCGGCGGAATTAGTTAATCAGTTCGGCTCCTTAGAAGGAGTTTTGGAACACGCTGCCGAAATTAAGCAAAACAAACGGCGTGAAACTTTGCTTGCCAATATTGAAAACGCACGCATCTCCAAACAGCTGGTAGAGCTCAAAAAAGATGTGCCGGTGGAACACCCTTTAGAAGAATATGTTTGCCGCAGTCCTGAGCTTACCACCCTGCTCCATTTTGTTGAATTGCATGAGTTTAAAAGCCTGAAAAACAGAGTGGAAAAATGGGTAACCGAACAATGTGCCGACCATTTGAGCTCTGCCGCACAAAACGCTGCGCATAAAAAAGTTGAAAAGAACTATGAAGTGGTTGTAGATGAAGAAGGACTAAAACTTTGGGCAGGAAGAATTCGTCTTGCCGGCTCTTTTGCTTTTAAGACTATCGCAACGGGAAGCGAGCCTTTTTTTGATAAGATTTTGGGGATTGCCTTAGCTCTTGACCCCGGAGAAGCTTGTTATATTCCGCTTACCTTGCCCGAAGCCCAAACCGGCACAAATTTGGACTTATTTGCTTCACCGCAACCTACAGAAAAAACTCTTTCCTCTAAACTTGTGGCTCAATATCTGCAACCTTTGTTTCTTAATCGCTCCATCTTGAAAATCGGGCATTCTATGAAACTTGATTTGCATTTTATGAGCCAGATTTTCGGTCCGGAAGCAGATATTGCGCCGATAGATGATGTAGCGGTTATTTCTTATGTTTTGGACAGCACCGAACACGGACATAATCTTGATGAGCTAGCGGAATTGTTTTTGGATTATAAAGCGCAAAAGTTGGAAAATCTGCTCGGCAGCGGCAAAAACAAACTCAATATAGAAGCCATCAGCGCGCAACAGCTTTTGGACTTTGCCGCCGAGCAAGCCGACCTTTCTTTGCGCCTGTACAACATCTTGAAACCAAGGCTTGTTCCCGAACACAAAGCCGCCGTTTATGAAAATTTTGACCGCCCGCTTATCCGTACCCTAAAAAATATGGAACAAAACGGCGTGATGGTTGATGCTGCCGCGCTACGCAAGCTCAGTTCTTCCTTTGAGGAGCAACTCAGACAGATTGAAAGCCAAGTTTATGCCCTCGCCGGAGAAGAATTTAACCTTGGCTCGCCCAAGCAAATCGGCGAGATTTTGTATAATAAACTCGGCTTAAAAGGCAAAAAAACAGCCAGCGGCGGCTTTCAGACCGGGGCAGATGTCTTGGAAAAAATGGCCGAAGAGCACGAGCTGCCGGCAAAGATTTTGGAATGGCGCGGTTTTGCCAAGCTCAAGTCTACTTATACCGAAGCCTTACTTAATCTTTTAGACAGCCATAGTCGTTTGCACACTACATATAATCAGATTACGACTACAACTGGGCGTTTGTCCTCAACGAATCCGAATTTGCAGAATATTCCCATTCGGACGGATATGGGACTTAAAATCCGCGAATGTTTTATTGCCAAGCCCGGTTATAAAATTATCTCTTCCGATTATTCGCAGGTTGAATTGCGGTTGATGGCAGTGGTGGCTGATGTTAAAGCCCTCAAAGATGCTTTTAATCACGGCATAGACATTCATACGGCAACGGCGGCAAAAGTCTTTAATGTTCCGGCTGAGCAAGTTGACCATAATTTGCGTCGCCATGCCAAAACCATTAACTTCGGCGTGATTTACGGTATTTCGCAATATGGTCTGGCAAAGCAGCTCGGAATCTCTGCCGATGAGGCTAAAAACTACATAGATAACTATTTTCGCCAGATGCCCGAAATCAAAACTTATATGGAAAAGACTATTGATTTTGCGCATAAGAACGGGTTTGTCCTGACCCCTTACGGGCGAAAATGTTTTGTTTACGGAATCAATGACAGCAACAAGCGTCTTGCGGCAAATGCCGAAAGAGCCGCAATTAACGCTCCCTTGCAAGGCGGCGCGGCGGATATTATCAAAATTGCGATGAACCAATGTTTGTGGCGGTTGCAAAAGGGCGGATTCAAAACCAAAATGCTTTTGCAAGTGCATGACGAGTTGGTTTTTGAAGCTCCCGATGATGAAGTTGAGACCGTCAAAACTTTGATAAAAGAAACAATGGAGAATGTGGTTAAATTTGACATTCCCTTTATTGCCGAAACAGGTGTCGGACAAAACTGGGCGGAAGCGCACTAGTCTTGTTGTTGGTCCTTCTTAGACTTTAATTGTCCGCAGGCGGCTAAAATATCTTGTCCGCGCGGGGTTCTTATCGGCGCGGCATAGCCCGCATGATTTAAGACTTTGGCAAAAGCATGAATCCGGTTGTTGGAGCTTGGTTCAAAACCGCAACCCGGCCAAGGATTGAAGGCTATCAGATTAAACTTGGCATTAATTTGATATTTCTTCATCAAGTTTATCAGTTGATTGGCATTCTCTATGGAATCGTTAACGCCGTTTAACATCAGATATTCAAAAGTTATGTAACGGCTGCCATCCTTGCTTTGGTAGTCCTGACAAGCTTTCATTACTTCTGCTAAAGGATATTTTTTGTTTATAGGCATTATTTGTGAGCGAATCTCATCGGTCGGCGCATGCAGACTGATGGCCAAGCGAACACCCGTTGCCTCGGCAACCTCCACAATCTTTGGCGCAATTCCCGAAGTGGAGAGCGTTATGCGGCGGCGTGAAACAGCGATACCCTCGCCGTCGGTTATGATATTCATGGCTTTGATGACATTTTCCACATTTTGCAGAGGCTCGCCCATACCCATAACCACAATGTTGGACAGCATTCGGTTCTCGTCCGTTTTGGTCGGCCATTCGTTATAGACATCTCTGGCAACCATAAACTGTCCGACTATCTCTCCGGCGGTCAGGTTTCTGGTTAATTTCTGGCTTCCCGTATGGCAAAAGCGGCATCCCATTGCACAACCGACTTGGGTGGAGATACAAACCGCTCCGCGGTCTTCTTCCGGAATGTAGACCATTTCAACTCTTTGTCCGTCCGCAAACTCCAGCAACCATTTATGTGTCTTGTCTACCGAGATTTGCTCGGTAACGATTTTGGGACGTGTAATCGTGAAATTTTCAGCCAACTTGGCACGCAAGTCTTTTGAAAAACTGGTCATCTTCTCAAAATCGCTTACGCCATGGTAATACAGCCACTGCCAAAGTTGTTTGGCGCGAAAAGGTTTTTCGCCAAGCTTGGCGATTTGCTCGGCAATCTCTTCTTTGCTTAAACCTAAGAGTTCTGTTTTATCCGTCATTATTTCTTACCGCATTTAGCGCTGATGGCCTTGTAAGCATTGCTGAATCCTGCCAAAGAATAAGTATCTTTGGTGTCGGTTCCGCGTGCGGAAGTTCCGTTAACAATCATACGTTCGCCACGCTTCATACCCTCAACCAACTCTCTGTCTACACGGTCGCTTACTGCCCAAGCCTTGTCGCCGCTCGTGAAGAGCTTTTTGTATGTCTTGGTGCCGATTTTGACAACAACCGGAGAATCCGGCTTGAAGGTATAGCCGGCTACAAAATTGACGACATCAAAGCTTTTTTCTGCCGGACGATGGGTTACGACGGCATAAATATCACCGCGTTTGGTATATTTGCCTTCATCTTTCTTCGGCGTGGAGGCCATATAGCAAACAATACCGCTGGAATCCTTGTGATAATAGGCAACCCAATCATCATATTCGCCAATAAGCTTTGGACCTGAAGCAGCCGCATTTGCGCCGCTTGCAACAAGCAAACTAAAAAGAGAAACAGATAAAAACTTTTTTAACATACTCTTGTACTCACAATTTATGATTATTTGCCAATTATTGTATTTGAAAAATATATAAAAACTGTTAACAATAGGGCAGATTTTAAAAATATCGGGAAAAAACAAAATGATTAGAGATAATTATCTGGATATGAGCAAAATTATTCAGGACAAAAAGGTCTTGAAGCTGTTTCGCGTGGTGGAAAGCCACGGCGGCGCGCTTCGTTTTGTGGGTGGTGCCGTGCGTGATGCTTTGGCCGGTCTTAAAGGCTTTGATTTGGACTTGGCAACCGACCTTTCTCCCGATGAGTTGGTTGAGGCTTGTTCCGAAAACGGTTTGCGCACCGTGCCTATCGGCATTAAGTTCGGAACGGTCGGTGTTATCATCAATGACAAGGTTTTGGAAGTTACTTCTTTGCGGCGTGATGTTAAAACTGACGGTCGCCACGCCGAAGTTGAATTTACGACCGACTGGGAAGCCGATGCGGCTCGCCGCGACCTGACAATCAACGCTGTTTATGCCGACGAAAAAGGCAATGTTTTTGACTATTACGACGGTATTGAGGACTTGGAAAAAGGTATTGTTCGTTTTATCGGTAATCCCAACCACCGCATTAAAGAAGATTATTTGCGAATCTTGCGTTTCTTCCGTTTTTATTCTCTCTTCGGCAAAGGCGAAATGGATGAAAAAGCTCTTAAAGCTTGTGTGGAGAATCGTGAAGGATTGAAAAACCTATCCATTGAGCGAATCCGTGATGAATTTTCTAAAATCTTGTTAACCCCCAATGTGAGCAAAACACTCAAAATTATGTTTGATAATGAGATTTTGGGTTTTCTTCTCCCAACCTCGCAAAATTTTGAGCAGCTTGATTTTTTGATTAAGTTGGTTGACGATGAAAATATCCCTCATGCGGCAATGCGGCGTTTGTTCGTTTTATATCAACCCGACGAAGAATTGGCAGAGAGCCTGGCAACTCGCTTACACCTGACCAAAAAGCAACGTGAATCTTTCGTTCGTTGGGCTGTTATTTCTCTCCCAGAAAACGCTTTCGATGATGACAAGAATATCATGCGGTTGATTTATAAATATGGTAAAGAATTTTGCCGCGACAAAATGTTGTTGCAATCTGCTTTAGAGATGAAAAATGTTGTTAATCTTCACCAAAAACTACAACAGATTGAGGATGCCATTGTTCCTATCTTTCCGCTGCGCGGCAAAGATATTATCAGTGCAGGTATCAATAATAACCGAAAAATCGGCTCGGTTTTAGATGAGTTGGAAAGACTTTGGATTGAAAGCGATTTTCAGCTTACCAGAGAAGAATTGTTGAGCAGAATCGGCGAGATTTATCAGGAAGCAACAGCTTAAAATTAAGGCAACCATAAAAGGTTGCCTTTTTTTATAACAATTTTCGGGAATTTAGCGCGAGTTGGAGCGTGCCTTCGTCCATATAATCAAGCTCGGCCCCCATCGGGATTCCTTGTGCCAAGGTTGTTACTTTAACATCCATATCTTTTAGGCGAGAAACGAGATAATGCGAGGTGATTTGTCCGTCTACCGTTGCAGGCAGAGCTAATATCACCTCTTTAATATCATCTTTTTTGATACGGCAAAGCAAAGATTCTATATTCAAATCCTCCGGCGCGACGCCGTCTAAGGCTGATAAAACACCGCCTAAAACATGATATTTGCCTTTGAAAAAAGAAACTCTTTCCATCGCCCATAAATCAGCAACATCTTGCACGACACAAAGCAGATTATTCTCTCTCTTTTCTGAGGCGCAAATGGAGCAAGGCGAAACCGTGTCATAATTGCCGCAGATTTCGCAAGTTTTGACGTTGGCCGCAACTTCTTGCAAAGCCTCTATCAGCGGCAGAAACAAAGTTTCACGCTTTTTTAAGAGCTGCAAAACAATACGCCTTGAAGAGCGCGTACCCAGCGAGGGCAGCTTGGAAATAATCTTGGTGAGTTTTTCTATTTCTTTTCCGGACACGTTTTTTCTCTGCTAAAAAGGCAACTTTAATCCGCCGAGATTCAATCCGCCGGTTACATCTTTCATACCCTCAGCCATAGAAGCGTCTACTTTGCCATGCGCATCATTATAAGCGGCAACAATCATATCTTCCAAAATGCTTGTATCTTCTTCATCAAGCAAGGACTTGTCTATCTCAATCTTTTTCATTTCAAACTTGCCGTTTAAGGTGATTTTTACCATTCCGCCGCCAGAGGTTCCCGTGAGTTCTTGCTCGGCAAGTTTGGCTTGTGCTTCTTCCATTTTTTTCTGCATCATTTGGGCTTGTTTCATCAATCCCTGAATATTCATCATAACTAATTTTCCTCTTCAAAAAACAGTTCGCTGTCGGCTTCCCCGTCCGCCGTTTCTTCCAAATCCACCCTACGGGTCAGGGTTTCTATCTTCGCTCCTTTGAACTCTGCCATAATCGCCTTGACCAAAGGATATTCCATAATACTGCGCTTTTCCTCTTCCGATTTGGCGCGCTCTTTGTCTGCTATCGTCTCGCCCAAATGGCCGCGCAAAATGTCTATCTTCCATTCCTTACCCGTGGCTTCGGCTAAAATCTTGTGCAGATTCATTATGAAATCCGGATGGATTTTATCCGAAATCGTCATCTTCATAAAACCATCTGCAAACTCATGGATAGTTACATCATTTTTGATGGCATAAGATACCAGCATTTTGCGGTTTGCTTCCAAATAAGCAACCAAATCTTCTGCAGATTTGAAGATGCCGCTATTGGTTTTCTCCCGCGTCGGCTCTTCTTTTATGACGGGATTTACAGCCATCGGTTCAGGTGCTTTTTGCGGCGCACCGGCCGCTGCCTCAAAAGGGCGGGAGTTGCCTAGGCTAGAGTTTTTTTTTACGTCGTTTAACAGTTCATAAGGTGTGGGCAAATTTGCAGAATAAGCCACGCGAATGAGGATCATCTCCAAGGCATCAATCTGGACCGGAGCAACCTGAAGTTCGCCCAAACCTTTTATCATCATCTGCCAAATTTTGGATAAAACGGCAATGGAAACAACCGGAGACATTTTGGTGCAAAAATCGCGCTCATTTTCCGTTAAACTGATATCATTGACCGAAGACGGAATAATCCGCGCTTTGGCCAACATATGAGTGATATTGATTAGGTCCTGCAACAAAGTTGTCGGGTTTGCACCGTTTTTATATTGTTCCTGAAGATTGGTTATAACCTTGTCAACCTTACCTGTTGCCAGATTTTCAAACAGCTCAAAAACCTGATTGCGGTCTGCCAAGCCTATCATATTCTTAACAATGTCGGTACGAACTTTGCCGCCGCCCAAAGAAATAGATTGGTCTAATAAAGATTCACCATCGCGCGCAGAGCCATCTGCCGCTTTGGCGATGATGTGCAAGGCTTCTTCATCATAAGAAATTTTTTCATTGTCCAGAATCTTCTTAAACAAGCCCGTCAAATCTTCAATGCTGATTCTTTGCAGGTCAAACCTTTGGCAACGCGACAATATGGTTACCGGAACTTTGCGAATCTCTGTCGTGGCAAAGATAAATTTGACATGAGAAGGCGGCTCTTCCAAAGTTTTGAGCAGCGCATTAAACGCACTTTTGGAAAGCATGTGGACTTCGTCGATGATATAGATTTTGTAACGCGCATTGGTTGGTTTGTAGCGGACACCGTCCAAAATCTCGCGAATGTCATCAACACCGGTATGAGACGCAGCATCCAGCTCCATAACATCAATATGGCGGCCTTCGGTGATGGCTTTGCAGTTTTCACAAACACCGCAAGGATGAATTGTCGGTCCGCTTTTGCCATCCATACCAATGCAGTTTAGCGCTTTGGCAATAATTCTGGCCGTGGTGGTTTTTCCAACGCCACGAATGCCCGTTAGGATGTAGGCATGGTGCAGACGATTGTTTTTGATGGCATTGGTCAGGGTTTGCACCAAAGCATCCTGTCCGACAAGGTCATCAAAATTTTGCGGGCGATATTTGCGCGCAAGGACAACATATTGGTCATTATTGCCGGTTTCGGTGTTTGTATTTTCTTCAGACATTGCAATCTTCATAAAAAAGAGGTGGAGAGCGCGCGACCTTAATCGATTCCGTTACGGCTGCTTCCTTCCGGACCTGACCGGGTTGGCGGAGAATTAACCCGCTGCCCTCCGTTAAAAAACTTCTTTTAATATCGTTGTTTTTTGCCCTTTTTTCAAGGAAAAAATAAACAATTTAACAGTTTCGGCCTAGTTTGGAACTCTGATATTGAGTTTGGCTAAAGCATCTCTTGTAATTTCCTGTTCTTGCTCAAAAGAGGCATAGGCTTCAGGCTGATTTTCGGGGCTCAAAGGATGTCCATAGATAAGTGTTTGAGCGGAGGTTCTATCTTTACCAAAAATCAGCGGAGCTCGATAAGAGGAATCTATTTCAAGCGGAGCTGAAGATTCTACCATTACAGAAGATGCAAACTGTTTCGGCGCAGCATCAACGACAATGTCTCCCGAACTTCTTACCTCTACGATGTCTAAGCTGTGCTCGTTACGACCATCTGCAAATAAACGGAAAACACCATTTATGCCGATATAGCCATCAGGATCGGTGATTGCTTCCGTCAAGTTATCTTTGTCTTGTTTAGACAAGGCCGAAGCTAAAGCAACACCATCGTAGGCAAAAGAATAAAGCGTGTTCGGGCGTTCGCCGAAATAGTCATTGTATTTGTTAGAAAAATAAGCGCTATGAGACCTGGACATAGCCGGATACCAACTGCCAAACAAGGTGGTTTCTTTGTTTAAGCTTGTATTCTCCCAAATGGATGTGCCCAAAAATTTTACTTTCGGGGAAAAGACATCATAGTAGCCAAACATGGATGCGGCTGATTTTAAGCGCGGACCATATTCCGGAATGATTACGGCATCAAAGTCAACATCACCCAATGTATCCAAGGGTTCTAAACGTTTTAGAACTTTTGCGGCATTGGCGTCGCCTCGTGCCGATTTTGCAGCCAGATTGGTGCGAATCTTTTGTAATCTGGCCACGCGTGTCGGATAATCCGTCATTTTCTTTAGTACGTCAGAGAAATCAGTTGTTTCCGGCGGATAAAAACCTATACGAACAACCTGAACGTTGTTTTTTTGCGCAAACTTAACAGCTGCTTTGGCAACGGCTACACCAGTTGAATTATCCGGCACAAGCAAAGCAAATTTTGAACGACCTTTAGCTATTGCAAAAGACATTACGCGACCAACTTGCTCGTCAATCAACAAGCCTAAAGTGTAAATATTGCTTTGCAAAACATCCGTGTTGGTTGAGAAGGCGATTACGGGAACACCTTTATCTATCGCCTGATTGGAGATGGCTTTAACTTCCGAACTCATCAAAGGACCCAAAATCAAATCGGATTGCTGATTGAGGGCGTTTTCTATGGCAACACGCGCACCTTCCGGCGTGCTTTTGGTATCATAATACTGCAAAATGAGATTGGGATTGCGGACATCATCCAAAGCCATCATTGTGGCGTTTTTAAGCCCCTGCCCTTGTTTAGCTGCACTTCCGCTTAAAGGTAAAAGCACCCCTACTCTGAAATTGCTTCGTCCACCGAGGTTTACTTCGCTATAATCCGTTGACATATCATCATAACCGCCCTGTGTGGCAATATCTGCCGAACGACAACCGGCTAATATTACAAAAAGGACAAAGACAAAATATTTTTTTAGCACTTGCATTTTACCTTAAAATAGAAAACAATTCGAAAATATAACGTATTATAAATAATACTTATCAGATTTAGAATAAAAAATTCTTAATGTAAAGATAAAGATATGCAGAACGGATTATACATTGTTGCCACACCTATCGGAAACCTTGGCGATATTTCTCCAAGAGCCGTTGAAACGCTCAAGGAAGCAGATGTTATTGCTTGCGAAGATACACGCATTACAAAAAAACTTTTTGCTCTTCTTAATATCAGTACGGCTAACAAAAAATTTATTGTCTACCAAAATTATAACGAGGAAGATGAAGCGCAAAATATTTTGGATTTGGCAATCAATGAAAACAAAAGCATTGCTCTGGTCAGCGATGCCGGGTCTCCTTTGATTTCAGACCCTGGGTACAAGCTCATTCATAAAGCGCGTGAACAAGGTGTTTTTGTCAGCGTTTTGCCCGGGTGTTGCGCTCTTATCTGCGCTTTGCAACTTTCCGGTCTGCCTACAAATCGCTTTCTTTTTGCAGGCTTTATCCCTAATAAGGACAAAGCTCGCACTGATGTTTTAAATGAATTTAAGGAAACAAAAGCTACTATCGTTTTCTATGAAACGGCACAACGTATTTTGAAAACCCTGGAAGCCGCTAAAGAAATTTTTGGTGAAAGAGAAATGGCTGTTGCTCGTGAAATCAGCAAAGTTTATGAAGAATGCATTAATGGTACGGCTGCCAAACTCATTGAGCATTTTAGCAGCAAAGAACCCAAGGGCGAAATGGTTTTGATGATTGCTCCGGCTTCGGAAAAAGATTTTTCTGACCTTGATGTCGAAGGTATTTTAAAACAAAAACTTGCCGAGATGCCTCTTAAATCTGCCGTCAAAGAAATGGTTGCTTCTTATGGTTTGAATAAAAACGATATTTATGATTTGGCTTTGAAACTCAAAAATGAATAAT